>NZ_JANIBL010000001.1 GCF_024505055.1 Methylomonas rosea
GTCGCCGGCACCGGTGGTGTCTATCGCGACGACGGGCGGCGCGCCGAGGCTGCCGCGCTCCTGGTCGCGTTGCCAGATCAAGCCACGTTCACCCAGGGTAACTACTACCACAGGAGCAATCGTCGCCAGTTTGCTTAAAGCGTTATGCTCGTCATCGGCGTATTGCAACGCAAACTTCTCCGAACAGACCAGATATTCGACTTTGTCCATCAAAGCCAAAGTACCGTCGTGCAGCGAGCCGGCGTCTAACACTGAAGGTATGGGGTGGGTTAACTGATTCAGAAAACGAAGGGAAATATGCGGTTCGTGTCCATCGAACAACAGCACTTTGGCTGCTAGATCGTCAAAGTTGATGGCGTTGGCGGGCAGGGCGCTGGTTTGCCCTTTGTAATTGATTAACGCGCGCTGACCGTTCGGTTTGACCAGCACCGTCGATAGCGGGGTTGGCGATGTGCCGCGCACAACAAGCTGGGTATCCACACCGTGTTCTTGCAACTCCCGCAAATGACTGTCGCCATACACGTCATTACCCAAATAACCGCAAAAACCGGCCTTACCGCCTAGTTTGGCAACCGTAACGGCGGCGTTGGCAGCGGGTCCGCCACCGCAGCCCAGCAAGTCGTCGGCAACTAGCTTCTCATCGGCACCGGGATGATGCGGCACCGAAAACACCAAATCGTAACTGGCATGGCCGACGCAAAGTACGTCGAGCGGTTTGTCTGTCACTGCGCGACCCCTTTGCTGCGGTTGTCCATCCGCCGCAGAAATTCGCTCATGATGGCTTTGTACAATTCATCACCCAGATATTGGTCTTCCACGCCGCTGTCGATGCTGGGATTGTCGTTGACTTCTATCACGTAGCCCTTGCCGTTGATTTCTTTCACATCCACACCATATAAACCGTTGCCGATAGGTTGCGTGGCCCGCAAGGCCGCTTCCAGTACGCCTTTGGGTACTTCGAAGGTAGGCAGGGTGTCAAAGTTGCCGCTGTCGGTGCGTTTGGCGCCGTGCCGGTAGATTTGCCAATGATTTTTCACCATGAAATAGCGGCAGGCGTACAGGGCTTTTTGGTTGAAGATGCCGATGCGCCAATCAAAATCGGTGTATAAAAATTCCTGGGCCAGCAATAGCGCCGATTGCTCGAACAATTCGGCAACTTTGCTTTCCAGTTCCTGGCGGTTATGCACTTTGACGATGCCACGCGAAAACGAGCCATCAGGGATTTTGATCACCACCGGATAACCGGCGATGGCTTCCAGATTATCCAGATGTTGGGTATTGCCTTTGTGCAAGATCCAGGTTTTCGGCGACGGTACTTTGTGGGTGCGAAACAGATCGGCCAGGTAGACTTTATTGGCGCAGCGCAGGATGGACGTCGGATCGTCGATCACCACCAAGCCTTCCGCTTCCGCTTTTTTAGCGAAACGGTAAGTGTGATGGTCGATGGCGGTGGTCTCGCGGATGAACAGGCCATCAAATTCCGGCAGACGGCCGTAATGATTCAAGGTGATCAATTCCACATCTATGCCCAGTTGCCGGCCGGCATCGATAAATTTTTTCAGCGCGCCGCGATTGCTGGGCGGCAATTGTTCGGAGGGGTTGATCAGAATCGCCAAATCGTAGCGGGCGGTTTTCCGGGCCCGGCTTTTCCGCCATACCTTTTTACTAAAGCGGTCCAGCGCGTCGGCAAACAAGGTTTGCATGGCATCGTCCAATTGCCGGGGAGACACGGCTTTTAGATCGGTGATTTGCCATTGCTGGTCAAAGCGCAAGCTAATTTCCAAGATCGGGCAAGCGAAACGCTCGAACAGCAGTCGGGTCAGTTCTTGAAAAGCCGCTTCCGGCGTCGTGCCGAAATAACTATACAGGGTGAATTCGCCGTTTTTATTTTGATGTTTAAACGCCCGCGCCAGCGGCTGGTTTAAGTCTTCCAGTTGCAAACGGTACAGCGCATTTTTGCCCAAGTCGTTGATGACCTTCACCGAGGGAATGACGTGGTGATTGCGTGCCTCGGCGAGCAGCGAACAATAATAGCCGTCAGACAGATAGGTGTAGCTGCTGCATAGGTTTATCACCCGCACCCGCTGATCGGGGTCGGTTTGTTCGCTGGCCAGATAGTCTTCAAAACTAACGACCTGATCGCTGGGATAATAAGGATTCCAATCCGAGAGGTCGTCAACGACCAACAGCGTACTTGCCATGGTAAAAATGCTCAGTAAGTTTTTGTTGGGCGGGATTTTGAAACCAGTAGGGTTTTAAGACAAGCCGAATTCTGAAATTCCCTTTAAGACTGCCTATTGCTTGCGGCTGAGGGGTTTGCCACACTGTACAATTACTGTCTCCGAACATTTGAGTATGCAGATGAGTTTGTCCCCATTCGGCACTGAAATTGATACCAGCGTATTCCCGGCTAGTTATGCGTCGGCCCGTCATGGCTGGTTGGCGTTATTGGCGGAACTGCCACACCCCGTGCGGCATGAGATTTATCAATGCGCTGGACTGGGGCCGGACGGTGAAGCTCTGCTAACCGATGCCGCCTGGATAGGCGATGAACAAGCAGAAAACTTGGTAGTGTGCCTTGCTGCCACGCATGGTGTGGAAGGCTTTGCCGGCAGTGCGATACAGCTTGATTTTCTGCAAGGATTAAGCAAGCGTCACTTGGACATTCCAAACAATACCGCGATATTGTTGGTCCACGCGCTGACGCCTTGGGGTTACGCTTGGTCGCGGCGCTGCGACGGCGACGGCGTGGATTTGAATCGGAATGCGGTGGATTTTTGTCAGCCCTTACCGGACAACCCCGATTACGACAATTTGCGGGATTGGCTATTCGTCATGGATATGGATCAAAGACAGCAGGCGTTTGCCGATTTTAGCCGGCAATACGGTCGAGTCGCATTGGAAAAAGCCATCAGCGGCGGCCAATACCGCGATCCGTCCGGTCCGTTTTACGGTGGCCGCGCGCCGGCGCATGGCCGGCTGGTCTGTGAGGACTTGATTCAACGTCACAGCTTGGCGCAACGCCGCCTGGCGGTGGTGGATTTGCATACCGGTCTCGGACCCTATGGTTACGGGGAAATTATCTGCGACCATCAGCCCGACAGCCCCGGCGCGGCGGTTGCGCAAAGCTGGTATGGCGATTCGGTGACCCAGCCACTGGCGGGTACTTCCAGTTCTGTGCCCAAGCTGGGTTTATTGGATTATCTGTGGCACGCCAACATGAATCCACAAAGTTGTTATGTGACGCTGGAGTTTGGCACGTACAGCACCGATCACTTGTTTGAAGTGCTGTTGCGCGATCATCAATTGTGGGCGGCAGAAGATAATCACGATCAACGTTTTGCCCACAGCCTGACGATGCGGCATCATTTCTGTCCCAATGACAACGCCTGGCAGGAAATGGTGTTGTTTCGCGCTCGGCAAGTGCTGGGTCAGGCGCTACGCGGAGTGTCGTCGTGACGGCTTTGCCGGCTTTAGCCAACGCGTTGGCTGTGCGTCCGGCGCAAAGTGCCGATCTGGAGGGCTTGGTGGCGTTGGAGAATGCCAGCTTCGCTACCGATAAATTAAGCCGACGCAGTTTCCGGCATTGGTTGAGTTCCGATCATCGCGCCCTGTTGTTAGCCGAATGGGCGGGGCTGGTGGCCGGCTATATTTTGATTATTTATCACCCCGGCACCCGCTTGGCGCGGATTTATTCGCTGGCGGTGGCGCCGCAGCTGCGCGGCAAGGGCATAGCCAAGGCTTTAATGCTGGCCGGCGAGCAAGCGGCCAGCGACGATGGTCGCCTGTATCTGCGCCTGGAAGTGAGCGTGGATAACACTCCGGCCATCCGCCTTTACGAGGCGCTGGGCTTTCAAAAATTTGGTTTGTATCGAGACTATTACCAAGACCATAAAGATGCGTTGCGCTATCAAAAACGCATCCGCCGCTACCGCGATACCCCGCAGCATCGTTCGGTACATTGGCTGCGGCAAACTACGCCGTTTACCTGCGGCCCGGCGGCGTTAATGATGGCGATGCACGCATTAAATAAAACTTATCTGCCGTCGCGCGAACAGGAAATCGAGTTGTGGCGTGAAGCCACGACTATATTTATGACCTCCGGACACGGCGGTTGCCACCCCATAGGCTTGGCCTTGGCTGCCAAACGCCGGCAGTTTGCGGTGGAAGTCTGGATTAATCAAACCGGCTCCTTGTTTATTGATAGCGTGCGCAGCGACGACAAAAAACAGATCGTCGAGCTGGTGGATAACTGCTTCAAGCGCGAAGCGGCGGAGCAGGGCGTGGCGATACACTATGCCAATGTTACGCAGAACGATTTGATCTCTGCGTTCGAAGCCGGGGCGATACCGTTAATCCTGATCAGTACCTTTTCGATGGATCGTAAAAAAGCCCCGCACTGGGTGGTGATGAGCGGTTTTGATAAGGATTGTTTGTATATGCACGATTCCGACCCGGACGACGGTCGGCAGAATGAGCTGGATTGCCAGTTTATTCCCATCGCCCGTGAGGATTTTGATCGCATGTCCTGCTTCGGCAAGTCGCGGTTGCGGACGGCGGTAGTTGTGCGGCCCGGCTTATAGTTCGAGCTTTTCGTTCTCAGGCAGCCGCGCAGGCGTTACAATTGCCGTAGCAACCCTGTATATTCGCGAGACTTTATTCATGAACAAACACAGTCACGATGACAGCAAGAAGGTTAAAAACATCGCCGCAGTTATCTATCTGTTGGTGCTGACGTTTCTGGTCGGCGGTTCTTATCTGCATCAGCAGAGATCAGGCGCCGCTCAAGTTGCGTCAAGCACTGCCGTACAGCCCTGAATTCCAGCCGATCACGATTTTCGGACGCGCCCCGCTGCACCGAAATTGACATCGCTCTGCAACAACAGTACCTTAGCCGGCTTTTCTTTAGAAGCCGTCTCCAAAATCAGAATCTTAAGAGTCATTAATGGAAGAATTTCATCGCATTAGCCGCCTGCCGCCTTACGTTTTTAATATCGTCAACGAGCTGAAAGCCAAAGCCCGAGCGGAAGGCGAGGACGTTATCGATTTCGGTATGGGCAATCCGGACCAGCCCACGCCCAAGCACATACTCGACAAGATGGTGGAAGTGGCGCAGCGCGACGACACGCATCGCTATTCGGTGTCCAAAGGCATTCCTCGTTTGCGCAAAGCCATTTGCGGTTGGTACAAACGGCGTTTTGATGTTGATTTGGATTTCAATACCGAAGCCATTGTCACCATAGGCTCGAAGGAAGGCTTGTCGCATTTGGCTCTGGCGACGCTGGGCCCCGGCGATGTGGTGTTGGTGCCTAACCCCGCTTACCCGATTCATCCGTATGGCGTGGTGATCGCCGGCGCGGATATTCGCCATGTGCCGTTGACGCCCGGCGTCGATTTTTTTGAAGAATTACAAAAAGGCATTGCCGAATGCTGGCCCAAGCCGAAAATGTTAATTCTGAATTTTCCGGGCAATCCGACCTGCCAATGCGTGGAGCTGGATTTCTTCGAGAAAGTGGTGGCGATTTGTAAAGAACATAATATCTGGATCGTCCACGACATCGCTTATGCGGACATCGTGTTCGATGGCTATGTGGCCCCGTCGATATTGCAGGTGGAAGGTGCGAAAGACATCGCCGTCGAGTTTTTCTCCTTATCCAAAAGTTACAACATGCCGGGCTGGCGGGTAGGATTCATGTGCGGCAATCCAACCTTGGTGGCCGCTTTGACTCGCATCAAATCCTATATGGATTACGGCACGTTTACACCGATTCAAGTGGCGGCGATCACCGCTCTGGAAGGTCCGCAAGATTGCGTGAAAGAAATCTGCGACATGTACAAAGCGCGCCGCGATGTACTGTGCGACGGCTTGAATGCGATGGGTTGGCACGTCGAGAAGCCCAAGGCCACGATGTTTGTTTGGGCCAAGATTCCGGAAGCCTACCGGGAAATGGGCTCCATCGAATTTGCCAAGAAATTGATCATCGATGCCAAGGTGGCGATATCGCCGGGTATCGGTTTTGGTCAACACGGCGACGATCATATCCGTTTTAGTTTGATCGAAAACGAGCATAGAACCCGCCAGGCCTTGCGCAGCATCCGCAATATGCTGAAAAAAGACAACGTAGTATAATCGCCGCCATTTTTGGGTATAACGCTAGGAGTCAGGTTTGAAGCCGGTAACAGTTGGGGTTTTGGGATTGGGGACCGTCGGTGGCGGCACCGTCAACGTACTGAAAAGGAATGCCGGGGAAATTGCCCGCCGGGCCGGCCGTGAAATCGTGGTCACCCGTGCTTCTGCGCGCGATCTGAATCGGACGCGGATTTGCGCTACCGATGGCATCACCTTGACCTCAGATCCGTTCGAGATCGTCAATGATCCTGATATCGATGTGGTCGTCGAATTGATCGGCGGCTACGATCTGGCTAAACAACTGGTGTTAACGGCGATTGCCAACGGCAAGCATGTGGTCACCGCCAATAAAGCCCTGATAGCTCTACACGGTAACGAAATTTTCGCGGAAGCCAGCAAAAAAGGCGTGATGGTATTGTTTGAAGCGGCCGTGGCCGGCGGCATACCCATCATCAAAGCCATCCGCGAAGGTCTGGCCGGCAACCGCATCAAATGGTTGGCGGGCATCATCAACGGCACCGGCAACTTCATCCTCACCGAAATGCGCGACAAAGGTCGCGACTTTACAGATGTATTGGCCGAAGCGCAGGCGCTTGGATACGCGGAAGCCGATCCAACTTTCGATGTGGAGGGCATAGATGCCGGGCATAAATTGACCATTCTGGCGTCAATCGCCTTCGGCATTCCGTTGCAGTTCGAGAAAGTTTTCACGGAAGGTATCACCAAAATCACCCGCCTGGATGTCGAGTACGCCGAAGCGCTAGGTTATCGAATCAAGAACCTTGGTATTGCCCGCAAAACCGAAGATGGCATTGAATTACGCGTACATCCGACGCTGATTCCCAAGCGCCGCTTGATCGCCAATGTCGATGGCGTGATGAATGCGGTGCTGGTGTGCGGCGATGCGGTTGGTCCAACCTTATATTATGGCGCCGGCGCGGGTGCAGAGCCGACTGCTTCCGCTGTAGTGGCCGATCTGGTAGATGTGGTTAGAGCGATGACCAGCGACCCGGAAAACCGGGTGCCACATCTGGCCTTCCAGGCCGATGCGATTGCCGACATCCCGGTGTTGCCTGCCGAGCAAATTAAAACTGCTTACTACCTGCGCCTGACCGCCGAAGACAAGCCCGGCGTGCTGGCCGATGTGACCCGAATACTGGCCGCGCACAACATCAGCATTGAAGCCTTGATCCAAAAAGAGCCGCCGCAAGGCGAGACTTCGGTACCCATCATCATGTTGACGCAACTGACTCTGGAAAAAGAAATGAACGCCGCGATTGCGGCCATCGAAGCGCTGGCGACAGTCAGCGGCAAAGTGGCGCGGATTCGCTTGGAAACTTTAGGATAAACCATGGCAAACCAAACCCGCTATACAGGCATCATCGAACGTTACCGCGACCGCTTGCCGGTCTCCGCCGACACCAGGCTGATCAGTCTTTGCGAAGGCAATACTCCGCTGATTCAGTTGCAAAATATTCCGCGACTGATTGGCAAGGATGTCGATATTTACGTTAAATTCGAAGGTTTGAATCCGACCGGTTCCTTTAAAGATCGCGGTATGACCATGGCGGTGACCAAAGCCGTGGAAGAGGGCAGCCAGGCCATTATTTGCGCGTCCACTGGTAATACTTCGGCGGCTGCGGCTGCGTATGCAGTCCGCGCCGGCATCAAAGCCTTTGTATTGATTCCGGAAGGCAAGATTGCGTTGGGAAAATTGGCGCAAACGCTAATGTACGGTGCGCAAATTATTCAGATCAACGGCAATTTCGACGCCGGCATGGATATTGTGAAGAAAATTTCCGATCACGCGCCCGTCACCATTGTAAATTCCATCAACCCCTATCGGATCGACGGCCAAAAAACTGCCGCTTTCGAAATCGTCGATGCGCTGGGCGATGCTCCCGATTTCCACTGCTTGCCCGTCGGTAATGCCGGCAATATCACCGCCTATTGGAAAGGTTATAAAGAATATTCGACCGATAGCGCAACGCATAAAGCCGTTACTAAAAAGCGGCCGGTGATGTGCGGGTATCAAGCCGCCGGTGCTGCGCCATTTGTTGCTAGAGCAATGGTGGATAACCCGGAAACCGTGGCTACGGCAATCCGTATCGGTCATCCGCAATCTTGGGATGGCGCCTGGACCGCGCAGAAACAATCCGGCGGTTGGTTTGAGTCGTTCACCGACCAGCAAATCTTGGCCGCACAAAAAATGTTGTCGTCCTACGAAGGCATTTTCTGTGAGCCGGCTTCCGCTACATCACTGGCTGGCGCTTTGCATGACATCGCCAACGGTAATATTCCGGAGGGTAGCAAAATTGTTTGTACCTTGACCGGCAACGGTATCAAGGATCCGGATATTGCCATCAGTCAGTGTAAAGACGCACATCCGGTGACGATCGACGCCACACTGGATGCGGTGAAAAAAGCTATTCTGGATTCGATGTGAGTCTAACGATGAGCATCGGAAAGCCGGCATTTGCCGGCTTTTTTATTGCCTGATATGTATCTGCAAAGCGTTAAGAAAGTCATCCTTCCGAGGCCGGTGCAGACTAAAAATCCGCATTTCGGCGAGATGGACCCTGTGCTGCAACGGATTTTTAGCAGCAGGGGCGTGCAGAGTGCCGACGAGTTGGAGCGTAGTCTGGCGAGTTTGCCTTCGCCGTGGTTACTGACCGGCATGAAGGAGATGGTCGAGCATCTGGTATCGGCGATCAAACAACAGCAAAAAATTACCGTAGTCGCCGATTTTGATGCCGACGGCGCCACTAGTTGCGCGTTGGCCTTGAAGGGTTTGAGTTTGCTGGGTGCCGGCGCGGTCGATTTTGTGGTGCCCAATCGTTTCGAATACGGTTACGGTCTGACCCCGGAAATCGTCGAACTGGTGAAGCGGCAAACGCCCGATATTATCGTCACGGTGGATAACGGCATTTCCAGCATCGAGGGTGTCAAGGCCGCCAAGGCTGCCGGCATCAAAGTGTTGATCACCGATCATCATTTACCGGGTCTTGAATTGCCTGCTGCCGATGCGATCGTCAATCCGAATCTGCCGGACGACAAATTTCCCAGTCGGCATATCGCCGGAGTGGGCGTGATGTTTTACATCCTGATGGCCTTGCGGATTCGTTTGCGCGAATTGCATTGGTTTGAAAAAGCTGGCATCCCGGAGCCGAATCTGGCGCGACTGCTGGATTATGTGGCTTTGGGCACGGTCGCGGACGTGGTGGCTTTGGATCAGGTCAATCGGATTTTGGTGCATCAAGGCTTGCTGCGAATTCGCTCCGGGCAATGTCAGCCGGGTATCAAGGCCTTGACTGAAATCGCCGGCAAGCAATTGGCCGGGATTCACGCCAGCGATCTGGGTTTTTCCATCGCGCCGCGTTTGAACGCGGCCGGGCGGATGGACGATATGTCTTTGGGTATCCAGTGTTTGCTGACCGACGATGCCGGGCTGGCGCATGACATAGCCGAGCAATTGCATGCCTTGAACCAGGACCGAAAAGAAGTCGAAGGGCAGATGAAGACCGAGGCCATGGCTTTGCTTTCGGAAATGAAGGCGCTCGATGAAAAACATGTGCCGGCGGGGGTTTGTCTCTATGACGGCAATTGGCATCAAGGCGTGATCGGTATTCTGGCGTCGCGGATCAAAGACCGCGTACACCGGCCGGTAATTGCATTTGCACCTTCTGACAACGGCGATATTAAGGGTTCGGCACGCTCCATTAATGGCGTACATATTCGTGATGTGCTCAGCGAGATTGCTGCCAAGCATCCGCAGATTTTAAGCAAATTCGGCGGTCATGCGATGGCGGCGGGATTGACAATTAAATTGCACGACTATCCGCATTTTGCCTTGGCCTTTGCCGAGACGGTGGCGGCGAAATTGGAGTTGGTGGATCTGGAACAGAAGGTCTATTCCGACGGTGAATTGGACGAGCAGCACATGAGCTTGGCATTTGCGGAAGTTCTCCAGCAAGCGGCTGTGTGGGGGCAAACCTTCCCAGAGCCGGTATTCAATGGCGTGTTCGATGTGATCCAATGCCGGATCGTCGGTCAGCAGCATTTAAAGTTTGTATTGCGCTTGCCGTTCAGCGGCCAGTTGCTGGATGCGATAGCGTTTTTTGCCGATCACCCCGAAAAATGGCTGGGCTGCCGGAAAGTCAACGCGGCCTACAAGTTGGATATTAACGAATTTCGCGGGCAACGCAGCCTGCAACTGTTGTTGCATTATCTGGAGAAATGGGAGTAACAGCCTATGTCTGAGAGATTGTTACGCTGGATGGACGCGCATACGCTGGCTTTGCTGCTGGCGATTATGCTGTTGCGCGGCGGGTTTTTGCTGATCAACGGCTTTGATTTGATCGGCGATGAAAGTTATTACTGGGATTGGTCACGGCAACCGGACTGGTGCTATTACAGTAAGCCGCCCATGATAGCTTGGCTGATTGGCGCATTTACCTGGCTGTTGGGCGATTATACGTTTACCGTGCGCTTGCCGGCGCTGCTGTTGGGTACGGTTTTTCTGTGGTTTTTTCACGCTACGGCAAAGGCCTTTTACGGTGCGCGCGGTGGCGCTTTGGCGCTGTTGCTGGTGTTGGCGACGCCGATCAATGTCTTGGCCAACTTTCTGATGACCATCGATGCGCCGCTGTATTGTTTCTGGGTAATGAGCGTGTATTACTTAAGGCGGGCGCTGTTCGACCAGCAAGCGCGCGCCTGGTTATGGGCGGGTTTGGCTAGTGCAGCGGGCCTGCTGAGCAAGCAATCCGCATTGATTTTGCCGTTAATGTTACTGATATTTTTGGGCTTGGATAGTCAGCGACGCAGCTATCTTAAAAAAGAATTTTGGCTGTATTTTTTGCCCATTTTAGTCGCTGCTGTACCTATTTTATGGTGGAACCAACAACACGACTGGGTAATGTTTGGGCATAGCAAAGGCCATTTCGGTAACCACGAACCAGTTGGCGTGCTTAAGCATTTGCAATGGGCCAGAGATTTTCTGCTTTATCAGCTGTTGCTGGTTTCGCCCGTGCTGTTTTTCTTGGTAGTGATCAGTAGCGCGCAAGCCGCGTTTAACTTCAAACGGCTGCCGGCAGAGCAACGGTTTTTGTTATTGATGGGGCCCGCTTTATTATTGGGGGTGTTGCTGCTCAGCGTTCTGCAAAAAGCCCAGGGTAATTGGCCGATGCCGTTTTATTTTACCGCCTTGATTTTGTTGGCCGGCAATGGGTTGGCGGGTGCCTGGAAAAGGACCTTGAAATACGGCATCGGGCTGGGTTTGGCGATGGTGCTGTTGACCTATTCGCTGCCCATCGTGTTACAAATGTTTAAATTGCAAAACACCGCGTACGATCCCACCAAGCGTTTTAATAATTGGCAGGAGTTGGCAATTAATGTGCATTTCGAGCGCTTGATCAGTTTGCCCAACCTGGATAATACCTTTGTGGTAGCCTTGGGCCATCGTTATCTGGCAAGCGAGTTGGCGTTTTATTTGCCCGATCATCCACAGGTTTATCGTTACGAACCCAGCGGTTTGGTGACATCGCAATACGAGGTCTGGTCCGGTCCGCAAGCGTATATCGGCAAAAACGGCTTTGTGATTGGTGAAACCCCCGAGGAAAACCTACCTGCTGAATTGAAAGCGGCGTTCCAAAGCTTTCGATTCTTGGCGCAAGTTCCCAATCCCGCCAAACCAAATTCCCCGTATTACCTGTACTTAGGTGAAAACCTGAAGTTCTGGCCGGAAGCCGTTCGGCAAACATTAGATAAGGAAGGATATGCCCCATCTGAAAATTAGACGCGCGCGCAATGAGCTAGTGCTCGTCTTGCTATTGGCGGCGCTAACGACGCTATTGTTTGGGCTGACAGACCTGGATTTACGCTTGGCGGCCTTATTTTATCATCCGGAAAATCCCAGTGATGTCTGGCCGACGCAGCACTGGTGGCCCTGGAAACTGTTGTACGACTATGCTTTTCCGTTCACATTGTGGTCCGGTCTGATCGCGTTAGCAGTTTATGTCCTGAGTCATTTTCATGCCTACACGCAACGTTTTCGCAGGAAGGCCTTATATATTCTGCTGGTCATTGCTTTAGGTCCGGGCTTGGTGGTCAATCTTATCGTTAAAGATCATTGGGGAAGACCCCGGCCGGTGCATGTCAGCCAATTCGGCGGTGAGCATCAGTATGTGCCGCCCGCCAAATTCGGCCACACCCCGGACAAGTCCTTCGTCTGCGGCCATTGCTCGGTGGGCTATACATTTTTTGTGTTGTATTTTCTGTCGCAAAACCACAAAGCCATTTATTTCCTGCTGACAATAGTGCTGGCCTGGACCTTGGGCTTTACCCGGATGACTTCGGGCGGGCATTTTGCGTCGGATATTTTATGGTCCGGTTATCTGGTATTTTTGGTGGCCTATGCCTTGTACTATGGTTGGTATATTCGCATAAAACCGGACATGAATACCGAGCAATGACGGTGGCAATCAAGATTTGGGTGGATGCGGACGCCTGTCCAAATTTGATAAAAACGGTATTGTTTCGCGTCGCCCAAAAAAGACAGTTGGAATTATTGCTGGTAGCCAATCAAAGCATAGCCGCGCCGCCGTCGCGATACATTAAATCCATTCGCGTCAGCGGCGGTTTTGATGTGGCTGATGATTATATCGTCGAGCATTTTCGGGCTGGCGATGTGGCGATTACCGGCGATATTCCGCTGGCCGCAAAAATCATAGCCAAGCAGGGGTTTGTGATTAACCCGCGTGGCGAAGCTTACACGGCGGAGAATATCGGCGAGAAACTGGCCATGCGCGATTTCATGGAAGGCTTGCGCGATAACGGTTTGGCATCCGGCGGGGCGGCGGCCATGGCGGCCAAAGATGTCCAAAACTTCGCGAACGCGCTGGATAGATTTCTGGCCGCCCGGCAAATATAACAGGCTGAGTTTTCAGGGTTAGCTTGATATAATGGCTAGGTTTTATTTACCTAAACACGAGAGATTTGCATGATTCAAGGTAGTATCGTTGCGCTGGTAACCCCGATGACGGAAGACGGTGCGGTGGATGAAGCCAGTCTGAAACGGCTGGTGGAATTTCATATAGAGCAGGGCAGCGACGCGCTGGTCGCGGTAGGCACTACCGGCGAATCGGCAACTCTCGACGAAGACGAACATTGTGCAGTCATCAAGTTTATCGTCGATTGCGTGGTGGGCCGGATACCGGTCATTGCCGGTACCGGTGCCAATTGTACGCGCGAGGCGATTCGTCTGACCCAAAAAGCCAAACAAGCGGGCGCGGATGCCTGTTTGCTGGTAACGCCTTATTACAACAAGCCGACTCAGGAAGGCTTGTACCTGCATTACAAAGCCATCGCCGAAGCGGTCGACATTCCGCAAATCCTGTACAACGTGCCGGGCCGTACCGCCTGCGACCTGTTGCCGGAAACCGTGGGTAAACTGTCGAAAATCGATAACATCGTTGGCGTGAAAGAAGCGACAGGCAAGTTGGAAAGGGTTAAACAAATCCGGGATTTAACTGGCGACGATTTTGCGCTGTATACCGGCGACGACGCCACCAGCTGCGAATTTTGTTTGTTGGGCGGCAACGGTAGCATCACCGTAACCGGCAACGTGGCACCAAGATTGGTGCATGAAATGCTGACTGCGGCGATGAGTGGTGATCGCGCAACTGCGGAGGCGATAGACGCCAAATTAACCGGCTTACATAGCAGTTTATTCATCCAATCCAATCCTATCCCCGTGAAATGGGCGGTGGCTGAAATGGGTTTGATGGGCCATGGTATTCGTTTGCCTTTGACTTGGCTAACCGAGGATTGTTTCGCTACCGTGCGTACGGCGATGCATCAAGCTGGCGTTTTATAATCATGAAAACTCGCCTATACGGTCGTTTGGCGCTGGTCTCCGCGTTGTTAGTAAATGCCTCGTGCAGCACCATCAAGAGCTGGTTTCCGGATAAGGAAAGAGATTATCAATTTACTACTGAAATACCCGAATTGGTCGTTCCGGACGATCTGAAAACCAAGACCTTGGCGACAAGTCCGGTAAGTAAGACGCCGGAACCAGCGCCGGTGCAGCAAGAATCAGTCAAATCCACGGCGGCGGCAGATGCTGTCGAACCCGTATCCAGCAAGCCGGAGAAAGCCGAAGCTAAGGAGACTGTAGCGGCAGCGGGTTCAGGGCGTAGCGTGCAAGCAGCCGGCAGCAATGGCGTCAGCAGTTTGCAAATCGATCAATCCGCCACTCAAGCATGGTGGATAGTCGGTAAAGCCTTGAGCCGGCAAAAAATGGAAGTGGTTGAGCGGAATATGGATAAAGGCTATTTCTTTGTTAAATACGATCCTGACGCGATCAAGCCGGAAGACGGGTCCATTTTGGACGAAATCACGTTTTTATTCGGTGACGATCCTAGTCAGGAACAAGAATACCGGGTAAGTCTGCATCAACTCGATGAACTACTTACCGAAGTGACCGTGCAAGATAGTGACGGTAAAACCTTATCAAATGCCGCTGCGACCTCTTTGCTCAGATTAATTACCGAAGGCATCAACCAGGATATACCGAGCAGCACCCCGGAAAAGTCGGACAACGCAGCCGATAATGCGGCGGCGCCATAAAACGACCGCGTTGCTTGCGGTTTGGGGCTTCCCGCGATTTACGTCCGGAATGCCCCGTATTTATCTCTTTCAGCTTTAAAAATCGACTCAAACACAGCCCATGTTGACCCTATCCGGAACCTCCGCTCTTTCCCGTTTTCGTATTGAAAAACTGCTGACCGAACTACAGGCGGTCGCCGCCAGTATTACTGCGGTCAGTGCCCGATTTCAGCATTTCGTGCAAATCGATGGTCAGTTGCCCGCCGAGCAATCGGCGATGCTGGAACGTTTGCTCGATTACGGCCATAGCCACGAAAACAGCGAATATGCCTCGGTCGGTGAAAATGGCGAATTGCCTGAATCCCAAGTTGTGTCCTTATGGGTGGTGCCGCGTTTAGGCACTATTTCGCCTTGGTCCAGTAAAGCCTCGGAAATAGCCGAGCGTTGCGGTTTGTCTACGGTAAAACGTATCGAACGGGGTATCGAATATAGCTTTACCAGTACCGAAAGCTTGAGCGATGCCGTCAAACACCAGCTGGCGGTTTTACTGCACGATAGAATGATCCAACAAGTGGTTTACGATCCGGCTGAGCTTGATTTGTTTGCTGAACACGATCCCCAGCCGTTACAAACCGTAGCGATCATTGAACAGGGCAGGGAGGCACTGGTTAATGCCAATACAGAGTTAGGCATGGCTTTGTCTGCCGACGAGATCGATTATTTGACCGAGAGTTTTATCGGTTTAGGCCGCAACCCGACCGATGTGGAACTGATGATGTTCGCTCAGGCCAATTCGGAGCATTGCCGGCATAAAATCTTCAACGCCAGCTGGACCATAGACGGCGAAGAGCAAGCCAAGTCTTTGTTCGCGATGATCCGCAACACGCATACGCTGAACCCGCAAGGCGTGCTGTCGGCTTACAGCGATAACTCGTCGGTTCTGGAAGGTCCCAGCACACAAGTATTCATTCGCGATGCAGCTAATAACTATGCCTACGGCTATGTCGAAGAACAAGCGCACATGCTGATGAAAGTGGAAACCCATAATCATCCGACTGCGATTTCTCCGCATCCCGGTGCGGCCACGGGCTCCGGCGGTGAAATTCGCGACGAAGGTGCCACTGGTCGCGGATCGGCGACTAAAGCCGGCCTGACAGGCTTTAGTGTTTCGCATCTTAAAATCCCCGGTTTTTCGCAACCTTGGGAAGCCGATTACGGCAAACCCGAACGCATCGTGTCGGCCTTGGACATCATGCTGGAAGGGCCGATAGGCGGTGCGGCGTTTAATAACGAATTCGGCCGCCCGAACATTGCGGGCTATTTCCGCAGCTTCGAGCAACCGTCCGAAACCGGCGAAGCCAATCAATACCGTGGTTACCACAAACCCATCATGATCGCCGGCGGGATGGGCAATATTCGGCCAATGCTGGTTGACAAGCATCCTATCCCCGCCGGTTCCTTGATCGTCATTCTGGGTGGTCCGGCGATGCTGATCGGCCTTGGCGGCGGTGCAGCGTCGTCGCAAACCTCGGGCGAAAGCGCTGCTGAACTGGATTTTGCTTCGGTACAGCGGGAAAATCCGGAAATGGAGCGGCGTTGCCAGGAAGTGATCAATCACTGTAATTCCTTGGGCGAGAACACGCCGATTGTTTCCATTCACGACATCGGCGCAGGTGGCTTGTCCAACGCAGTGCCGGAAATTATTCACGACTGCAATCGCGGTGGCCGTTTTGAGTTGCGCAAGGTACAGAATGCCGACAAAGGCATGTCGCCTATGCAAATCTGGTGCAATGAGGCTCAGGAACGCTATGTGGTGGCGATCAAGCCGGAATCCTTGGCGTTGTTCGAGTCTTTCTGTAAACGCGAGCATTGCTTGTATGCGGTAATCGGAGAAGCGACTGACGCCGAACATTTGACCCTCAGCGACGAATGGCTAGGTGGAGCCCCTGTCGATTTGCCGATGTCGGTGCTGTTCGGCAAGCCGCCGAAAATGCATAGAAACGTACAGCGATTAAATAAGAATTTACCCGGACTGCAACTTGATAAAGTCGAATTGGCCGAAGCGGTCAAACGGGTGTTGGCTTTCCCGGCAGTAGCCGACAAAAGTTTCTTGATTCACATCGGCGACCGCTCGGTAACCGGTTTGGTGGCTCGAGACCAGATGGTCGGCCCCTGGCAGGTGCCGGTAGCCGATGTCGCGGTAACCGCCTCAGGCTTTTACGCGCATACCGGCGAAGCGATGGCGATGGGTGAACGCACGCCGTTGGCTTTGATTGATGGTCCTGCTTCCGGCCGCATGGCGATAGGCGAGGCTTTGACGAATCTGGCCGCAGCCCGTATCGGCAAGCTCAACGACGTTAAACTGTCCGCCAACTGGATGGCGGCCTGCGGTAGTCCAGGCGAAGATGCGGCGCTGTTCGACACCGTCAAGGCGGTTGGTATGGAATTATGCCCCGAGCTGGGCATCGCGATACCGGTCGGCAAGGATTCGCTGTCTATGAAAAGCGTTTGGAAAGGTAGCTCCCAGCATCCTGTTTACCGCGACACTAGCTCATCCATGGGCGTCGAAAAGACCATGACCTCGCCGCTGTCGCTGATTATCACCGCATTCTCGCCGATACAGGACGTGCGTAAAACTTTAACACCTGAGCTCAAAGATACTGACAGTATGTTGCTGTTGATCGATCTGGGCCAGGGCAAAAACCGTCTCGGTGGTTCGGTGCTAGCCCAAGTTTACAATCAGCTCGGCAACCAGGCACCCGATCTGGACGATGCGGGTTTGTTCAAACGTTTCTTCGATACCATTCAAGCCTTGAACGAACAAGGGCTGATTCTGGCTTATCATGATCGGTCTGATGGTGGCTTGCTGGCGACGGTGAGCGAAATGCTGTTTGCCAGCCGTATAGGCGTTGAATTAGATATTTCCGAATTGGGTGGCGATGCACTCGCGAGTTTGTTCAACGAAGAATTGGGCGCAGTGATACAGGTTAAAACCGCTGAACTGGATCACGTTGCGCGAATACTGGATCAGGCTGGGCTGGACGAATTTACCCATGTCGTCGGCAAATTAAGCTCAGATCAAAAGTTACGCATCGTTCTGAACAGCAACGAAATCTTCAGCGCGGAACGCGCAGCCTTGCAACAAACCTGGTCGGAAGTCAGCTTTAGAATGCAGGCCTTGCGCGACAATCCGGATTGCGCCCACCAACAATTCGAGCGTATCGCCGACTACAACGATCCTGGATTGTCTGCTCAGTTAACTTACGACATCAACGACAATATAGCTGCGAAATTCGCGGGTGCGGATCGACCAAAAGTCGCTATTTTGCGCGAGCAAGGCGTCAACGGTCATGTGGAAATGGCGGCGGCCTTCGATAGAGCCGGTTTCGCGGCGATTGATGTGCATATGACCGACATCATCAGCGGCCGGGTGTCGCTGGCCGACTTTACCGGTCTGGTGGCGTGCGGCGGCTTCTCTTACGGTGACGTGTTGGGTGCCGGTGGCGGCTGGGCTAAATCGATTTTATTCAACCCGAAAGCGCGTGACGAATTTGCCGCGTTTTTTGCGCGTTCCGATACCTTTGGCTTGGGCGTTTGCAACGGTTGTCAGATGATGTCCGGTCTTAAAGACATCATCCCCGGCGCGGAACATTGGCCGCAGTTCAAACGCAATCTGTCCGAACAATTCGAGGCGCGGGTGGCGTTGGTCAAGGTGCAGGCATCGCCGTCGATCTTCTTCCAAGGCATGGCTGGTTCGATACTGCCGGTCGTGGTGGCGCATGGGGAAGGCCGCGCCGAGTTTGGTTCTCAAAACGCTGTGGGAGCCGAAGTTGTGATCAGTTATGTCGATAACTACGGCAATGAGACCCAGGCTTTTCCGGCCAACCCGAACGGCTCGCCGCTTGGCATCACCGGTTTGACCACTGCCGACGGCCGTTTTACCATCATGATGCCGCATCCGGAACGTTGCTTTAGAGCGATACAAAACTCTTGGCATCCAGCCGAGTGGCAGGAAGATGGGGCGTGGTTGCGCATGTTCAGAAACGCCCGGGTTTGGGTGGGCTAAATAGTGTCGGTCCGCTAATCAGCTTAGGTTCGACGGCTTTGGAATGTTTTTAACTTGCCTGTGTTTATGCAAGGAGCCAGAGCGTCAATAGTTAACTGGCTTCACTGTGCAGGTCTTGGGTTCAGGAAATAAATAAGAATTTTTCCTATAGCTGTACGGGAAGCTAGGCTGGATAATAGAAGGTTTTCAACGCACTCCACGTCATGAGCCTTCGCTACCAGATTATTTGTCGCATCCTGCTGTCTTCGGTTTGTATTTTGGTATTGGGCGGGGCGATTGCAGTCTGGCAAGCCCGTCAAGCGGTCGAAAAAGAGGTCGATGCCTCGATTCATTTGGCCTTGCAACTGATTACCTTGGGTATTGCCGATACCCCTGTGTTTCAACAAAGCGACGATTTATCCCGCTTCAGCGCATTGCGGCAAACGCGGCATTTGAGCATCCAATTGCAAAAGCCGGATGGACAACTGATCCATTTCGCCGGTGAAAATCAACCGATCAATCCCGAAGAAATGCCGCCTGGCTGGTTTATCCGCTTGGTAAAAGGCGATTATCCCAAGGTCGAGCATCAACTGAATATGCAGGATGGCAAGCTGTTGACGCTGATTATTCAGGCCCAGCCGCTCGATGAAATCACCGAAGTCTGGCAGGAAAGTGTGGCGTTTTTTGCGTCGATTTCCTTGTTGACCATGTTGACCTTCCTGGCGGTCAATCTGGTATTTAATAAGTCCTTGAAATCGATTGCGGTCATAGTCGATGCGTTACGTCTGATTGAAACCGGCCAATATCGGCAACAATTGCCGCCATTTTCCACGCAGGAGTTTGATGATATTGCCAATGCAATCAATCATATGACGGTGGAATTGGAAAAAACCCGTCAGGAAAACCGCGCTTTGACACAGCATTCGCTGGCGATCCAAGAAGAAGAGCGCCAACGTCTGTCGCAAGAATTGCATGACGAATTCGGCCAATCCCTGACCGCTATTAAAGTGATGGCCGTTACGGCGGCGCATCGCAAAGCCGACGCGGCTAAAATAACCGCGACAATCTCGGAAATTTGCGATCATTTAATGACGGTGGTGCGTTCGATGATGCAGCAATTGCATCCTTTGGTGTTGACCGAGTTGGGATTGAAGGCCACCCTGGAGGAAATGGTCAATCATTGGTCGGAACGCAATGCCGATCTGCGGCTGACGATTCGCTGTAGCGACGCAGTGGACGGTCTGGATAAAAATCTGACTATTCAGGTGTTTCGAGTGATTCAGGAGTGTTTGACCAACGTGGTCCGCCATGCCCAGGCGCACAGTGTGAGTATCGACTTGGAAAAACTCGATCTACCGCGCGCGTATTTACAACTTAAAGTGCAGGATGACGGGCGAGGCTGCGATTTGCAGACTACCAGTCAAGGCTTTGGTTTATTGGGCATCAAAGAACGCATCAAGTCGTTGGACGGCGAGTTGCAATTGCTGTCGCGTCCAGGTTCAGGTATGTTGGTTAACGCACGAATCCCGCTCATATGAATAACAAGATAAAAATCGTGCTGGTGGACGATCATTTGGTCGTGCGCGCTGGTTTTAAAATGCTGTTGGCAGCCGGGGACAGTGTCGAAGTGATCGGTGAAGCCGAGCGTGGCGAGCAGGCTATTCAGCTTTATCAAGAATTGCAGCCCGATATGTTGGTGATGGATTTGTCCATGCCGGGGATTGGCGGCTTGGAAACTATTCGGCGGATCATTCAGCGCGACAGCGAGGCGAGAATTTTAGTTTTTAGTGTGCATCATGAACAAGTCTACGTTAGCCGGGCGTTGGCGGCCGGAGCGCAGGGTTATATCACTAAAAATAGCGCTCCCGGTATTCTTGCCGAAGCGATAGCGGCAATTATGTCAGGTAAACAGTATGTCGAGCGCGGTTTGGTTAAGGGCGGTGGTGAAGAACGGCAACACACCGGCTATCAAACGATAATCGCCGGTTTCTCGGCACGAGAGTTCGATGTATTTAGTTTGCTTGCCCAAGGGTTGACGGTGCATAAGGTCGCCGATCAATTATGTCTGGGTCATAAGACCGTGGCGAACTACGCCACACAAATCAAAAAGAAGCTACAAGTGGATACGACTACCGAACTTGCACATATCGCGGTCAACTTGGGGATGACGGCGCGCTGATAGCCGGTTTTAGCGGGGAGGTGGGTTGTTCGTGCGGGACTTAATTAGCGCGGCTAGTAAAGCAATCGTTCAGACAAATAAATTCGCCTGAACGATTATTGAGAATTATGTTGTTTAATCCAGAAGGCCGTCGAGTTCAGATTTAGCCGCTAGAACATCCGGCAATTTTTCCTTAAGAAGTTGCTCAGATAGTCCTAAAAGCGCAGTTACTTGATTGGGTAGCGAGGCTAAAATCTGATCTTCATCCAAGCCCTGATCTTGGTAATCGCTGATTGTATGGGCAAGGAAAACCGCGCAAGCTAACTTGTTAGGCGTCTCAGCTGCCAAAGGTTCAGCCGATTGTTCAATGGTTTCGACTAATTCGTCAGCAAATTTCCAGCGGCGGCAAAGCTCAGCGCAGATGGCCGGGCTGGTATAGCCTAAGCGCCTTTTTTCAATTTCCAGTCTGACGTTGCCGTTTTTCACATGCTGATCGATTTCGTTGGCTTCTCTGGGGCTCCCGATGTGAATCAGCAGGTTACCCAGATTGCTGATTAGCCCGGCGGTGTAGGCAATGTCGGCCGCCAGACCTGCTTGGGCCGCGAACCATTTTGCATAACCTGCCGTGCGAAAACTATTCCGCCAGCTTTGTTTGACATCGAAATTATCCAATTGCGGTACTACACTGACAATCCCGGATGCGACCACCAATGTTTTCAGCTGGTTCATGCCCAGCATGGTGATGGCTTCGTCTATAGAGCCAATTTTACGAGATAAACCAAAATGCGCGGAGTTGACCAAACGCAGGATTTTTAAAACAATCACTTGTTCCTTTTCCACGTTTTTGGCTATGTCGAGCATATCAGCGTTGGGATTGTTTAGCTGATTTATGATGGATCTTACGACTTCGGGTACTTGCGGAATTTTGTGGATTTGGTCGAACAGTTGGTTCATTTTTGTTGGCATGTCTTCATCCTTAAGCTACGAAATTGTAATTATTCTTAGTGAATTATAGCCAGCCTGGGCAAACAAACCTTATAAATTTAACACCGGTTCAGGGCTCGGCGCCGCCCTAATGCGGGTTACGCCGAGCCGAGCCGATAGAGGTTTAGCTAGGTCTTAAAGTTTCCAACCATGGAGCGCAACTGGTTAGCCAGATCAAGTAATTCGTGGCAGGCATCTGCGGTATTTTTCGCGCCCACCGAAGTTTCTTCGGATACCCGGCTGATATTGCTGATATTACGATTGATTTCCTCGGCAACCGCAGTTTGTTCCTCGGCAGCGCTGGCTATCTGGTTATTCATATCGTTAATGGTGTCGATACGTTCGCTGATAGTGGTAATGGAGCCGCCGGCGGATGCGGCTTGCTCCACGCTGGAGTTAGCGCGGCTTCTACCGTTTTCCATCACTGCCACGGCTTGTTTGGCGCGGTCCTGCAAGCGTTCGATGGTTTTTTGGATTTCCAACGTGGAGTTTTGGGTGCGACTAGCCAATGTTCTGACTTCGTCGGCTACAACTGCAAAACCGCGACCTTGCTCACCAGCCCGGGCTGCTTCTATCGCGGCGTTTAATGCCAGCAAATTGGTTTGCTCGGCAATCCCTTGAATGACCCCCAATACCTCGCCGATGCTGTTGCTGTCGTTTTCCAGTTCGTGAATGACGTTAGCGGCGTTTTCCACTTCAGACGCCAAGCTGTTAATGCCATGCACGGCATCTTTCACAATGTTTTTGCCTGAAGACGCCTCGCGATCAGCGATTTCTGCGGCTTCCGAAGCTCTAACGGCATTTTTGGCGACTTCTTGCACCGTAGACGTCATTTGTTTCATCGCATTAGCCACTAAGGTGGTTTCGTGCAATTGCCGCTCCACACCGGCTTGGGTCGATTGGGTGATATTGGCGAGTTTGTGTGAAGAGCTGGCCAGCTTTTCACTGGTAGAGCTGATCTGATCGATGGTTTTGGCTATTTTGCGAACGAAAGTATTAAAACTCGATGCGATCCAGGCAAACTCGGATTTGCCGCTCGCATCCAGGCGAGCCCGGAGGTCACCCTCACCACTGCCTATGTCTTGCAGCTTCAAAGCCAGTGCTGTCAGCGGGCCTATGATGATTTTGCTCATCGTAAAGTAGCCGGTGAAGCCGATGATGATCAGTGTTATGCATAAGAAGCCGATAGCATAAACGGTATTACTTTTAAGCTCGGCAAGGGCCACGCTGAATGGGGTGACGATTTCGAATGCGCCATGTAAGTCGCCGGCGCGGCGATTTTCCATTGGATAACCCAACAAATCCTGGCCCTTCTCGTTATTCCATAGGCTTTGCGATGTCTTGGGGTCGCCATGGCATATTTCGCATTGCTTGACCAATTTGACGGGGCGTAAATAGCGGACTTCCTGTTTTTCTTCGTCTACGTAGCTGTAGTCTTGGGCGGAAGGATTGCTTCTGAAAAACTCCAGAGCTTGACGTTCGATGTCATCGGCTGCGTTTCGAGGGTTTCTGGGGTTAAGAGACGGCGCTTTGAAGCGAAAGCCGTGCTCTTTTGCTTCTGCTTCGATGACGTCCCACGCATTGGCGGTCGGCACGGTGGCGACGACCAGTTCTCTGGCTTTTGAGCTACCTTTTTGTTCGACCAATTGCATGAGTTGCTCAGGCGTGTAGATACCTGATTCCCATTTTTTTACAACATTGTCGCGGATTGATTCGGACAGCGTGAGTAATTGCCGTGAGGCTTTGATTTCCCGGTCAATCAGCTTTTGTTTCTCAAAGCTTGAGTAAACAACCAAAATCGCTATGCCTAAAAGCGTTAGCACCGACATGGTTATAGAAACCACCTTTACCCCTACAGAATGCCAGTTCATCATCAACATCCGAAACTCCCCTAAATACGCTTTAAATTTCTTGTATTAACCGTCTTTCCAGTACCATCCTGAAGACATGCCAACCGAGTATAGCTTACAATTTAGCGTCATCTATTCTAAAAACTTAACAACTATGCGGAAAATCAAGGTTTTGTTTGTGTGTATGGGCAACATCTGTAGATCGCCCACCGCGGAAGGCGTTTTCTCAAATTTAGTGTCTACAAGAAACCTGGCGGAACGCTTTCAAATAGATTCCGCGGGTACCCATGCCTATCACATTGGTGACGCGCCAGATTTACGCGCGCAAAAAGCTGCTCGCGATAGGGGGGTTGAATTGAAACATCTGCGGGCACGCAAGGTTGTATCCGCCGACTTTGAAGCGTTCGATCATATACTGGTAATGGACGACGAGAATCACGCCATATTAAAAGAAGCCTGTCCGGTTGATTTGAGTCATAAAATTCGGCACTTTCTTGATTACGCGCCGCACTTGAATCAACGCGAAGTGCCTGACCCTTATTACGGCGGCAGCTACGGCTTTGAGCGGGTGCTGGACATGGTGGAAGAAGCGTCCGCTGGGTTTTTACAGACGCTGCAACAAACTGGTGAGTTGTGATTAAAAGGGTAGGAAATAGCTTATGGCGATAATCTCGAACACAGTCAGTTACTTGGATCGCGATACGGTGCTGGAAGGTTTTTTTGCTTATGACGATGCGATTGTTGGGCAGAGACCTGTGGTGCTGATCCACCATGCTTGGGGCGGGCGAGACCAGTTTGTGGCTGACAAGGCACTTAAGCTGGCGGAATTGGGTTATCTGGCGTTCGCGACCGATATGTACGGTAAAGGCGTGCTCGGAAAAAGCCCGGAAGAAAATGCGGCGTTGATGCAACCTTTTATCCAAGACCGGGCAAAGCTGCAACAGCGCTTACAGGCGGCGCTATCCACAGTCAAACTAATGCCGTGGGCAGACAACGCTAGGATTGCGGCGATAGGCTTTTGCTTCGGCGGCTTGTGTGCGTTGGATTTGGCGCGGACGGGTGTGGATATTTGCGGGGTGGTATCGTTTCACGGGTTGCTGGGTGCGCCGGAAAACATCCCTAACCTCAGTATCAAAGCGAAGGTGTTGGTGTTGCATGGCTACGACGATCCGATGGCGTCCGCCGAGCAAGTACTTGCCCTGCAGAACGAATTAACCAAGGCTGGTGCGGATTGGCAGTTGCATAGTTATGGTCAAACCATGCATGCCTTCACCAACCCAGTGGCTAATAATCCTGGTTTTGGCACAGTTTATCAGCCGGTTGCTGATCGTCGGTCATGGCAAGCCATGCAAAACTTTTTGACCGAGATTTTTGCCTGACGGCGGTGGTTGGCGTTTGCTATAATCGACGGCTTTATAAACCTGTTAGCAATGCTTAAATGGAATTGATGCTTCAGGCTAACCCGTCGATCGATAAGCTTTCGACTGCACTGGAACCACGGACCCATGTCAGACTTCGCTAAAGAAATTATCCCCGTCAATCTCGAAGACGAGATGAAACAATCCTACCTTGATTATGCCATGAGCGTAATCGTTGGCAGGGCACTTCCGGATGTCAGAGACGGCCTCAAGCCTGTGCACCGCCGCGTACTGTATGCGATGAACGAGCTTGGCAACGACTGGAATAAACCTTATAAGAAATCGGCGCGTATCGTCGGTGACGTGATCGGTAAATACCACCCGCATGGCGACACTGCAGTTTACGACACCATGGTGCGGATGGCGCAGCCGTTTTCTTTGCGTTACATGCTTATAGACGGTCAAGGCAACTTCGGTTCGGTGGACGGTGATTCGCCGGCGGCGATGCGATATACCGAAGTGCGGATGGCAAAAATTGCCCACGAATTGTTGGCTGACCTGGACAAGGAAACTGTCGATTTCGTCGCCAACTACGACGAGTCCGAGTCCGAACCCACCGTTATGCCCACCCGAGTACCGACCTTGTTGGTCAACGGTTCCTCGGGTATCGCGGTCGGTATGGCTACCAATATTCCGCCGCATAATTTAAACGAGATTATCAGCGCTTGTCTGGCCTTGATCGAAAATCCCGATCTGACCATTCCGGAATTGATGCAAATCGTGCCTGGGCCGGATTTCCCGACCGCCGGCATTATTAACGGCGCGTCCGGTATCTTTGAAGCCTACGCCACCGGTCGTGGTCGCATCTATCTACGTGGCCGTAGCCATTTTGAAGACATAGGCGATAGCGGTCGCCAAGCCATCATCACCACCGAGCTACCTTACCAGGTCAACAAAGCCCGCTTGCTGGAAAAAATCGCCGA
Organism: Methylomonas rosea; assembly: GCF_024505055.1. Classification (GTDB taxonomy): domain Bacteria; phylum Pseudomonadota; class Gammaproteobacteria; order Methylococcales; family Methylomonadaceae; genus Methylomonas; species Methylomonas rosea. Next base: position 26,113 of record NZ_JANIBL010000001.1, read on the forward strand.
ATTGGTCAAAGAAGGCAAGTTGGACGGCATTTCAGGCCTGCGCGATGAATCCGACAAGGACGGCATGCGCATGGTAATCGAACTACGCCGCGGCGAAGTACCGGATGTGGTTTTGAATAATCTGTACAAACAAACTCAGATGCAGACCGTATTCGGTATCAATATGGTGGCGCTATACGACGGTCGCCCGCACCTGATGGGGTTGAAAGAGATTCTGGCGGCCTTTGTCGATCACCGCCGCGAAATCGTCACCCGCAGAACCATTTATAACTTGCGGAAGGCGCGGGAAAGGGCGCATATCCTGGAAGGGTTGGCGGTTGCGTTAGCTAATATCGACGAAATGATTGAGCTGATCAAAGCCTCGCCTAATCCGCAAGAAGCGAAAGTGGGTTTGCTGGCACAGACCTGGAAAGCCGGCTTGGTTGCAGCCTTGCTGGATAGAGCCGACGCCGACCGCTCGCGGCCGGACGATTTATCCGTTGAATTTGGTTTGGCCGACGGCGCATATCGTTTGTCCGAAGCGCAAGCCCAGGCGATTTTGGATCTGCGTCTGCATCGTTTGACCGGTTTGGAACAAGAAAAAATCGTCAACGAGTACAAACAATTGCTGGAATTGATAGACGAATATTTGCATATTTTGGGTAACGATGTGCGCTTGATGGAAGTGATCCGTGAAGAGCTGGAAGAAATCAAAACCCAATACGGCGATGCCCGTCGCACTGAAATTGTTCAGGATTATTCCAATCTGTCCGCTGAAGATCTGATCACCGAAGAAGATATGGTGGTGACCATGTCGCACGAAGGTTATGTAAAAACCCAGCCGCTCAGCGATTATAAAGCTCAGCGCCGCGGTGGCCGCGGCAAATCGGCGACGGCGACCAAGGAAAACGATTTCGTCGAGAAATTAATCATCGCCAATACCCACGATACGATTCTGTGTTTCTCGTCTGCGGGTAAAGTTTATTGGTTGCGGGTGTTTAATTTGCCGGTCGCCAGCCGGGCGTCGCGCGGTAAGCCGTTTGTGAACTTGCTGCCATTGGAAGAGGGCGAAAAAATCAACGCGATGTTGCCGGTGCGTGAGTACAGCGCGGATAAATATATATTCATGGCGACTTCATCGGGCACCGTTAAGAAGACCCCATTGCCCGAATTCGAACGCCAACGCAGCAACGGTAAAATCGCCATCGATTTGAATGAAAACGACACCTTGGTCGGTGTGGCGATTACTGACGGTCAGCAAAATGTATTGCTGTTCAGCAGCGATGGCAAGGCGGTTTGTTTCAACGAAACCGATGTGCGCTCGATGGGCCGGACGGCCACCGGGGTGCGTGGCATTCGCTTACAGGAAGGTCAAAAGGTCATTTCGCTGATCATCTCAACCGAAGGCACGGTGCTGAATATCACCGAAAACGGTTACGGCAAACGTACCAAACTGGAAGAGTTTACCCAGCATAGACGTGGCGGTCAGGGCCTAATCGCGATTCAGACTTCCGAGCGTAATGGCGCGGTAGTGGGCGCGGTATTGGTCAACGATACCGACGAAATCATGTTGATTACCGACGGCGGCATATTGGTGCGGACAAGGGTCAAGGAAATTTCCGTAGTCGGAAGAAACACCCAAGGCGTTACCGTGATTCGTCTGGATAAGGGCGAAAGAGTGGTCGGCGTGGATCGCATCGATGGTCTGGGCGATGAAGAAGATGATGTTGACGGCGAAATCGATGAAAACGATGTTGTAGCAGATAGCGCCGAACAAGGCGGAGAAGAGGAATAAGTATGGCAAGGATTTACAATTTTAGCGCCGGCCCGTCCATGTTGCCGGAAGCGGTGTTGCTGCAAGCTCAACAAGAGATGTTGAATTGGCAAGATAGCGGCATGTCGGTGATGGAAATGAGTCACCGCGGCAAGCATTTCATGGCAATCGCCGAAGCAATGAAAAACGATCTGATTGAGTTGCTAGCCATTCCGGCCAATTACAAAGTGCTATTCCTGCAAGGCGGTGCCAGCGCCCAGTTTGCGATGATTCCGCAGAATATTCTTAACGGCAAAACCAAAGCCAGTTATGTGAATACCGGTGCTTGGTCTACCAGTGCAATCAAGGAAGCCGGTAAGTATTGCGAAGTACAACTTGCTGCTACCTCAGAAGCCGAAAAATTTACCACTATTCCTGCGTTTGATACCTGGAATATTGATAAAGATGCTGCTTATCTGCACTACACCTCAAACGAAACCATCCATGGTGTGGAGTTTTCTGACGTTCCTGGCGCTGGCGATTTGCCGTTGGTGTGCGATATGTCTTCGAACATCTTGTCGCGGCTAGTGGATGTTAGTCGCTACGGCATCATTTACGCGGGTACGCAGAAAAACATGGGGCCTTCCGGCGTGACGGTAGTCATCGTTCGCGACGATTTGGTTGGCTTGGCACCGAAAGCCGTACCTTCGGTGTTTGATTACCAGCAGCAAGCGAAAGCCGACTCCATGTTGAATACACCGGCTACCTACAACTGGTATCTGTTGGGATTGGTTTTGCAATGGTTGAAACAGCAAGGCGGTATTGCGGCCATTGAGCAGCAAAATATCCGTAAAGCCGGCAAGCTATACCAAGCTATCGATGCATCCAGTCTTTATAGTAATCCGGTTTTGAAAGACTACCGCTCCAGAATGAACGTGCCTTTCGTACTGGCGGACGCGGCGCTGGACAAAGAGTTTTTGGCGCTTGCCGAGAAAAACGGTTTGGGCTCGTTGCCTGGTCACCGTTCGGTAGGCGGTATGAGGGCAAGCATTTACAACGCTATGCCGGAAGCCGGGGTCGATACCTTGATCGACTTTATGGCCGAGTTCGAGCGCACTCACTAGTTACAGGTATGACGGCAATTATTCCTCTGTCCGAGTTACGCGAACGTATCGATTCCATCGATAGGCAGTTGTTGCAATTGATCAATCAACGGGCCGCATGCGCTATCGAAGTGGCCAGAACCAAACTGGCCGAAGGCGAAACCGGTAGTTTTTATCGAGCTGATCGCGAAGCTCAGGTATTACGCAAAATCAAGGAACTGAATCCAGGGCCTTTGAGTGATGAAGCCTCGGTGCACCTGTTCCGGGAGCTGATGTCTGCATGTTTGGCTTTGGAAAAGCCCTTGGAAGTGGCGTTTTTAGGGCCTGTCGGTACTTTTACCCAGCAAGCGACGTTCAAGCATTTCGGTCATGCCGTAAAAGGCATTCCGGTTGCGACCATCCCGGAGATTTTTCTGGCTGTGGAAACGGGTCATTGCCAGTTCGGCGTGGTGCCGGTGGAAAACTCCACAGAAGGCGTGATTGCGCATACGCTGGATCGTTTTATGACCACGTCACTGCAAATTTGCGGCGAAGTGGAAATTCGCGTGCATCAAAATCTGCTCGGTAAAATGGATAGTTTGACGGCGATTAACGAAGTCTATTCCCATCAACAATCCCTGGCGCAGTGCCGGCAATGGCTGAATACCTATTTGCCTGGCGTGCCTTGCACGGCGGTGAGCAGTAACGCCGAAGCCGCCAGGCTAGCGTCTTTGGATCACAATAAGGCCGCAATAGCCGGCTTGATGGCGGCCGAATTGTATGAATTGAACATCATCGAGCAGCATATCGAGGACGAATCAAACAATACCACGCGCTTTATCGTGATTGGCAAACAGCAACCGGCATCGACCGGACTCGATAAAACCTCCATTTTGGTGTCCACCGGCAATCAAGCCGGCGCCTTGCATAAGATTTTGGGGCCGTTTGCCGAATACGGCATCAGCATGGCGCACATAGAATCCAGGCCATCGCGGCAGGGCTTGTGGGAATACGTGTTTTTTATCGATATTGACGGTCATCGCGACGATACCGATGTCGCCAAGGCGCTGGAAACCCTGCAAAACAACGTCAAAATGTTGAAAATCCTTGGCTCTTATCCAAAAGCCGTTATTTAATCTTAGGTCGATGAACAAATTTTTAGAACTTGCTATTGCCGGCGTTCAACAGCTGGTGCCTTACGTGCCCGGTAAACCGGTTGATGAATTGCAGCGCGAGCTGGGCATAGAAGAAGTCATTAAGTTGGCTTCTAATGAAAATCCTCTGGGTACCGGCGCTAAAGTCGCCGCAGCCATTCAAGCGACATTGCCCGAATTAACCCGCTATCCGGATGGTAGCGGTTTTGCGTTGAAAGCTGCATTGTCGGCCAAATTAAACGTGGCGCCAGAGCAAATTACCCTGGGTAACGGTTCCAGCGAGATCCTAGAACTGGTCATGCGCACCTTCGTTACGCCGGAATTGGAGGTAGTGTTTTCCCAGCACGCGTTTGCGCTGTATCCGATTCTAACGCAGGCCGTCGGCGCCAAAGCCAAAGTGGTGCCGGCTAAACATTACGGTCATGATTTGGCGGCGATGCGCGAGCAAATTGGTCCGCAAACACGCTTGGTGTTTATCGCCAACCCCAATAATCCAACCGGTACCTTGTTGGATAAAAGAGAGTTGGAGAGTTTCATTGCCGATTTGCCTGCCCATGTGCTGTGTGTATTGGACGAGGCTTATTACGAGTTTGTCGATCCTACCGTACGAACCGAATCCTTGGATTGGCCCAATCGTTATCCGAATTTGATCATCGCTCGCACGTTCTCTAAGGCATACGGCTTGGCGGGTTTGCGTATCGGTTATGGGATTTCCTCGCCGGATATCGCAGATTTGTTAAATCGAGTGCGTCAGCCTTTCAATTGCAGCATGCTGGCTTTAGCCGCAGCGGAAGCCGCACTGGGCGATACCGATTATCTGCATCAAACCGTGGCGCTTAACAGCGCCGGAATGACGCAGTTGACCGATGCCTTTAAGGCATTGGATTTACCGTGGATTCCTTCGTCCGGCAACTTCGTTTCTGTCGACGTTAAGCAAGCGGCTTTGCCGATTTACGACGCCTTATTGCGCAAGGGTGTCATCGTGCGGCCGGTGGCCAACTACGAAATGCCCAAGCATTTACGTGTGAGCATCGGTACCGAGCGCGAAAACGCGATATTTATAAACGCATTGCGCGAGGTGTTGAGCGGTGTTTAACCGCCTCTGTATCATCGGTATAGGTTTGATCGGTGGTTCGATAGCCAGGGCTGCGCGCGCCCGAGGTTTATGTCGTGAGGTTGTGGCATACGGCCGGGAAAAAAATCTGCCGAATATGCAGTTGGCTAAGCAACTGGGCGTCATCGACCAGTTTTACACCGACATAGCATCCGCACTGGAAAACACCGACTGCGTGATTGTTGCGACGCCAGTCGGCAGTATGCAAGTCATTTTCGAACAGATTAAGCCGTACTGGAATGCGGAAACAATTTATAGCGATGCCGGCAGTACAAAGGGTAGCGTGGTGTCTGCACTCGAAGCAGTTTTCGGCGCCGTACCAAGCAACTTCGTGCCGGCGCATCCGATTGCCGGTGCCGAGCGCAGCGGCGTGGACGCTTCGACTGTCGATTTATTTGTCAATCGCCGCCTGATTCTGACGCCGTTAGAAAATACCGGTAAACAGGCACTGGCAAAAATCCATTCGTTTTGGGAAAAGATCGGCTCCAGCGTTTCGGTGATGTCGGTGGAGCATCACGATACCGTGCTGGCCGCCACCAGTCACTTACCGCACATTCTGGCCTTTGCCTTGGTAGGGTTGTTGGGGCACAAGGACGAACAGCGCGAGATATTTAAATACGCCGCCGGTGGTTTCAGGGATTTTAGTCGTATCGCTTCCAGCGATCCGACCATGTGGCAGGACATTTGTCTGGCGAACAAGCAGGAAATCGTGCCTTTGATCCGCCAGTTTCAAGCGGAATTAAGCAAAATAGAACAATTGCTGGTTGAGGATCAATCCGCGCAACTGTTCGAAACCTTTACGTATGCCAGAAATGCCCGGCAGCGTTTTCTCGATCAACAAGAAGACTAAGAAGATTAACATGTCACAAACCATTACTTTTCAAGTGCAGCCTGGCGGTAGCTTGCGCGGCGAAATCCGTGTGCCAGGCGATAAATCCATGTCGCATCGCTCTATTATGCTGGGGTCTCTGGCGGAAGGCGTCACGCATGTCACCGGTTTTTTGAATGCGGAAGATGCTATATCCACTCTGGAAGCCTTTCGGGCGATGGGTGTGAAGATCGAAGGCCCGATGAATGGCGAAGTGACGATACACGGCGTTGGCAAGCACGGTCTGAAAGCACCGGCAAAACCTTTGTATTTAGGCAATTCCGGCACCTCAATGCGGTTGCTGAGCGGTTTGTTGGCAGGGCAGCCTTTCGATACTGTTTTGACGGGCGATAAATCACTGGAATCGCGGCCGATGAAGCGGGTGACCGCGCCGTTGGCGCTGATGGGCGCCGAGATTGTTACCCAGGAAAACGGTACCGCACCGCTGCATATCAAAGGCAAGGCCGGCAAATTGCAAGGCATTCACTACGATATGCCTATCGCCAGTGCCCAGGTTAAATCCTGTTTGTTGTTGGCGGGCATGTATGCCGAAGGCGAAACCAGTGTGACCGAACCCGCGCCGACCCGCGACCATACCGAGCGCATGTTGAATGGCTTTGGCTATCCGGTGCAACGCGAAGGTAGTACCGCCCGTATCAGCAATCAAGGCAAGCTAACTGCTGCGCGTATTGATGTACCGAGCGATATTTCTTCGGCGGCATTCTTTTTAGTCGGTGCTAGTATCGCCCCGGATTCCGATGTGACTTTGCGTCATGTTGGCATCAATCCGACTCGCACCGGCGTCATCGACATTTTGCGTCTGATGGGGGCGAATATTGAAGTCCTGAACGAACGAGAAGTGGGGGGCGAGCCGGTCGCCGATTTGCGCGTGCGTTCGGCGCAATTGAAGGGCATCAGTATCCCGGAACATCTTGTGCCGCTGGCTATTGATGAGTTTCCGGTATTGTTCGTGGCCGCAGCTTGTGCCGAAGGCCAAACGGTATTGACCGGCGCGGAAGAATTAAGGGTTAAGGAATCTGATCGAATCCAGGTAATGGCCGACGGCTTACAAATTCTCGGTGTCGATGCGCAGCCAACCAAGGACGGCATGGTGATTAACGGCGGTGGCCACATCGGCACTGGCGAAGTCGAATCGCATGGCGACCATCGGATCGCGATGTCGTTTTCGATTGCCGGCTTGCGTGCCAACGGCCCGATCACGATCAGGGATTGTGCGAACGTGAATACCTCGTTCCCCGAGTTCAGGGATTTGGCCACCCATCTAGGTTTAGCTCTGACGAGCTTTTAATATGCAAGTACCGGTACTGACGATAGACGGCCCGAGTGGCGCCGGCAAAGGTACGGTTAGCCGCGCTGTTGCAAAACTTTTAGGCTGGCATTATCTGGATAGCGGATCCATATACCGATCATTAGCGGTGGCTGTTTTAAAATCAGGCTTGGATTTGTCTGATGTTGCTGCCATTTGCCGAGTCGCTGAAGCTATGTCGTTAGAATTCGATTGCGGCGATGAGTTGGTCGTTAAGCTAGGCGGCGCCGACATCACGAGCCAGCTTGGCACAGAAACCACCGGCAATACCGCGTCTATCATCGCCGCGTATCCGGAGGTGAGGGCGGTGTTATTACAAAAACAAAAGGATTTTCAAAGACTTCCGGGCTTGGTTGCCGACGGCCGAGACATGGGTAGCGTGGTGTTTCAAGATGCCAAAATCAAGGTTTATTTAACCGCCAGCGCCGAGGAAAGGGCGCTTAGGCGATATAAACAGTTGATTGAAAAGGGGATTGATGCTAATCTTATTCAAATCACTCGGGAAATAGAAGAACGCGATTGTCGCGATCAGCAGCGAGCTACTGCTCCGCTCACCGTGCCGGAAGGCGCGCATTATATCGATTCATCCAGTTTGACTATTCAGCAAGTGATTGATCAGGTAGTAAATTTAGTCGATTAAGGCTATTGGTGGTTACCGAATATTATCGGTGACTTTATTTTAATTTCAGAGAAGAGAAAGCTTGCTTGAGTCTTAGCAAGTTTGGGAAAGAAGAGATGGGCGAAAGCTTTGCAGAGTTGTTTGAAGAGAGTTATGCCAAGACCGAAATGCGTCCTGGCGCAATGCTAATTGGTACAGTTGTTGATATCGAAAACGAATTTGTTATCGTCAGCACACAAGCCAAATCAGAAGGGGTCATTCCTAAATGGCAATTTCTGAATGCCGACGGCGACCTTGAGGTCAATGTAGGCGACGAAATTGAGGTTGCTCTCGATTTATTCGAAGATGGCCTGGGCGCCACTCTTCTTTCCCGTGATAAAGCCAAGAAAAGTAAAGCTTGGGCAGAACTGGAAAAAGCCTTTGAAACGCAAGAAACCATCGTCGGCCGTATCAACGGCAAAGTGCGTGGCGGTTTCACCGTTGCAGTTGGTGCATTACGCGCCTTCTTGCCGGGCTCTCTGGTTGACGTTCGTCCTATCCGCGATACTGCTTTCCTGGAAAATCGCGATCTGGAATTTAAAGTTATCAAAATCGACCAAAAACGCAACAACGTTGTGTTGTCACGCCGTGCGGTCGTCGAAAGCGAATACAGCGCAGAGCGCGAAGAACTGGTTAAAACGTTGCAAGACGGCGCGATCGTTACCGGTATCGTTAAAAATCTCACCGACTACGGTGCGTTTATCGATCTGGGTGGCGTCGATGGCTTGCTGCACATCACCGATATGGCATGGCGCCGTGTACGTCACCCATCCGAGTGTGTAGAAATCGGTCAGGAAGTTAAAGTTAAAGTCCTGAAATTCGATAAAGATAAAACCCGCGTATCGTTGGGCATGAAACAAATGGATGAAGATCCATGGCAAAACATTGCTCGCCGTTACCCTGCCGGCACTCGTGTGTTCGGTAAAGTTAACAACCTGACAGACTACGGTTGCTTCGTGGAAATCGAAGAAGGCGTCGAAGGCTTGGTGCACGTTTCCGAAATGGACTGGACCAACAAAAACGTCAACCCATCCAAAGTTGTGCAACTGGGCGATGAAGTTGAAGTCATGGTTTTGGAAATCGACGAAGAACGCCGTCGTATTTCACTGGGCATGAAACAATGCCGCTCCAATCCTTGGGATGAGTTTGCCGCTACACACAACAAAGGCGACAAAATCTCCGGCAAAATCAAGTCGATCACCGATTTCGGTATCTTCATCGGCCTGGACGGCGGTATTGACGGTTTGGTGCATATGTCCGATATTTCCTGGAACGAGAACGACGAAGAAGCCATCCGCAACTACAAGAAAGGCGACGAAGTCGAAACCGTCATCTTGGCTGTGGATTCCGAGCGCGAACGTATCTCTCTGGGTATCAAACAGTTAGAGCAAGACCCTTTCCAAAACTACATTGCTGTGCATGAAAAAGGCAGCTTAGTGAAAGGTGTTATTAAAGAAATCGATGCTAAGGGTGCGATCGTAACTTTGGCCGATAACGTCGAAGGCTATTTGCGCGCTTCTGAAATTCAACGTGACCGCGTCGAAGATGCGCGTACTTTGTTGAAAGAAGGCGAAGAAATCGAAGCTAAGTTTGTCGGTGTTGACAAAAAGACTAAATCTATCTCTTTGTCTATCAAAGCGAAAGATGTCGAAGAAGAGTCTAATGCCATTAAAGATTACTCGTCACAAAATGCTGGCACAGCCACATTAGGCGATATCTTTAAACAAATGGACAAGTAGTAAAACCATCTCCAAGGGTGACATGACTGGGTCATGTCACCCTTTTTTGATTATTCAGGGCTGGATGTGACAAAATCAGAATTGATAGAGATGCTGGCACGAAAGCAGCCTCATCTCGCGCTTAAAGATGTTGAATTGGCAGTCAGATGCGTTGTTGATCACTTGAGCGATACGTTGGCAAGTGGCGATAGGATAGAAATCAGAGGTTTTGGCAGTTTTTCACTACACCATCGTTCAGCACGACTGGGACGTAACCCCAAGACCGGCGATTCAGTGTCCTTAACAGAGAAGCACGTGCCGCATTTTAAACCGGGAAAGGAATTGCGGGATATGGTTGATGCTTCCAGGGAAAAATTCAAAATCGTCGATTGACGATAGCTTTTGAACTAACAATACCAATGCAAGCTGCCCAATATGGGAATAGCGTTGTACTTTAGATGACTTTCTAGTGGCGGCAGTGTCCGCCACTTTAAAATTATTGCCCTATTGCGAATTAGGCTCCCAATAAAGGACCTAGGCAGAACTTAATCAGGCCGGATGCCAGTGAGCTTATTCGATCATTATTACAGCTATGATCCTGGCTATGGTTACAGTCTTGACGATTTGTTAAGCGTTCCGGCGCCACAAGAGCCTGCCGATTTTAGTCGGTTTTGGCGGGATAAATATCAAAAAACCTTAACGGTTTCTCCTCAGTTTTCCATTAATTACCAATGCCTGCGCGCTGGCTACCGGGTCTACGACATAAGCTATCAGTCTACAGATGGTTTTCATATAGCCGGCTGGCTGCTTGAGCCGGATGCACAGCCTATTACTCGGAGCATCGTGGTCGGTCATGGTTATGGTGGCAGAGAACAACCGGATTTTCATCTCAGCATGCCTGGCGCCGCCTTACTTTTTCCTTGCTTTCGCGGCATATCTCGCAGCCGCTGCGAGCGCTTGCCGGACCAACCGAATCAACATGTCGTGCAGGGGATCGACGATCCTAATCATTACGTGATTGGCGGGTGCGTAGAAGATTTATGGCTGGCCGTGACCGTTCTAGGCGAGCGTTATCCTGCAATCGCGGATAAGATCGGCTATATGGGCATTAGTTTCGGTGGTGGTATAGGCGCTTTGGCCGCACCATGGGACGCAAGAATTAAGCGAGTGCACTTGAACGTTCCCACCTTTGGCAATCAGCCCTTGCGTTTAAGCTTGCCCACCAGCGGCAGTGCCGCAGCGTTGAAAGCCTATAGTCAAAACCATCATAATGTGTTTGACACATTAGCCTATTATGATGCCGCTGTTTCTGCGCGTTATGCAATACAGCCGTTGCATGCTGCGGTTGCCTTATTCGATCCGGTCGTAGCGCCGCCTGGGCAGTTTGCTATATACAACGCTTGGGCAGCGCATAAGCTGTTATTTATCTTGGATGCTGGACATTTCGATTACCCCCGTCAGCACGATCAAGAGCGGCAATTGATTGCTGAGCTGCAACATTTTTTCGGAGAATCGTCGCTTTAGATTATGAATCGCGAATATCATCACTGGTACAGTCCGCGCTTGGGCCGCGACATGGAGTTCCTGGTTTTCGGTCATGCCGGGGCCAAAGTACTGATTTTTCCAACGCGCGACGGCCGTTTTTACGAATACGAGAACCTGGGTATTGTCGAACGGTTACGCAATAAAATCGAAGCGGGACACATACAGTTGTACTGCGTTGACAGTATCGATCACGAAACGTTTTACTGTTTTTGGCGGCGGCCGAAAGACCGTATTCAGCGGCACATGTTTTTCGAAGACTACATATTGAACGAAATCATGCCGTTCATGGCCTTGAAAAATCCGCACCCGTGCATCATTGCTCACGGCTGTAGTTTGGGCGGTTATCATGCCGCCAATATCGCCTTCCGGCATCCGCATTTATTTAAAAAATTAGTGGCATTTTCCGGTCGTTTCGATTTGACGCTGGAAGTGGAGTGTTTCAAAAACCTGTTCGACGGCTATTACGACGATCATGTTTACTTCCATACGCCAACCCACTTTCTACCCAATCTGAACTGCGAAGCGCAACTAAAGCATTTGCAGCACATGGAAATTACCTTGGTCATTGGTAAGGAAGATCCATTCTTGCAGAACAATCACGAGCTGAGTCACATACTAGCCGCGAAGGGTATCCCACACGCCTTATATGAATGGGAAGGGCGCGCGCATCAAGGCCACTATTGGCGCAGAATGGCCCCTCTGTACATCTGACAGTCCCGATTATGCTCGTTGAAAATAAACCCCGGCTCTACTACGCTGGTGTGTTTCCAGCGTCCAGAGATTGTTTTTTATCAAGCGCAGGCGGCGCAATGGTTTTGCCTTGCATCAATTCGTCAATCTGATGTTTATCCAGGGTTTCCCAGTCCAATAAGGCTTGCGCCATATTATGCAGAATATCGATATTTTCCTTTAATAGGGTTTCGGCCCTTAGATAATTGTTGTCCACAATTAACCTGATTTCCCGGTCGATTAAGCGTGCCATGTGTTCCGACATCGGTTTGGCTTGCGGCCCTAGATAGCTACCTTCGTTATCGCCATAATCCAACGGACCGAGGTTGTCCGATAATCCCCATTTGGTGACCATGTTACGGGCTAATTGAGTCGCGCGTTGAATATCGTTGCTAGCGCCGGTGGTGACTTTATTTTTACCGTAAACCAGCGCTTCCGCTGCCCTGCCGCCAAACAAACTGGAGATTTGGCCTTCCAATTTGTCCTTACTGGCGCTGTATTCATCGCGTTCAGGCAGGAACATCGTAATGCCCAAAGCGCCGCCGCGCGGCATGATGCTGACTTTGTAAACCGGGTCGTGCTCCGGCACCAGGCGGCCGACGATGGCGTGCCCGGCTTCGTGGTAGGCGGTCATCAACAGGTCTTCGCGACTCATGATCATCGTGCGTTTTTCCGCGCCCATAATGGTTTTATCGCGGGCCTTGTCCAGGTCGTTCATCGTGATTTCCCGCTGATTATTGCGGGCGGCGAACAACGCGCCTTCGTTGATCAGATTAGCCAATTCGGCGCCGGAAAAACCCGGTGTGCCGCGCGCCAGATCGTTAAGGTTGACGTCATCTGCCAACGGTACGCGACTGGAATGAACTCTGAGGATTTGTTCGCGGCCTTTGATGTCCGGCAGGCTGACTTGCACTTGCCGGTCGAATCGGCCGGGGCGTAACAAGGCTTTATCCAACACGTCGATACGGTTGGTAGCGGCGATGACGATGATGCCTTCGTTGCCGCTAAAGCCGTCCATTTCGACTAACAGTTGATTCAGGGTTTGTTCGCGCTCTTCTGTACCGCCCATATTGCCCGGGCTGCGCTGCCGGCCAACGGCATCGATTTCGTCAATAAAAATGATACATGGCGCGTGTTTTTTTGCTTGTACGAACAGATCGCGCACTCTGGATGCGCCGACCCCGACAAACATTTCCACGAAATCGGAACCGGAAATCGAGAAAAACGGTACACCGGCTTCACCGGCAATCGCGCGAGCCAGCAAGGTCTTACCGGTGCCGGGAGGGCCAACCATCAGCACACCCCTGGGAATTTTACCGCCCAGGGCTTCGTATTTGCCCGGCGCTTTCAGGAAATCGACTAATTCGGCGACATCCTGCTTGGCTTCCTCGACGCCGGCAACGTCGTTAAAACGAACCTTTACCTGATTCTCCGTCATCAGCTTGGCCCGGCTTTTGCCGAAATTGCTTTGCGCGCCGGCGCCAAGCAGTTGTTTGCGCATGAAATAAATCAATACGCCAATTAGCAAGAAGGTCGGTGCCCAGGAGTAAAATACCTGCATAAACGTCGATTGCGTCAACGGTCTTTGCACGACGATCTTCACCCCATTCTGCAATAGATCTTCTATCACCGTGACATCGCCAGGGCTGTATGCGGTAAAACGTGTGCCGTTATGCCTCAGACCATCGATGGCTCTGCCGTCGATCACGACTTCGGCTACCATTTTGCCGCGTACATCTCGGATGAAGTCGGAATACGGAATGTCGCCTTGAGATTTATAGGCGGTAGGGGCGGGATTAAAAATTACAAACGCCGCGATGGCGATGCCGGCCAATATGAACAACAAGAACAAAATTTTTTTCATGGTTGTGGCCTCTATATTCTGCGAAGCGGTTTGGGGTTGCATGCCAAAACCGCCCGGATTCAAGCTAAGAGATCATGATTCGTCGACAGCCAAAGCCAGATTAGCCAATTGCTGCAGCGCTTCCCGGTAGGTGGTTTCAGAATCGGCTCTGACCGTGGCATGTGCCACTTTTCGGCCCTTGCGCGGAGCTTTGTCATACAGGTGCAAATGCGCGTTTGGAATATTTAGCAGTGCCGCGTCGTCGGCCAGACCGCCGATAAAATTTACCATGCCGGCATAACCGCGCGGCTTCGTCGAGCCTAGCGGTAAATCCAGAATAGCCCGCAAGTGATTTTCGAATTGACTGGTTTCCGAGCCTTCTATGGTCCAGTGTCCTGAGTTATGCACGCGCGGCGCGAATTCATTTGCCAATAACTCACCATTCAGGTCAAACAATTCCAGCGCAATCACGCCGACGTAATCCAATTTTTCCAGCAATAAACTGACGTAGTTCTCGGCAATGGCTTGTTCGGAATCGTTAGCACAACATTCGGCAACGCGCAGAATCCCGCCGCGATGTTGATTTTCCGATAACGGATAGTAAGCAATCTCGCCGGAGAGGCTGCGCGCGGCGATGATGGATACTTCTCGCTGAAACGGCACAAAGCCTTCGACAATAGACGCTGCGCCTTGCATGCTGTCCCAGGCTGATTCCAGTTCATCTACCGATTTTAGAACTACTTGGCCCTTGCCGTCATACCCCATGCGCCGGCTTTTCAAAATAGCTGGGTAGCCGATTACCGGCATAGCTTGTTGCAAGTGCTCTAAGGTGTCGACAGGCGCAAAGGGTGCCGTGCGAATGCCTAAATCTTTGAAAAAATTCTTTTCCAATAAGCGATCTTGCGCAACAGCCAGTGCGCCTGCCGGCGGATAAACTTGAGTGTGGCTAGATAAAAACTCGGCCACATGGGCGGGTACGTTTTCGAATTCGTAAGTCACGATGTCGGCTTTTTCGGCTAGTGATGCCAGTAAATCCGGATCGTCGTAAGCGCCTAGCAAATGTTCACTCAAGCCTGCAGCGCCAGCGTTGACGTCGGGATCGAGCACGATGAATTTTAAACCCAGCGGGTAACCAGCCAACGCAATCATTCTGGCGAGCTGACCGCCACCTAAAATGCCAATTTTCATCCGGTCACCTGCCTTGGGTCGGGAGTGGCGATCACACTGTCGGTTTGCTGTTGACGATAAGCATCGAGAGCTGGGCGGTATTGCGGATGTTTATTGCTGATAATCGCGGCGGCCAGCAACGCGGCATTGATGGCGCCGGCCTTGCCGATAGCCAGAGTGCCAACCGGAATGCCGGCCGGCATTTGCACGATAGATAATAAAGAATCCATACCGTTCAAGGCCTTAGATTGCACAGGCACACCCAATACCGGCAGCGCAGTTTTCGCGGCTGTCATGCCCGGCAAATGCGCGGCACCGCCGGCGCCGGCTATGATGACTTCCAAACCTTTGCCTTCCGCGGTTTCCGCATACTTAAACAACTTGTCGGGGGTGCGATGGGCCGAAACCACTTCCACTTCATGCGGAATATCAAGATGTTCTAGGGTTTGCGCTGCATGTTGCATGGTTTCCCAATCGGATGTGGAACCCATGATGATGCCTATCAATGCGGTCATGCAAAATCTCCGGTATTTGCGATAAATCAAAACGGCTCGATTATCGCATAAATGGGGAGATTTTCTCTGTAGGCAAATTGCGAACTATGCCGGGCTTAATGATAAGATAGCGCCCCTTGTAATGTGTCAGCCTAAGGATGGATGAATGGAAAACTCGCAACACGCTTCGCTGCAAGCCAGTGAGCTATCGTGTTTTCGCGACGAGCGTTTGTTGTTTTCCGATTTGAGTTTTACGTTGCACCCCGGTGAAGTGTTATTGCTGGAAGGTGCCAACGGCAGCGGCAAAACCTCGCTATTGCGTATTCTGTGCGGCTTTAGAGAAGCCGACGCCGGCGATATTTATTGGTGCGGCAGCAAAATCGCCGAGAGTAGCTACTACAACGACATGGCTTATGTCGGTCATGCCGACGGCACCAAAAAGGAACTGACGGTGTTGGAAAATCTAAAGTTTGCAATGGCGCTTGGGAGCGCGGGCAAATACGACATCGAACAAGCGCTGGATAAAGTGCAATTAGCCGGATTCGACGACAATCCCGTGCATACCCTGTCGGCCGGACAAAAGCGGCGCCTATCACTGGCTCGCTTGCTGATTACGCATAACTTGCTGTGGATACTCGACGAACCGTTCACCTCGTTGGATAGACAAGGCATCAAATTGATAGAATCGCTGATGGCCGAGCACCTCGCCCAAGGCGGTATGGCAGTTTTGACTTCTCATCACGATCTGAGCATGGCCGATCTCAATCTGAAACGCATTCATCTGCAAGCATGCCAATAATTCAGGCTTTTTGGGCGATCATTCGCCGGGATTTGTTGTTGGCGTTTCGGCGCCGCGCCGAAATGGCCAATCCGCTATTTTTTTTCGTGCTGGTGGTGACTTTGTTTCCATTGGCCGTAGGCGCGCAACCCAATTTGTTGCGGGCGATGGCGCCTGGGGTGATTTGGGTTTCCGCGCTGCTGGCGGCTTTATTATCCTTGGATGGTTTGTTCCGCAGCGATTTTGAAGACGGTTCGCTGGAGCAAATGCTGCTCAGTCCGCATGCCTTATCGATATTGGTACTGGGTAAAATCATCGCTCATTGGCTGGTAACAGGCTTGCCCTTGTTGTTGGTGGCGCCGTTGCTGGCGGTGTTTTTGGGTTTGCCTGAGCAGGCCATGGGAACTTTATGGCTGACATTGATCTTAGCTACGCCCCTGCTGAGCTTGATTGGCGCCATCGGGGTGGCCCTCACGGTCGGCTTACGCAGGGGCGGCATGTTGTTGTCCTTATTGGTATTGCCTTTGTATGTGCCGGTTTTAATTTTCGCCAGCGGCGCCGTGGATAGGGCAGCCAGCGGTTTGCCGGTCAACGCCCAACTAAATATTTTATTGGCTATGTTGCTGTCGGCACTGGTATTAGTGCCCCTGCCAACAGCGGCCGCGTTAAAAATGAGTGTGAATTGATGTCTTGGATCCCAGCGCCGGTTAGCCGGTTTTTTCATCGTACGTCGTCGCCGCCGTATTTTTATGCATTGGCGGATCGTTTCATCCCTTGGCTGACGGTTATTTTTCTAGTGTTGCTCGGTGCCGGTCTCTATGGCGGTCTGTATCTGGCGCCTACCGATTATCAGCAGGGCGATAGTTACCGGATCATATACATCCACGTGCCGGCGGCCTGGATGTCCTTGTTTATTTATGTGCTGATGGCCGTCATGGGTGGGATTGCGTTGATCTGGCGCATGAAACTGGCTGAAGTGATGCTGATCAGCAGTGCGCCGATTGGTGCAGGATTTACTTTTGTGGCCTTGGTGACTGGCTCCTTGTGGGGCAAGCCCATGTGGGGCACCTGGTGGGTGTGGGATGCGCGCTTAACCTCGGAATTGATCCTGCTGTTTCTGTACTTGGGTGTGATTAGCTTATACGGCGCTATCGAAGAAAAGCGGGCGGCGGCGCGAGCGGTGTCGATATTGGCGTTGGTGGGCGTCGTCAATATCCCCATCATTCACTATTCGGTGCAATGGTGGAACACCCTGCATCAAGGGCCTACGGTTAGCAAAATGGATAAACCGTCTATACACGTCAGCATGTTGGTGCCCTTGTTGCTGATGGCAGTAGCATTCAAGTTCTATTATCTGATTGCGGTATTGCAGGCCGCCAAACTGGAATTACTGAAGCGCGAAACCAGCTCGCAATGGGTGAAATCGCTGTTGGAGAAACAAGCATGAGCTGGGAAAGCTTTTTATACATGGGCGGTTACGCCATCTACGTCTGGCCGGCTTATGGTGTGACGGCCTTGGTGTTGGTCGTTAATATTGTATTGCCGGTCCTGCAACGCAAGCAGTTGCTGCGTGAGCTCACTATCAAACAAAAACGGTCACAAGCTCGATGAAACCGATACGAAAACAACGCTTGTTTCTGATCATACTGATGTTGGCTGGTCTGGGCTTGGCGGCGACCTTTGCTTTAAAAGCCTTCAACGAAAACCTGATGTATTTTTTTTCCACCAGCGATGTGGCCGCCGGCAAAGCGCCGACCAACGCGGTATTTCGCTTGGGTGGGATGGTGGTGAAAGGCAGTGTGGAACGGCCCAACGCCGATTTATTGGTGCGCTTTAAACTCAGCGATTTCGAAAAGGAAGTGACGGTGGAATATTCAGGCATCTTGCCGGATTTGTTTAGGGAAGGGCAGGGCATCGTCGCCAAAGGCCAATTGGACAGCCGCGGCGTGTTCGTCGCCGAGGAAGTATTGGCCAAACACGATGAAAATTACATGCCGCCCGAAGTAGCCGGCAGCCTGAAAAAACCGGTGGCGCAGCCATGATCCCGGAAATAGGCCACTTTGCGTTAATCCTAGCCTTGTGCATGGCGCTAGTGCAAGGCGCTTTGCCGATCTTGGGTGCGGCCAAATCGATCACCGGTTGGGTACATGTCGCTAAACCCGCTGCATTTGGTCAGCTGTTATTCATGGTTTTGTCTTACGCCTGTTTAACCAGCAGCTTTATCAGCCACGATTTCTCGGTAGCTTATGTAGCGCAAAACTCCAATACCGCCTTACCGCTGATTTATCTGATTTCCGGGGTATGGGGTGCACATGAAGGGTCTTTGTTACTTTGGGCACTGACCTTATCGATCTGGACCGGCTTGGTTGCCGCCTTTAGCACGCATATTCCGGATGCTACAAGAGCGCGGGTATTGGGTGTGATGGGCTTGGTCAGTATCGGCTTCATCCTGTTCTTATTACTGACTTCAAACCCGTTTGACCGTTTGTTTCCGGCACCTATGGAAGGTCGCGACCTCAATCCCTTATTGCAAGACCCGGGCTTGGCGATTCATCCGCCGATGCTGTACATGGGTTATGTCGGTTTCTCGGTGGCGTTCGCGTTTTCCATAGCCGCCTTGCTGGAAGGGCGTTTAGACGCAGCTTGGGCGCGCTGGTCGCGGCCCTGGACCAACATCGCCTGGATGTTTTTAACGCTGGGTATCACGCTGGGCAGTTGGTGGGCCTATTACGAACTCGGTTGGGGCGGCTGGTGGTTTTGGGACCCGGTTGAAAACGCCTCCTTCATGCCGTGGCTGGTGGGTACGGCTTTAATTCATTCCTTGGCTGCCACTGAAAAGCGCGGCGTGTTCAAAACCTGGACCGTGCTGCTAGCCATTTTTGCATTTTCCTTGAGTTTGCTCGGCACCTTCCTGGTGCGTTCCGGGGTGCTGACCTCGGTTCACGCCTTTGCCAGCGACCCGGCGCGTGGTTTGTTTATCCTGATCTTTCTGGCCGTGGTGGTGGGTGGTTCGCTACTGTTGTACGCGATTCGCGCCCCGCGGGTGAAAAGTCACGCCCGCTTTGAATTGGTTTCCAAAGAATCGGTATTACTGGTCAACAATGTGCTTTTGGTAGTCACCGCTGCCAGCATCTTGCTGGGTACCTTGTATCCGCTGGTGGTCGATGCTTTGGGCTTGGGTAAATTATCGGTTGGCCCGCCATATTTCAATGCCGTATTCATTCCGCTGATGGCGCCATTAGCCTTGGTGGTTGGCCTGGGCGTGTTGATGCGTTGGAAAAGCGACGACCTGAAAGCTTTGGGTTTGCGCGTACGATGGTTGATTGCCGCTTGTGTCGGCTTAGCCCTGTTGACGCCACTGCTGATGCCGTTTTATTCCTGGGGCGCGGCTTTAGGCACCGGCTTGGCTCTATGGACTTTGGCGATTACGGGCCTCGCTTTCAAACAACGCCTGCAAAGCTGGTCCTGGCAACGCTTGCAACAAATTCCGGCCGGTTTTTACGGCATGACTTTGGCGCACTTTGGTATCGCGGTGTTCGTGATTGGAATCACCTATACCTCGGTTTACAGTATCGAACGCGACGTGCGCTTGGCGCCGGAAGAAACCCTGGATTTGTTCGGTTACGTGTTTCAGTTTCATGGCGTAAAAAGTACCGAGGGTCCTAACTACCGCGCCGAGCAAGCCTATTTAACGGTCAGCCACAACGGCGAAATTGTCGCCGAATTATCACCACAGAAACGCGTGTATCGGGTACAAACCATGCCGATGACCGAGGCCGCAATCGATGCCGGCGTATTCCGCGATTTGTTCGTAGCCCTGGGCGAGCCATTAGACAAACAAGGTGCCTGGAGTTTACGGGTGTACTACAAAGCTTTCATCCGCTGGATCTGGATGGGCGGGGTGTTTATGGCCTTGGGTGGCCTGATTGCCGCCAGCGACCGCCGCTATCGTTTGCTTAACAAACCTCTTTCACAAAGTTAATGAAATATTTGTTGCCGCTTTTTTTATTCATCGCCTTGGCGGTGTTTTTGGCGATCGGTTTAAATCTCAATCCCAGAGAGATTCCCTCGCCGCTGATCGACAAGCCGGCGCCGGCCTTTAACTTGCCGATTCTAGCCACGCCGGAACAACGCCTAAGCCAAGCGGATTTTAAAGGCAAAGTCTGGCTGTTGAATGTCTGGGCGTCCTGGTGCGTATCCTGCCGCGAAGAACACCCCTTATTGATCGAGCTGGCCAAGCAAAACAAGGTGATCCTTGTGGGCTTGAACTATAAAGACGAAGTGCAGGCCGCCAACGCCTGGCTGAGTAAGCACGGCAATCCTTACAACGTCAGCGTGATGGATGCAGACGGTCGTACCGGCATCGATTACGGCGTTTACGGCGTACCGGAAACCTTCGTGATCGATAAACGCGGTGTCGTGCGTTATAAACATACCGGCCCCGTGCAGCCTGGAGACCTGGAAAAAGTCTTTCTGCCGTGGATTCAACAATTGGAGGCGGAAAGCACATGAAATTTCTCTATGCCCTGATGTTATCGCTGCTGGTGTATCAAGCCCACGCCGAGATCGAATACCGCGACTTCAAACAACCCGAGCAGGAGCAGGCCTATCAAACTCTGATTTCCGAGCTGCGCTGTCTGGTTTGTCAAAATCAAACCATCGCCGATTCCAATGCCGATTTGGCCAAGGATTTGCGTCGGCAAGTTTATGAAATGCTACAACAAGGTAAATCCCGCCAGGATATCGTCGATTTCATGACCGACCGCTACGGCGATTTTGTGATGTACAAGCCGGCCCTGAAACTGAAAACCATGCTGCTTTGGCTGGGACCAGTGTTGTTCCTAGTGATTGGTTTGGCCACGGTTTGGGTTCTACGCAGCAAGACGGCGGTGATTGACGAGCCATTAAGCAAAGAGCAGCAGGCCAAGCTCGACAGTATTCTGGACAAAGGTGACGACGCGTGAATCTTGAGTTTTGGCTAGTGATAGCCGTATTAATAGCGCTGGCTCTGCTGGTGCTGTTGCCACCCTTGTTTAACCGCACTCCGTTGCGCACTGCCGATGGCGAACAACGCAACACCGCGATTGCCCGTCAGCAACTGGCTGAGCTTAAACTGCAATTGCAGAATGGGGTATTGTCGCAAGAACAGTACGAGGCTCAATATCGCGAGTTGCAGTTAACCTTGCTGGATGACTTGGAAGGACCTATTGCATTAACCGCAAACGATAAAACCGGCCGCTGGATAATACCGATAATCGTCATTTTCGTCCCGCTGTTAAGTCTGTTTTTGTATGGCATGCTTGGTGAGCCTCAAGCATTGGCCAAGGCAGAGTTAGCGGCTAACAATCAAAAAGCCGCCGACAATGTGGCAAATATGGTCAAGCAGCTAATAGAACGGCTTAAACAACAGCCGGATGATCTGGAAGGCTGGTTGATGCTGGGCCGCTCCTATGTCTACATGCAGCAATACCAAAATGCAGCCGATGTCTTCGCCGAGTTGAACAAGCGCAAGCCCAACGATCCTGCGGTAATGCTGCGTTATGCCGATGCCTTGGCGATGGCACGTAACGGGCAAATGGGCGGAGAACCCGCCGAATTGGTTTTTCAAGCCTTAAAGTTGCTGCCGGATGATCACACCGCCCTGTGGCTAGCCGGGATGGCTAAGGCCGAAGCTGGGGATTTCGCGCAAGCGATTAGCTATTGGAAAAAGCTCTCCGGCTTGCTGCCCGCTGATAATGAAAGCCAGCAACAAGTGCAGAAAATGATCGAAATGGCTGAGGCCGAGCAGCAAAAGCCGCAAGTCTCCGAGTCATCGGCTGCGGCAGTGGATATTCAGGTGAAAGTAATGCTGGACGATGCTGTGAAAACCAAAGTCCAACCGCAACATACCGTATTTATCTATGCGCAGGCAGTGAACGGTCCGAAAATGCCGCTTGCCATCATCCGTAAACAGGTAGCCGATTTGCCGGCCAGTGTCATACTGAACGACAGCGTAGCGATGCAGCCGCAAACCCATCTGGCCGATTTCAAGCAACTGCGCATCGTCGCCAGGGTTTCCAAAACCGGTAACGCGATGCCGCAACCAGGCGATTTGATCGGCGCGGCGCAGCTGGATTCGGTGTCGGGTAATCCCAGCGTCAGTATTACCATCAATCAAGAAGTGCAGTAATGGATCAATCAATCAAATTCGACCTGGACTTGATCAAACGCTATGACAAATCCGGTCCGCGCTATACCTCGTATCCGACCGCACTGGAATTGCACGAAGGCTTCGGCGAGGCCGAGTATTTACAGCACATTGAAAAGTCCAATGCCGCCGGCGGGCCGCTGTCGCTGTATTTTCATATTCCGTTTTGCGACACCGTTTGCTTTTATTGCGCCTGCAACAAAATCGTCACCAAGAACCGTGCGCATGCGGTGCCGTATCTGGAAAACCTCTGCAAAGAAATAGCGATGCAGGGCAAGCTGTTCGATAACAGCCGCCCGGTCAATCAATTGCATTGGGGCGGCGGCACGCCGACGTTTTTAAGCTACGAGCAAATGAAGCGGTTGATGGACACCACCCGTCAGCATTTCAATTTGCGTGACGACGACAGCGGCGAATATTCCATCGAAGTGGATCCGCGCGAAACCAACGATTTAACCATCGCTCAATTGCGCGAACTGGGTTTTAACCGCATCAGTCTGGGCTTGCAAGATTTCGATCCGGACGTGCAAAAAGCCGTGAACCGCCTGCAAAGCAAGGAACAAACTTTCGCGGTTTTGGAAGCCGCCCGCAAGGAAGGCTTTCGTTCCACTAATATCGATTTGATCTACGGCTTGCCACTGCAAACCGAACAAACCTTCGCCGCCACGCTGGATCAGGTGCTGGCTTACGCACCGGATCGTTTCTCGATATTTAACTACGCGCACATGCCCAGCCGTTTCAAAACCCAGCGGCAAATCAACGACAACGATTTGCCGACAGCGGCGGTGAAGCTGGAAATCCTGCAGATGGTCGGCAAGAAATTGACCGATGCCGGTTATGTTTATATCGGCATGGACCACTTCGCCAAACCGGACGACGAACTGGCCGTGGCGCAACGCGAAGGCAAGCTGTATCGCAACTTCCAGGGCTATTCCACCCATTCGGACTGCGATTTGGTGGGCTTGGGCGTGACTTCGATTGGCCGGGTCGGCGATGCCTACATGCAAAACTACAAGGAACTGGACGAATACGACGCGGCTATCTCGCAAGGCAAGTTGCCGGTATTTCGCGGCGTGGATTTGGATGAAGACGACAAACTGCGCCGAGCGGTGATCACCCGGTTGATCTGCCATTTCGAACTGAACTTCAGCAAAATTGAATCAGAATTTGATATCGATTTTTCCGAGTATTTTGCGCCTGAACTGGATAATTTGCGCCTTATGAAAGATGACGGCTTGCTTGAACTAAGCGCCGATAGCATCAAAGTGTCTTCGGCCGGCCGCTTGCTGATCCGTAACATCTGCATGGTGTTTGACAAATATCTGGCGCAGAAACAGCAGCAGTTTTCCAAGGTGATTTAATAACGATGGAACGGCTCAAGCGCAATATTTATCGCAACGCGAAGCGCCAAGCCGGGCGACACTGCACGTCAGAGCCAACGATGTCATAGCTTCCACGGTACGGCCTAATCGGCGTTTGTCGGCATTGATTAGCGAAGAGCAAGACGGCTTTGTTTGCTCTTCGGGTTTTGTCGTTTTGCAGCCCAAGCAAATTAGCGGCGACGTATTGCTGACCTATCTACGGCTACCCCTAATTTGTAAATTGATGGATTTGTATACCAGCGCCAGCATGTACCCGGCAATTTCCGAATCCGATTTGCTAAATCTGCCGATACCAAAATTTTCAACGGCTACTGAAAAGGCGGTTGAACAATCTCTACAATCCGCTCGCCAAGCTAAACAACGCGCCACCCAACTCCTCGAAGCCGCCAAACGCGCGGTCGAAATCGCCATCGAGCAATCGGAAATCGAGGCCTTGGCCTAATTGCACGACATCACCGTAAACGGGAAGGTGTCGTAAAAACGTAGGTTGGGCTGAGCAGAGCGAAGCCCAAAGAAATCAAAATGTTGGGCTTCATTGCATTCAGCCCAACCTACGTTTTGCGACAGCATCAGCTAAAAGGAGAAAACCAAATGAACGACGACGAACTGGATGGCCCAAACCGGGTATATGACGACCCGGATTTGCTGGAGGATTTTTTGCAACACATTCTCTGGCCGTTTCTGGATTTCGGCCCAGATACGCTGGCGTTTTTTACCAATCGCTCCGAGCTTAGCGACTTTCTGCCGGGAATCACCGAAGAAGACTATCAATCCTTGGTGGATGCGATTAACCAGCGCTACGGTATCGCCATGCAAACCCGCGACTGCGGCCGGATTTATCAAATCCTGGAACGCATCCGCGACGACGAACGGGTGAACAGGGTTTGGCAAGGTGAAGCGTAGGTTGGAAGCCGAGGCCTTGGCTTATTTGCACAACATCACCGCAACCCAAGGAGGTTAAGCTATGGCAATCTGGCTAATCCGCGCCGGCTCGCACGGCGAATTTGAACAAAAATTCATCCAGGAAAACCAGGTTTACGTGACCTGGGACAAACTGGACGTGAATCTATCCAAGCTCAAGCAGCGGGGCGATTTGACGGTGGCGATGAATAACCGTTACGCCGATTGCAAGCCCAAGGCGATCCAGAATTGGGTAAGCCAGGTGTGGCCGTTCGCGCACGACATTCAGCCGGGCGACTGGCTGGTGCTGCCACTGAAAAGCCAACCCGCTATTTATATCGGCGAGGTGACAGGCGATTATCAATTCGATGCCAAAGCGGCCAATCCGTTTTATCACTGGCGTTCGGTAAAGTGGATCGGCGAGGCGATACCGCGCGCCCATTTTGGTCAGGATTTGCTGTATTCCTTCGGCGCGTTTCTGACTATTTGCCGCATTCAACGCAACAACGCCGAGCAACGTTTGGCGGCGATGCAAGCCAACGGCTGGAAGGCGGAAAGTCTGCTGGCGACCATTCAGCCCGGTTCGCCCATCGCCGACGATGCCGCCACTACTGCGAATTTGGCGGAATTGGCGCAAGACCAAATCGCCCGCCTGGTCGACGCCCGTTTCAAAGGCCACGATTTAACCCGTTTGGTGGAAGCCATCCTCAAAGCCCAGGGCTATACCACTTACCGCAGCCCGCAAGGCGCCGACGGCGGAGCAGATATTCTGGCCGGCGCCGGGCCATTGGGTTTCGGTTCGCCGCGCTTGTGCGTGGAAGTCAAATCCGAAGCCAATCCGATTGACCGACCGACTGTGGACAAACTGTTGGGCGCCGTTGCTAAATTCGGCGCCGACGAAGGCTTGTTCGTGTCTTGGAGCGGCTTTAAAAACAACGTGCAAAAGGAACTTGCCGCCAGTTTCTTTAGGGTGCGGCTGTGGACGCAAAAAGAACTACTGGAACAACTCTTCGCCCACTACGACCGCCTCGACGACGATTTAAAAGCCGAATTGCCGTTAAAGCGCATTTGGACGGTGGCGGTGCAGGATGAGGATTAACTTTAATTTGTACGAGTTGTTATGGACGAGATCATAGCTAATATAAATAGTCCTGCGTGGTGGTTTGATGGATTGTTCTTTACCAGTTTTGTTTTTCTGGTAGGAAAGTTGGCGAGGTTTGCTTCTAATTTTGCTAGAAAAACTTTTAGACTTATCTCGGCGAGGCGGCTAAGGAAGATCAAGAAAATTCGCGGCAATTATTTTGCGGTGAATTATGAAATAGGGAAAGTGAATTCTTTCTTTATATTGTTTCTATTGATTTGCTGTTTTTACTTGATTTGGTTTGTTATTGGGTCATTAAGTCAAATAGTGAGATTAAATATTTTGGTTGCTGTTATCTTGCTTGCTCCAATATATGTCTCTGAGGTCGTTTGGCTGCTTCAAGATGCGTTTACCAAAGAATTAATCGAGCGTAGCCATAGGATTGGCGCATTTCGATTATTGCATCGTAAGGATAAATAAGCCAATTCGATTGGCGAGTATTAATCCCTGTAGTTTAGCTACTTAGCGGTAAGAATAATTTTAACGGCGACCCTGAAAATGCGATAAAACCAAACTGCCGATAAAACTCAGCTGCCGCCGGATTCAGCGCATCCACCACGACCGCATAAACCGCCATCACGGCGCTGGCTTGTTCCACACGTTGCACGGCATCGGCTAGTAGTATCGTTCCCAGGTGTTGACCTTGATATTGTTTATCAACCGCGAGCCTGCCTAATAACGCCACCGGCACCGGATAATTGGGGAGGCGGTTTTTATGTTCTGGCGGCAAGTCGTCTGCGCGTACGCTGCCGGCACTGAGGGTGTAGTAGCCAAGGATGGTTTGCGGCGCGCTGATATCGGTCGCCACGAACACCTTATTTAGGCGGTGTTTAACGTTTTGGCGGGCGTATTGTTGTAGGTAAGTGTTTAGGCTGCTGTCGCCACAGTCGAAGGCTTTGCGTAGGTGGCTGGCGCCTAGCGCTTCGATTTTGAGTGGCATCAATCCCGAACAACCGATTGCTGATGGAGTGCCAGGGCTTGCTTCAATTTAGCATTCCTGGCCGGCGTGTTTTCCAGAGCGTCCAAAAACAATGTCCAATCAGCAGGGGAAAGGGTGATTTGCTCGTGCTCGTTGATGATGTTTTCCGCAGCGGCCAGCGATTGAGCCAACACAAATTCGGATAGTTTTTTGTGGCTATAGCTGGCGGCTTTTTCCAGCTTTTGCTTGGAAAGGGCATCAATGCGAATGTGCATGCGTTCTTGTTTGGTGGTTTCTGGCGTAGGCATATAAACTTCCTCCAATCGATTTGATGCAATTGTACGCCAATTGTGCGGCTATTTTTGAGTTTTGCTTGTCCACCCTTTGTTATTTGAATGGCTGATTTATACTTCAAACCAGCATTCAAGATTAAATATATCAACCCGAGCTTGGAGCTGATCTTTGCCTGTCAATACCTGATTAAATCAAATTCGGTTCATCGAATTGTCAGCATGAATTCAGGCCAATTGCCAATAAAGCAATCATAGCGGTCAAGCTGTCCCTAAAGGCACAATTGATACTGGAAAATGTTAATCCCTCACCCATTCCTCAACGAGCCGGCTCGGCATATGCGCCGATTCGCTGGATTGCGGGTAGTTTTTGCCTGCGAGGATGCAATAAATCACCCGTAAGGTATCCGCCAGCAACAGCCAGGTGATCAGCATGAACAGGCTGGTCAAGCCGGCATTCAAATAATCGTTGAAAATCAGATGCGGGGCGTTTTTGACTTGCTCGGCGGGTAGCGCGCCGTTGGCGAGTTTGGCGGATAAATCGGCGGCATGAGACAGAAATCCTACCCGTAAGTCGGCGGCGAACAACTTTTCCCAAGCTGCGGTGCTGGTGACGATTATCAACCAGGCCAAAGGGACGGCAGTTACCCACACGTATTTCAGTTTGTCCGACTTCACCAATATCGTGGTGGCGACGCATAAGGCAATCGCGGCCAGCATTTGGTTGGCAATGCCGAATAAGGGCCACAGGCTGTTGATGCCGCCTAGCGGATCGATGGTGCCCATGTACAGGAAGTAGCCCCAGGCGCCAACCACCAAACCGCTGGTCAGCAGGATGCTGGGATAGCTGTTGGTTTTGGCGAGACCGATATTGCCCAACATGTCTTGCAGCATGAAACGGGCGACACGGGTGCCGGCGTCCAAGGTGGTCAAAATAAACAGGGCTTCGAACATGATCGCGAAGTGATACCAGGCTGCCAGCAGATGTTCGCCGAACACTTGTGCGAACAAACTAGCCATGCCGACCGCCAGCGATGGCGCGCCGCCGGTTCGGGCGAAGAGCGTCGATTCACCCATGGTTTTTGCTAGGGTTTGCATCTGCTCGACGCTTACCGGGAAGCCCCAGCCACTGATCTTGGCAACCGCATCGACCGCTTCCTTGCCGACGATGCCGGCCGGGCTGTTGATTGCAAAATACACGCCGGGCTCCAAGACCGAGGCGGCAATCATCGCCATGATGGCGACGAAGGATTCCATCATCATCGCGCCGTAACCGATGAAGCGGGCATCCTGCTCGTTAGCCAGCAATTTGGGCGTGGTGCCGGAGGAAATCAGCGCATGGAAACCGGATATGGCTCCGCAAGCAATGGTGATAAACACAAAGGGGAATAGCTTGCCGCCAAAGATGGGTCCGCTGCCGTCGATGAATTGGGTGAGGGCAGGCATTTTTAGTTCCGGGCGCAGAACGACAATGGCAACTGCCAGCGCGGCGATGGTTCCCAGTTTCATAAATGTCGATAAATAATCGCGCGGAGCGAGTAATAGCCAGACAGGCAATACCGCTGCCGCGAAACCATACAAAATCACCATCAATGCTAGTTGCGGCGCGTCGTAATCGAACCAGCCGCGAATGCTAGCGTTATCGTCGATCCAGCCGCCGCCCAGTACCGCAAAAATCAGCAACGAGACGCCAATCAAAGTGGCTTCCAAAACCCGGCCAGGCCGCAAGTGGTGTAGGTAACAGCCCATCAGTACGGCTATCGGGATGGTTGCGGCTACGGTGGACGTGGCCCAGGGGCTGTGTTTCATCGCATTGACTACCACCAAGCCCAGTACCGCGATAAGGATCACCATAATCATCATCACGCCTATCATGGCTGCGGTGCCGCCGATCGCCCCTAATTCGTCCTTGGCCATTTGTCCCAAGGAACGGCCGTCGCGGCGGATCGAGAAAAACAGCGTGACGAAATCTTGTACGCAGCCGCCTAAAACGGCCCCAATCAAAATCCACAAAGTACCCGGCAAATAGCCGAATTGGGCAGCTAGTGTAGGCCCGATCAACGGACCGGGGCCGGCAATCGCCGCGAAATGGTGGCCGAACACCACCCATTTGTGGGTGGGCATAAAGTCGCGGCCATCGTCGAAACGTTCGGCAGGTGTGGCGCGGCTGGGGTCCAATACCAACACTTTGCTGGCGACAAAGGCGCTGTAAAACCTATAGCCCAGCGCGTAAATACAAATCGCCGCGACGATCAGCCACATACTATTAATGCTTTCACCGCGCTGTAAGGCAATGCCGCCGACGGCGAAGGCGCCAGTCAGGGCGACACAAGCCCAGAAAAAAATGGACGGTAATTGTTTATTGGTGCCGGACATGGCGAATTCCTTTCGAAAGTAATCGGTGTACTGCGTGATAAAGTTCGCAAAATGGTAGCATGTCAGCGTCGATTGCTGTTGGCGGATTAGCTTAGAAACCCGCTGCTTTGGCTGGCTTTACCGCTAATTCGCCATCGTCATTGGCTAGTTTTATTCGGCTTGATTGAACACGCGTTAGCTGCAACTTGCCGGCGTATAATTAAGACTTGATATCCATTAAATAAGGAGGACAAGAAGATGAACAAAACTATTTTCAGTGGGTTATGGTTGGCCGCTGCGATTTCAATGCCGTTTGGTCTGGCTTTCGCGGAAACCCAGTCGACCGTTAAACCCGAACATGGTGACTACCGCGACTGGCGTTTGCTGGGCGTATCCTTGCGGCACGACAAAAACAGCATACGGGCCATCGTCGGCAACCATGTGGCTATCAATGCCGCTCGTGCAGGTAAAGTAAAACCTTGGCCGGACGGCAGTATCATCGCCAAAATCAAATGGGCGGAAAGAAAACATCCCAACTGGGAACAAGCAACCGTACCGGGCGAGTTCACCGCCGCTGAAGCGATGGTGAAAGACAGTAAGAAATATGCGGAAACCGGCGGTTGGGGCTTCGGCATTTGGGAAGGTAAAACCTTAAAAATGCTGGACCAGGAAAAGTCCGCACCGTGCTTTGCTTGTCATTTACCTATGAAAGACAGCGACTACGTTTATACCCTGCCTAATCTGCAATAAACGCGGTTTTTTGAGACGGGAGGCGGTTCATTCGCCTCTAGTTGGGCTCCCCATCAAGCTGTCGACATGCGCGGCAACGCTGTTAGCCAACGCGCTTAAATTGTAGCCGCCTTCCAATGCTGAAATGATTCGGCCTTGGCAGCAGGCATCGGCGACGCTAATCAATTCATCGGTAATCCAGCGATAATCATCATCTACAAGACCGATTGAGGCCAAGGGGTCGTCGCGATGGGCGTCGAAACCGGCGGATATCAAAATCAGTTCCGGATTAAATGTTTTCACCGCCGGCAAAATGGACTGGCGATATTTGTCCCGAAACACATCGCCAGCGCTGCCGGTGGGGAGGGGAACGTTGATAATATTCCCCACACCGCTTTCCGAGGGGTGGCCGCTGCCGGGGTAATGCGGCCATTGATGGCTGGAGGCATATAGCACTTGCGGCTGTTCGCAAAAAGCCGCTTGGGTACCGTTGCCGTGGTGCACGTCAAAATCCACGATGGCAATCCGGGTTAAGCCGTAGCGGCTGCGGGCATATTCGGCGGCAATCGCGATATTGTTGAATAAGCAAAAGCCCATCGCATAATCCGGCATGGCATGATGGCCGGGAGGGCGGGTGGCACAAAAGGCCCTAGCATTTTGGCCGGTGCAAATCCTGTCGACCGCATCGCACACTGCGGCCACCGCGCGCAGAGCTGCTTGTTTGGAGCCGGGCGATACCACGGTATCCGCGTCAAAATTTGCGTAACCTTCTTCAGGGATCGTTGATAGTACTTTCGTAATCATGGCTTTGCTGTGTATCAAGCCAATCTTGTCTTGGATGTCGGTGGGAATATCGGCGGCGATTCGTTGCAATTGCGCAAATTTTGGTGCCGACAATGCTTGTTCGATCACATGGAGCCGGTCGATGCTCTCCGGATGGGCGACGCCGGTGTCGTGGCCCAAAAAATCCGGGTGACTATAGTAAAGTGTGCGCATAAGCTTACTCCTGCGGATGTTGCTTAAAGTCGTATCTTTATCGGATCTTCTGGAGCAGTGTATATCCCTTACGTAAATATTTCTATAAATATTAAGTGTTTAGCGAACTGTTATTGAGGTGTGTTTTTACGCTAGCGTATAGCGGCGCGGCGTTTTTCGTTGGCAATCAACGGCTGCGGGTGATTTATCGGCTGCGAAAAAGCTTTTTAGGAATCGCTTAGCCTAAGCGATTCCGCATGTGTCGACTTAAAAGATTGGCTTTTGAATGCGCTATCAAAGCTCTCTGGTCTGACTAAAGCTTATATCCGGCCAGCGTTCTTCAGTTAATTGCAAATTAACCCGGCTGCTGGCCAGATAGACCAAATAGCCGCCGCCATCTTCGGCAAGATTTTCGAACGCCTTGTTTTTAAACTCTTCCAGCTTAGCCGGATTTTTCGCGCTGACCCAGCGCACGGTGTTGATCGGCGACACGTCGTAAGCGCATTCGACGTTGTACTCGTTTTTTAGGCGATGGGCAGTAACGTCAAACTGCAGAATACCCACCGCGCCGAGTATCAAATCGTTGTTTTTCAGTGGTCGGAACAGCTGGGTCGCACCTTCTTCAGTTAATTGAATTAAACCTTTTTGCAGGGCTTTGGCGCGCAGCGGATCTTTCAACACCACGCGGCGAAACAGCTCCGGCGCGAAGTAGGGGATGCCGCCAAATTTTAAGGCTTCGCCCTGCGTAAAGGTGTCGCCGACTTGAATAGTGCCGTGGTTATGTAAGCCTATGATGTCACCGGGATAGGCTTCCTCGACGTTTTTACGGCTGTCCGCTTGAAAGGTAATGGCGTTGGCGACCTGGATATTTTTACCGATGCGCACATGATTGACCTTCATGCCTTTATCGAATTTACCGGAGCATATTCTCAAAAAGGCTACGCGGTCGCGGTGCGCCGGGTCCATATTGGCTTGGATTTTAAACACAAAGCCGGTGAATTTTTCTTCATCGGGCATGACTTCGCGCTGCTCGGCTTGCCGCGAACGCGGCCCAGGCGCATATTCCGCGAAGGCGTCCAACAATTCGATGATGCCGAAATTATTGATCGCCGAGCCGAAAAACACCGGGGTTTGTTCACCAGCTAAATATTTAGCGTGATCGAATTCATGACTGGCGCCTTTGACCAGCTCGATCTCGTCGCGCAATTCTTCCGCCTGATAACCCAGCAGTTCGTCGAGTTTGGGATTGTTCAGACCTTTGATGACCTCGGCTTTGGCGATACGGCCACCGTGGTGCGGACTGAACAGCAATATTTCGTCTTTATACAGCTGATAAACCCCTTTAAAGCGCTTGCCCATGCCAATCGGCCAGGTCATTGGTGTGCATTGGATTTTTAGTACGCTTTCGACTTCGTCGAGCAGTTCGATCGGCTCGCGGCCTTCGCGATCCAGCTTATTGATGAAAGTCAGAATAGGAGTATCGCGCAGGCGGCAGACTTCCATCAATTTGATGGTCCTGTCCTCAACACCCTTTGCTACGTCGATCACCATCAACGCGGAGTCTACGGCTGTCAATGTGCGGTAAGTATCTTCGGAAAAGTCTTCGTGGCCAGGGGTGTCCAGTAAATTGATGATGCAATCATTATGCTCAAACTGCATTACAGAAGTGGTTACGGAAATCCCCCGCTCTTTTTCCATTTCCATCCAGTCGGAGGTGGCGTGACGCGCTGCTTTCCGGCCTTTTACCGAACCGGCCAATTGAATCGCACCGCCGAACAGCAGCAGTTTTTCGGTAATGGTGGTTTTACCGGCGTCGGGGTGGGAGATGATGGCAAAGGTTCTGCGTCTATTGGCTTCTGCGCTGATTTCGGTGGTCATGATGCTTGGATAAATTGGTATATCAATTGCTTATTATCCCGGTTTTTACCGAAAAAAATAAGAGGCAGACAATGATAAGTCTCTTGTTGGTTTCTATTGCTAAACCTGAGGCTGGACTATTGGAAAGGTTTGCGGTAACCATCGAATAAATGATGAATTTCCTCAAGCCCGTCTTCTATTGACCAAGAAACGGACTTTGACAATAAGTCCAGCAAAATCACGCCGTTTACCGCTGCGTCTTCGCTAATAGCCGTTTTTAATCGTTGGCTTAAATGCAGGTTGATAACTTGTAAATTTTGATAAAGCGCGAGCAGTTCATCCAGTTCCAGCGAATAGGGCAGCTTGTCTTTTTGGCGAAAATACTGCGCCAGTAGGAACATGGTCGTTACCCGATAAATCGTTTCAGTCTGATCAGCCAGCGGTAAATGAAAGCGGGCCATCGGTTTTAAAAATTCGGTATGCGGACATGGGCTGGTGGCCATGATTAAGCCGAGAATCGAGCTGGCGATATGTTGCGCTGTGGTATCGGCGCGTATCGTTCTCCGGTCGGTAATTACCTCTACGGTCATTTGCTTGTGGGATACCAAGTGACCGCATAAATCCAACAGCGACACCAAATTAATCGCGACAGGACAATGCGGAGTCTGTTCCGGATTTAATGGGCAATTGCGGCATTGTTGATAGATAAGCTCCGTCCAAAAAGGATAGGGCGGTGGTGCGGCGGAAATCAGCGTCATGCTTTGTTTGTCAACTTCTATCAGGAAATCCGTGCTGTCGTAATCTTCCGCATTCAGGCGGTAGGTAAAATGTAGGATGTCTTCGGACATATAATCTCGGCAAACAAGTGATGGGCGTGTCGCGACGGGTGGGTTTAGTGCTGCTAAATCGTGTTGTTGGGCGATTGTAGGGGCGCCGCAATCGACTGGCAAGGCACATTAATACAGCGAGTTTGGCTTGAGTATAGCTGCCGCAGTCAACTAAAAGGGGCTGCCTCCGGCTCCATGCTACAATCGGCGGCTCTAAAAACATAATCCCATAAGGCTTTACCATGCAATTTATCAAACTCCCCGCTGTTGCTTTGCTGCTTTTATCTTTTAATGCCTTAGCGGAAGTACAGCTGACCAAAGCCGATCTTCTGGGTACATGGCAAATCGACAAAGAGTCGAACACCAGCGACGGCAGCAAAGCGCGCAGCTCCAATACCACCTGGACGTTTAAAGAAGACGGCACGATCGAGGGTATGACCCATGAAAACGATTCGCATGCCAGAATTGACCAAATGCGCGCGGTGCTGAATTATTCCGTTGAAGGCGGCAAAATTGTCAAACAGGCCGCGCCGGGTCGTTCAAAGATGGAAACCTGCGAGGCTATCGAAAAAGCCGGCAACAATATGGTTTTGAAGTGTCAGACCGTTTATTTCTTTATGTCCAAAAAGTAAGAATATCGGCCATTCCCGAGAGCGTGGTAGACAGGCTTAATCCATTTATTTGACGCGCTTTGCTCTCGGACGGGATGTGCTTACCGGTTTAATGTGAGAACGGGAACTTTGATTTTGGCGGAGCAGGCGCAGTGTTTGTCTGATTTTGCGGAGCGCTGTTTATTTGATAGCGATATTGAGCAAAAACTTGTTTTAACCCATCGAGCCAGGCAGTTATTGGATGACGGCCTGCTGTCTTTGCAGGCAGTAGGAGATGTATTGCCGATCAGTCATACGGTATTCCCGAGCAGGCCGACATTATTGATGCCGCGCGATATGCCCAAGCGTCGCTTGGATTCCAACGAAGGAAAGGCAGCATTTTTTCACGCGCTGGCGCATATCGAGTTTGTGGCAATTTATTTGGCTTGGGACATCGTTTACCGGTTTCGCGGTTTGCCTGACGATTTTTATAGAGATTGGCTCACCATTGCCGACGAAGAGGCCCAGCATTTCGAGTTGATACGCAAACATTTGCTTGGTTTAGGATTCGATTACGGCGATTTGCCTGCGCATCGCGGGCTGTGGTCGCACGCTGAAGATACCTCCAATGATATTTTGGCTCGGCTGGTGATCGTGCCGCGTTGTATGGAGGCGCGCGGTCTGGACGTGACGCCAGCCATGATGGATAAGCTTGCTGCCATCGAAGATCAGCCCGGAGTGGCAATTTTAACGCGGATTTATAACGACGAAGTCGGGCATGTGGAACGTGGTTCTTATTGGTTCAATACCCTGGCCAGCCGGCGCGGTTTAGAACCCGAACATTGCTTCAAGGACTTGATTCTGAATTATTTCAAGGGCAAACCCAAAGGCCCCTTTAACCGAGAAGTGCGTATAATCGCCGGCTTCTCGAATAACGAAATCGATTGGCTGGAGGAGCGTTTGCATGAATAACAAACCGGTTTTTGATTATCCACTGTTTGCGATGGGTTTTAGGGCTTTCTTCGCGTTGGCGGGTTTATCGGCTCTGGCTTTGATTGCGCTGTGGAATTCGATGTCGAACGGTTCATTGCATATCGATAACTATTTCAGCGGCAGCACTTGGCACGCTCATGAAATGTTGCTTGGTTACACGACGGCGGTGATTGCCGGCTTTTTGCTCACAGCGGTGAGAAACTGGACGGGTCTGCAAACCGTTACGCCGGATCAGTTGGCGTCGCTTTGCTTTCTGTGGATTTATGGCAGGGTTTTGCCGTTTTATTCGGAATTATTGCCTGATGTGTTGATAGGTGCCGTCGATTTTGTCTTTCTACCAGCCTTGGCCTATTTCATTAGTAAACCGATTTTGAAAACCGCTAATTACAGGAATCTGGTGTTTATCGCGTTATTGCTGTTATTGGCCTTGGGCAATGGCTTGATCCATACCCAAGTGTTGGGTTTTATGGCCGATAGTGCCGCGCTCGGTCTGATTTTGGTGGTTACAGTTATCGTCGCGATGATTTTGGTCATAGCCGGCCGGGTGTTTCCGTTTTTCACCGAACGAGGCTTGTCCGGTGTCATTTGTATCCGCAATCCCGCGCTAGATATCGCTGCTGTTGTAGTGAGTCTGGCGGTATTTGCACTATTGATGCTGAATGTCTCCGGCGCCTTGTTGGCTATCGCTGCGGTGGCGGCGATTGTGATCAATATCGTGCGGGTGGCTGCTTGGTACAATCCGCGAATTTGGTTTGTGCCACTGCTGTGGGTTTTATACGTCGGCTACGGTTGGGTGATTCTTGGCTTTGGCTTGGTGTCCTTGGCGGCTTTTGGCCTGGTACCGCAATCTTTGGCTTTACATGCTTTTACCGTGGGCGGTATCGGCATTTTAACCTTGGGTATGATGGCGCGCGTCGCCTTAGGCCATACCGGCAGGGCATTAAAAACGTCGAATGTGATGGCGCTGGCGTTTGTGCTGATTAATCTGGCAGCGTTGTTCCGGGTGCTGTTTCCCGCCATCTTGCCGGCTTGGTACGGCGGTTTGGTGATGGTTTCGACTTACTTTTGGTTGGCGGCATTTTCGCTGTTCGCGTTTTATTACGCACCGATATTGACAACGCCGAGACTGGATGGGCAGGCCGGTTAAGCGTTTACGGGAATAAAAAAGGCGGCTTTATGGCCGCCTTTTTTGTGGGTGAAGCTTCTTTTATTGGGCGCTGTAGTGCGATTCGATGTAGCGCTCGACCAATTCCTGGAACTCGCCGGCGATGTTATCGCCTTTTAAGGTCACAGTTTTTACGCCGTCTTCAAATACCGGTGCTACCGGTGATTCGCCGCTACCCGGCAAACTGATGCCGATGTTGGCGTTTTTGCTTTCGCCAGGGCCGTTAACCACGCAGCCCATTACCGCGACTTCCATGGTTTCCACGCCTTTGTATTTATCTTTCCAGACCGGCATTTGGTCGCGCAGATAGGCTTGAATATCTTGCGCCAGTCTTTGGAAGTAATCGCTGGTGGTCCGGCCGCAACCAGGGCAAGCGATAACCATCGGTGTGAACGAACGGAAACCCATGGTTTGCAGAATTTCCTGACCAACGATCACTTCCTTGGTCCTGGCAGCGCCCGGTTCAGGTGTCAGTGAAATCCTAATCGTGTCGCCGATGCCTTGTTGCATCAATACACCCAGTGCGGCAGAAGACGCGACGATGCCTTTCGAACCCATGCCGGCCTCGGTCAAGCCCAGATGCAGCGCATAATCGCACCGGTTAGACAGGTCTTCGTAAATGCTGATCAATTCCTGCACGTTGCTGATTTTGCAAGACAGGATGATTTTATCTTTACCTAAACCAATCTCTTCAGCTTTAGCGGCGCTTTCCAGCGCGGACAAGACAATAGCTTCGCGAGTAATGGCCGGCAATTCCTTGGGGTTGGCCAGCAGGCGATTTTCGTCGAGCAGACGTGTCAGAACCGCTTGGTCCAGACTGCCGCCGTTGACGCCGATCCGCACCGGCTTATTGTATTTGCAGGCAAATTCAATCATTTGCTGGAATTGCGGGTCGCGAGCCTTACCTTTGCCGACGTTGCCGGGGTTGATGCGGTATTTAGAGAGCGCTTGTGCGCAATCCGGATATTTTTCCAGCAACTTGTGGCCGTTAAAATGAAAGTCGCCGATAATCGGCACTGAAAAGCCTTTTTGCTCAAGCTGGTTGACGATTTCAGGGACTGCTTTCGCCGCTTCCTCAGTATTGACGGTGATGCGAACCAGTTCGGAGCCAGCTGTCGATAATTCCATGATCTGTTGAACGCTTCCTGCAACATCAGCTGTGTCGGTGTTGGTCATGGATTGAACTACAATCGGAGCACCGCCGCCGACTTTTACGTTTCCTACCGAAACCTGTTGGGTGTGTTTTCTGGGGCTTATCGACATAGAATTGTTGTATACGAAAAATCAAAGTTATCTGAAAAATACCAAGTATTTCACTTAGGATATAAATTATACCTCCATAGCTACAGGACGAAAGAGCAAATTGTGCGGATAAATTACTTTTCTGATGTGCATTTAGAATTCGGCGAGCAGAGTTTGCCGGAAACTGACGCGGATATTGTCGTGGCGGCGGGCGATATCGGGATTTTCAAACAAGGCGTCGAATGGTTGAAGTCTATCGGTAAGCCCGTAATATACGTGGCCGGTAACCACGAGTTTTATGGTTACGAATATCAACAGACCCTCAGCATGTTGCGCAATGAATGCGCAGGCAGTCAAATTCAGTTTTTAGAAAAAGATCAGTTTATATTCCAGGGCGTGCGTTTTTTAGGTTGTACCTTGTGGACGAATTTATTTATCGAGGGCGCTGAAAAAGCCGAAGCGCTGGGAAAAACCTTGAATGACTTTCGTAAGGTGTCGTTTGCAGGCCAATCTTTCGAACCCAAACACTTTGCCGAACTACACCGGGAATCTAAATCCTGGCTGGAACAACAACTTGCCACGCCCTTTGCCGGCAGGACTATTGTGGTTACGCACCATGCGCCCACCGAATGGAGTTGGATCGATTCGCCAAATGTGCTTAAAAAGCTAGCGTATTGCAATGACTTGAAACCGCTGTTTCACGAGTACGAAATAGCTGCCTGGTTTCACGGTCATGTACACAATTTGGGCGATTACCGGATTGCGGATGCCCGCATTTTAAGCAACACCCGGGGGTATGTCGGGCGCAAGTATGTCAGCGGTTTTGATATTGATAAAGTGGTTGATATTTGAGCAGTATTTCCACTTACGTCCGGCGTTATCGCGCGGCTTCCAGGGCTGCAAACCTTGGGATTTTCCGTTGAGAAAGCCGATAACTTGTGATGTAATGAACATGTTTTGTCTTGAAGTGCCCTTTGGGAGCAGTGTTTCCGAATGGGCTTTTTGCTGCAACTAGTCTGGGGAGCAGGCGTATTAACTATGCAATTTAATATAAAGAAAGGTTTGGATTTGCCTATAACGGGCGGACCCGAACAAAAGATAAGCGATGGTAACAGCGTCAAATCGGTCGCACTTTTGGGTGCCGATTATATTGATCTGAAGCCGAAAATGATGGTTGCCGAAGGAGATAAGGTCAAATTAGGACAGGCGCTTTTTTCCGACAAAAAAAATCCTGGCGTCAACTTCACCTCGCCCGGCGCGGGTGTGGTTAAAGCCATTAACCGCGGCGACAAGCGTGCTTTGTTGTCTGTGGTCATTGAATTGCAAGGTAATCAGCAAGAGTCTTTCGCCAAATACGGAGAAGCCGAGCTAGGCAATTTGACTCAAGAGCAGGTCAAGGAAAATTTGCTGGCATCGGGATTGTGGACTTCGTTCCTGACTCGTCCTTACGGCAAAATCCCTGCTGTCGATACCGCTCCTAGTTCAATTTTTGTCACAGCAATAGATACTCGTCCGCTTGCGGCGGATCCAGCTGTCATTATCAAGGAACGCGCTGCCGACTTTGCTAATGGCTTGACTGTGATTTCGAAGTTGACGTCTGGTAAAACCTATCTTTGCAAAGCCACCGGTACTGATGTGGTTGTTAATCAAGCCGTTCAGGTAGCCGAGTTTTCCGGGCCGCATCCTGCCGGATTGCCAAGCACCCACATTCATTTCATTGATCCGGTCAATATCCATAAATTTGTCTGGCATATCGATTACCAAGCGGTGATTGCTATCGGCGCATTGTTTACCACTGGTAAGTTGAATGTAGAACGCATCGTTTCTTTGGCTGGCCCTACGGTAAAAAATCCTAGATTGGTGCGCACAAGAGTGGGCGCGAACCTGGAGGATTTAGTAGTCGGCGAATTGCAGGATGTCGAAAATCGCGTGATTTCGGGTTCTGTTTTGTATGGCCACGAGGCTACCGGATCGGCGGCATTTTTGAGCGTCTACAGTTTGCAGGTTTCTGCTATCAAAGAAGGTCGTGATCGGGAGTTTTTCGGTTGGATCGTTCCCGGTAAAGACAAGTATTCGGCTTTGAATGTTTACGTATCAAGTAAAGATCGTAAAGATAATCGCCTGTTCCCATTGACCACCGATAAGAATGGCAGCAATCGGGCCATCGTGCCGGTAGGCGTGTATGAGTCCGTCATGCCGTTGGATATTTTGGCTACACCCTTGTTGAAAGCGATTGTAGTCGGCGATACCGATACTGCACAGTCTCTTGGCTGCCTGGAATTGAGTGAAGAAGATGTGTCTTTGTTCACCTTTGTCGATCCAGGTAAACACGACTTCGCGCCTGTGCTCAGAGCTAATTTAACTAAAATCGAGAAGGAAGGATAATGTCGGCTAGAGATATTTTAGATAGCATAGAGCCGCATTTTACAAAGGGCGGCAAGTTTGAGAAGTACTACGGTCTCTACGAGATGGTGGATACTTTTATCTACACGCCATCCGATGTAACACGCGGAAAAACCCACGTTCGTGACGGTAACGACCTGAAGCGGACCATGACCTTTGTGGTCATCGCCACGGCGTTTTGTATTTTGATGGCTTTTTACAATACGGGTTACCAAGCCAATTTAGCTATGCAAACGTTGGGAGTTGAGACTATCAACAACTGGCGTAGCATTTTCATGGATCTGTTGGGTTACAACCCCTACAATCCAATTTCCTGCCTGGTGCACGGTATGTTGTATTTCTTCCCGGTTTATATCACTACCTTAGCGGTGGGTGGTGTCTGGGAAG
Organism: Methylomonas rosea; assembly: GCF_024505055.1. Lineage (GTDB taxonomy): Bacteria > Pseudomonadota > Gammaproteobacteria > Methylococcales > Methylomonadaceae > Methylomonas > Methylomonas rosea. The sequence goes on from NZ_JANIBL010000001.1 coordinate 66,664, forward strand.
TGTTGTTTGCAACTGTACGTAAACACGAAGTCAACGAAGGTTTCTTGGTATCGTCAATGTTGTATACCTTGATCCTGCCGCCCGATATCCCACTGTGGCAAGTCGCATTGGGCATTTCGTTCGGTATCGTATTGGGTAAAGAAGTGTTTGGCGGTACCGGCAAAAACTTCCTGAACCCTGCGCTTACTGGTCGTGCGTTCCTGTTCTTCGCTTATCCTGCGTCCATTTCAGGCGATGCGGTGTGGGTTGCCGTGGATGGTTATAGTGGAGCTACTGCTTTGTCTCTGGCTTCTGCCGGCGGCGTGGAAGCGATTCAAGCGAGTTTCAGTTGGTTCCAAGCCTTCTTAGGATTCATCCCTGGCTCAATGGGTGAAACATCGACCTTGGCCTGTATGCTGGGTGCGGCATTTTTGTTGTACACGCGTGTTGCTTCTTATCGCATCATAGCTGGCGTACTGATCGGTATGATCGTTATGTCCACGTTGTTGAACATCGTTGGTAGCACAAGCAACCCAATGTTTGCGATGCCTTGGTACTGGCACATGGTCGTTGGCGGTTTTGCGTTCGGTACAGTGTTTATGGCAACCGATCCTGTCTCTGCCGCTGTGACCGACACCGGTCGCTGGATTTATGGCTGCATGATCGGCGTGATGATTATCATCATTCGGGTTATTAACCCGGCTTTCCCTGAAGGTGTGATGCTTGCAATTCTTTTCTCAAACATGTTTGCACCATTGATTGATTACTTTGTTGTTCAAGCAAATATTAGAAGAAGGATCAAACGCCATGCTTAATGCCGAGAAAAAAACCTGTAAGTACAACGAGCAGCTCTGCAAGTACTACGAACAGTTCAGAGTTTACGCCGACAGAATCCTGGCTTTAAGCAACGACAGCCTGGAAAAGACCGTTAATGTGGCTTTGGCCTTATGTTTGGTTTGCGCTGTGCTGGTATCTATCGCAACAGTGGCTTTACGGCCTTTGCAAGGCTACAACAAAGCCCTGGACATGAAGAAAAATATTCTTGATGTGGCCGGTTTGTTGGAAGAGGGTACTGATATCGACCAAGCCTTTGCGGAAAGAATAGAAAGCAAGATTGTCGACCTTAAAACAGGCGATTACGTAGACAATATTAATGTCGACGAATATGACCAACGCAAGGCTGCCAAAGATCCTGCCCAGAACGAATTGATTCCGGTCGAGAAAGATATTGCCAGCATCCGTCAAAAAGCCAAATACACGAAAGTGTTTTTGGTTAAAAACGGCGATCAGTTGCAATCCATCATTCTACCGATCAACGGTTACGGTCTGTGGTCTACCATGTATGGCTTTTTAGCGTTGGAAGCCGATGCGCAAACTGTACAAAGCATCAACCTGTATGACCAAGGTGAAACTCCTGGCCTGGGTGGTGAGGTAGTCAATCCTAACTGGCGTGCGTTGTGGAAAGGCAAAAAAGTCTATTCCGACAAAGGCGAAGTGGCTTTGACTTTAGTTAAAGGTGGTGTCGATTCCAGTCGCCCGGATTCTGTTTACAAAGTTGATGGCTTGGCCGGCGCAACCTTGACCAGTCGTGGTGTCAGTAATTTGATCCAATACTGGATGGGTACCGAAGGTTTTGCCACCTATCTAAACAAAATTAGAAAAAACGGTTAGGACTTATCATGGATAAAGAAACTAAAAAAGTATTATTCGAACCGTTGGTCGATAACAACCCAATCACCTTGCAGGTGCTTGGTGTGTGTTCCGCGCTGGCGGTAACTTCGCAAATGTCTACCTCACTGATTATGGCTTTGGCCTTGACCTCGGTGACTGCCTGTTCAAGCGCTGCGATCAGTGCGGTGCGCGAGCATATACCAAGCAGCATTCGGATTATCGTGCAGATGATCATCATTGCTTCGCTGGTTATTGTGGTCGATCAGTTGCTTAAGGCCTTTGCATTTGACGTCAGCAAAAAACTGTCGGTATTTGTTGGTTTGATTATCACCAACTGTATCGTCATGGGGCGTGCTGAAGCCTATGCGATGAAAAACCCACCACTGCAAAGCTTTGTAGATGGTATCGGTAACGGTCTGGGTTACAGTTTGATTCTGGTCATAGTGGCTCTGTTCAGAGAAACTTTGGGCTCAGGCAAACTGCTGGGCTTCGATGTATTGCCGCTAGTCAAAGACGGTGGTTGGTATGTGCCTAACGGCATGATGTTACTGCCGCCTAGCGCGTTTTTCATCATTGGCTTGATTATCTGGGGTTTCCGTACCTGGAAACCGAAACAGGTTGAACACAACGAGTTCAAAATCATGTCGATTGCTCACGGTGAAGGAGGGCACCACTAATGGAAGCCTATATCAGTCTATTTGTTAAAGCGGTTTTCATTGAAAACTTGGCGCTGTCATTCTTCCTGGGCATGTGTACCTTCTTGGCGGTTTCCAAGAAGATTTCTACTGCAATGGGTTTGGGCATCGCGGTAATGGTGGTGCAAACCCTGACGGTGCCTGCGAATCAGTTCATCTATCAAACCTTGTTGAAGGAAGATGCACTGGCTTGGATCGGGATTACCGGCGTTGATTTAAGCTTTTTAAGCTTGTTGAGCTGTATCGGTATGATTGCTGCGATCGTACAGATTCTGGAAATGATTTTGGACAAATTCTTTCCGGCTCTGTATCAAGCCTTGGGTATCTTTTTGCCGCTGATTACCGTGAACTGCGCGATCCTGGCAGGAAGTTTGTTCATGATCGAACGCGACTACAATTTCGGTGAAAGCGTGGTATACGGTATAGGGAGTGGTTTTGGTTGGGCTTTGGCGATTACCGTCATGGCCGGTGTGCGTGAGAAATTGAAATACAGCGATATTCCTGCTGCATTGCAAGGTCTGGGCATCACTTTTATCACTGCCGGCTTGATGTCTCTGGGCTTTATGGCTTTCTCTGGAATTCAATTATAAGGGTATCGTAATGCTGGAAATTGCATTAGGTGTTATTTTCTTCACGGTCATCGTGATAGCGCTGGTGTTTTTAATCATCGGCGCCAAGAGTAAATTGGTGGCCTCCGGGGATGTGGAAATTCTGATCAATCATGAGAAGAAAATCCGTGTGCCGGTTGGTTCTAAGTTGTTAACAGCATTGGCGGATAACCAACTGTTTGTCTCCTCCGCTTGCGGCGGCGGCGGCACTTGCGGTCAATGTAAAGTAAAAGTGCATAGCGGTGGCGGCGATATTCTGCCGACCGAGCAATCGCATATCACCAAGCGCGAAGCGGCGCACGGCGAACGTCTGGCTTGCCAAGTGTCCATCAAACAAAACATGGACATCGAAGTTGAAGACAGCGTATTCGGTGTAAAAAAATGGGAATGCACCGTTAAGTCCAACGACAACGTGGCTACTTTCATTAAAGAGTTGGTGTTGGAATTGCCGGAAGGCGAAGCTATAAACTACCGTGCCGGCGGTTACATACAAATCGAATGTCCGCCACATGTTTCTAAATATGCGGATATGGATGTTGCCGACGAATACCGTCCTGATTGGGATAAATTCAATCTGTGGCGCTATGTGTCGGATGTAAAGGAACCAACCTTGCGCGCTTACTCCATGGCATCCTATCCTGAAGAAAAGGAAATTATGCTGAATGTCAGGATTGCCACGCCGCCTCCAGGAGCGCCGGATGGGATCCCGCCGGGTATCATGTCTTCCTTTATCTTCAATCTGAAACCAGGTGATAAAGTGTTCGTTTCCGGTCCTTACGGCGAGTTCTTTGCCAAAGAAACCGATGCGGAAATGGTATTTATCGGCGGTGGTGCCGGTATGGCGCCGATGCGTTCGCACATCTTTGATCAATTACGCAGACTGAAATCCAAGCGTAAAATGACTTTCTGGTATGGCGCGCGTAGCAAACGCGAAATGTTCTATGTTGAAGATTTCGATATGCTGGCTAAAGAAAATGATAATTTCGAATGGCATGTGGCATTGTCGGATGCCTTACCTGAAGATAACTGGAAAGGTTACACCGGCTTTATTCACAACGTGTTGTTCGAGGAGTTCATCAAGAATCACCCGAACCCCGAAGACTGTGAATACTACATGTGCGGACCGCCAATCATGAACTCTTCAGTCATCAACATGCTGCTGGCTAATGGCGTTGATCCTGAAAATATCATGCTGGATGATTTCGGCGGTTAATTTGTATTAATCTGACGCGAAAAACGGGGAGCGATTTTTGAATCGCTCCTTTTTTCGTTTCAGCGATTAGAAAAAACGGAGAAAAAATGGGTTATTTTTTAGTGACTTTTTTATTTATGTTGATCGTTATTGCTGTAATGGCGGTCGGTGTGGTTTTCGGTCGGAATGCTATCAAGGGGTCTTGTGGCGGCACCGGTAATTGCGTCTGCAGTGAGAAATGCGACAAAAGAAAGAAATTTGAAGCTGAGCAAGCTCAAGCATTGGAGCAACAATAACACTTGTTGCCCAAAGAAATAAACCAAGCTATTTGGGGGCGATAACTTTCCGAAAGGTTAAGTTTATACGTCCTTGAGTCAGCTTAGGATCAATAGGAATACTATGCAGCCAGTGATGTTGGAAATCGGGCTGCATAATCAATAGTGTTCCACTAGTGAGTAAGATACCGCCGCTTTCAGCGGTTTTTTTATGCCGAAATGCAAATTGCCGGGTCGCTCCCAAGGTCAATGACGCGATAAAGGGTTGTTCTCCCAACTCCGCCTCGTTATCCGCATGCCAACCCACATAATCCTCGCCGTTTCGATATAAGTTCACCAAAACGGAATTAAACGAAAAGTTTAAGCTGTGTTCTACTTTTTGCCGAATATCCGCAAGTAATGGCGTCCATGGCCGAGTTTGTAACAGATTATTGCTGTAGCTGTAACTTATGCCCGGGTCGGCGTGCCAGGTTTGCAGCCGAGGTAACGTAAACGCTCGACCGGCAACGCTGTAACAATTGTCGGGCCAATTCTGTTCTTGCAGCAAACGCCGGTAGATAACTTCACATTCGGCCGCGTCGTAAAAATGCTCGATTACCTTAAGTTCCTTGTTGGCTGTCATTCGCCAGGCAACTCCTGCTGCATTTTTAGATGCGCGGACAGCGCACTGTCCATCGTTGTAACGTGCAGCAAAAACCACTGCGGCAGACGCTCTTTTACAAAAGCACGGCCAAAGGGGATTAGCCCTTTGTCGATGCGGGTTTTAAACTGTTTGAATTCGCCCAAAACCCGTTGATGTTCGCCTTTATGTTCAGTTTCCGCCGGAAATCCGCATTGCGCCATTAACCGATTTTCGGATTCGAAATGTGCCTCCGTATGTTCGTATAATCGCTGAAACAATTCGGGAAAGTCGGTGTTATTGGCTTTATCCAATTGATTTACCAAATCAATAAATACGCCGTGATCGGTATCGATAAGCTCGTAGCCAATACTCAGAGGAATGGTCGTTTCAAATATTGTCATATAAACACTCGTGTGATCCTTAAACTACTTCAATTAAGCATGTTTTGTGCCTGACAATTGCCAGCTATAAACTAGAGGGAAGAGCGTTAGTTAATCGCTAGTGGCTGTTAAATCTTTAATCGGGGATTACCTCTTTAACCTCGCTAACGAGACGACCATCTGCTAATCGAGTATCGATCAGCTCTCGATTGGCTAACTGTTTAACCGACTTGATTAGCTGCGAGCTGTCTCGTCGTTGCACAATAGCATAACCCCGCTCCAGCGTTGCCAGGGGACTAACCGCGTGTAAGGTTTGTGCCGCCGCGTGTTGCCGGCTTCTCAATGCCGTTAGTTTAATTTGCATGGAACGGCTTAAACGTTGCTGGAAGTAATCAAGCTGTTGCCGATAGCCGTGAATTGCAGCCATCGGTTGGTGACTGTTCAGACGATGCTCGTTCAGCGCCAGTCGCTGGCGGCGCAATTGCAAATCGCCTTGTAACGCACGATTCAAGCGTTGTTCCAATTCGTCCAGGCGCTGAGCATTGCGCTGCAATTTTTCGCCCGGATGCTGGGTTTGCAGGGCTTTGTTCAGCCAGGTCAAACGCAGTTTCTGCCGTTGCAATTTGCCTTCAATTTGCCGAGTCAATTGGCGCTCGATGTCGCTGAAGCGGTTCAGCCAAGCGGATTGATCAGGCGCTGCATGTTCGGCCGCAGCAGATGGCGTCGGTGCGCGTAAATCCGCGACGAAATCGGCGATGCTGAAATCTACTTCGTGGCCTACTGCGGAAATCACCGGAATTTGGCTGGCTGCTACCGCTCGGGCCACGATTTCTTCGTTAAAGGCCCATAAATCTTCCAGCGAGCCGCCACCGCGCGCCAGGATGATTACATCTACCAAGTCTTGTTTATTTGCAGTGTCCAGCGCGGCGCTTATTTCAAATTTGGCGCTGTCGCCTTGCACTGCTACCGGATAGATCAACACCGGGATGGCCGGGAAGCGCCTTTTCAATACGCTGAGGATGTCGTGAATTGCCGCGCCGCTGGCCGAGGTGATGACACCGATTTGCTTCGGCAATTGCGGTATTGGTTTCTTGCGGTTTTGCTCGAATAAGCCTTCCTGCAATAGTTTCTGTTTCAGGCGTTCGTAAGCCAGTCGCAACGCGCCGTCACCGGCTTCTTCCAATTGTTCCACCACCAATTGATAGTCGCCGCGCGGTTCGTACAAACTGACTTGCGCGGTGGCGACAACTAGGTTGCCGTTGGCTGGTTTGAAACGCAACCGTTGCTGTTGGCCTTTGAACATGGCGCAGCGGATTTGGGCTTGCGCATCTTTCAACGTAAAGTAGTAATGGCCGGAGGAGGGTAGGCTGAGATTGGAAATCTCGCCTTGTACCTGTACTGTCAAGAAGTGGCCGGCCAGCAAACGTTTGGCTTCGCGGTTTAGCTGGGATACGCTGAAGATGTGCTCGGAATTACTCATTGAATGCTTGAGAGTGAAGGGCGAATAGGTTGAAAATCATATTTTACGGCGGTTTGCCGCAAATAACAGACGCTTTTACTTTGCCGAAGTGTTTCCGGGTAAGCTGCGCTAGAATGGTGCTTGGATGAACGTTTCGGCTTTGGAGAACAAGGAACTACGGATGCATGAACATCAATTAAGTAACTGGCAACATTCGCACGATTTCGCGCGGATCAATCGCAAAGGCGAGCGGCGTACCAAATGGGTGCTGCTTCTGACGTTTGTGACGATGATTGTGGAAATTCTCGCCGGCATGCAGTTTCATTCGATGGCTCTGCTGGCGGACGGTTGGCACATGGCCACGCATGTGGTGGCTTTTATGATTGCAATCTTCGCCTATCGTTATAGTCGTATCCACCAGCACGACCAAACCTTCGCGTTTAGTCCCGCCAAGGTTGGCGTTTTGGGCGGATTTGCCAGTTCTATAGCCTTGGCGATGGTAGCCTTGATGATGATTGCCGACTCGGTGCAAAGGCTGCTGATGCCGGAAATCATTCGCTTTGACGAGGCGATTTTAGTAGCGCAAGTGGGTTTGTTGATCAATCTGTTAAGCGCGCTGTTATTACGAGACCACCACGATCATCACCATGGACACGGGCATAATTCTCACCATGACCATGACCATGACCATGACGAACACGATGACAATGAGCACGATCATCATCCCCATCATCAGGATCACAATCTACGGGCTGCGTATCTGCATGTAATGGCCGATGCGTTAACATCGGTATTAGCCATCGTCGCTTTGGTTGCCGGCAAATATTATGGCTGGGTCTGGCTGGACACGGTGATGGGTTTCGTCGGCGCGACAGTGATTCTGATTTGGGCTTACGGTTTAATCAAAGAAACCAGCCCGGTATTGTTGGACCAAACCATGAATCCTAAATATACCCAAGCCATGCAAGCCGTGCTGGAGGAAGACGGCGAATGCCGTGTCAGCGATCTGCATGTGTGGCCCGTTAGTGCGAATCATTATGCGGCAATCGTAGTTTTGGTTTCGCAGCAGCCAAAATCGCCCAGTTATTACAAGACGCTGTTAGTCAAATTCGCGCAACTCGACCACATTACAGTGGAGGTCAATCGTTGTAACGGCCAGGATTGCGTTGCAGAATAATCGTGTCGTTGCCGATGAATTCAATTTGGCAGTGGTAATGCGCCGCTAACCAATGAAAAGTCGGCCGGGAGAAAAAAACGATGTGGGTCTGATCGTTTTTGTAATGCCATTTGGCAAAGGCTTCGGCATCAATGACCAATTTGGTCATAATGCCTAGCCAGCCGCCTGGTTTCAATAACTCAAATAGTGCGTCGAATTCGCGTTTTGGCGCCCGTAAATGCTCTACCACCTCGGTGCAGACGATAAAGTCGTAAGCTTGTTGCAGGTGCTCAGGAAAGTCCGCATAGAATGGGTCGTAGACACTTATTCGATGACCATGGGCTTTTAAGAGTTTTGCGAGCGCCGGGCCGGGGCCGCAACCGTAGTCAAGGCCTTCAGAATTGTTAGGCAATCTTTCCAGCAGAGGCTTCGCCAAGCGCGATAGAAATTCAATGTAGCCCGGGTCGTCGATGGTGTTTTGATGCAGATCATAAATAGCCTTTTCCTGGCTTGGCGACAAATGCTGTGTGCAATCGACATATACCAATAAGCAATTCTGGCAACGCTTGTAATCGCGTTTGGAGTCACTATGAAAATGATGGGTGTTGAGACTATTACAAAGTGGGCAGGATAGTGCCGTCATAATTAATTTGGGCTTTTGCTTGACGCGTCGGTGAGATGCTGTAGAATGCGCGGCTCTCTACTGCGGAGCGGTAGTTCAGTTGGTTAGAATACCGGCCTGTCACGCCGGGGGTCGCGGGTTCGAGCCCCGTCCGCTCCGCCACTTTCTTGTTTTACCCGTAATTTTGATCTCCTCGCTGAAGTGGCATTCATGATGAATATCGTGCGTCCATTTTAGTTTGCGATACTCCTAAACTGTTGCCAGATAATTTTGAAGGTAAGCGTCAAGGTTGGATCGTTACTGGTGACACGTTTATCCAGAATATCCGGATTCAGCCAGCAACCTTCGTCGATTTCGTCAGCCGCCAAGCTAAACGGTCCATTGTGCCGGCAACGATAGACCTGAATAAATTCCATACCCAAATCGCTGCTAGGCTGCAGTTTGAATAAGCCTTCCAGGCTCTCGACTGTTACACCCAATTCTTCGTGTAATTCACGCGGCGCGCAACTGGCGTAGCTTTCGCCGGCATCGACATGGCCGGCAGCCGATGTATCCCATAAGCCTTTGTTCAGATCTTTTTTCATGGAGCGCTTTTGCAGAAATAACTGGCCTGCATCGTTGAAAACCAGAATATGCACGGCCCGATGACGCAGTCTGTTGGCGTGAATGACCGATCTTGGTTGTTGGGCAATAACTGCATCGTCACTATCGACGACATCGAGAAGTTCGTTGTGCATGTAAACTATCGATTCCTGAGGCAAGGTCGTGTATGGTAGCTGTTTTTAGTGCATGTCGCAGAGAACATATGGCAAGAAGAAGCGAACATAGTCAGGAACAAATTAAGGAAATGGTGTTGGTCGCCGCAGAAACCATCGTGATAGAGGACGGATACGGTGCTCTGACGGTGCGTAAAATCGCGATGGAAATTGGCTATACAGTGGGCAGCATTTATATGGTATTTGCCAATATGAACGATTTGCTGACCCACGTCAAAGGCCGTACACTGGACGAGTTAGCTAAACAATTGCTCCACTGTGTACCGTCCGCCAGCGTCGAGCAAAATATTCAAATCTTGGCGGAAACCTATCTAAACTTTGCCGCCCAGCATTTCAATCGCTGGCGAATGATTTTCGATATCCAGAGCGAGGAGCCTCAGCCTGACTGGTATATACAAAAAGTGGAGCAGATGTTTGCGATTGTCGAGGTGTTGTTTATACAGCTTACGCCCGGCAGTTCGCCGGAGCAAAGCCGGCTGGCAGCCAGAACCTTGTGGAGCGGTGTGCATGGGATCTGTATTTTGTCGCTAACCGCTAAACCGCAAGTCAGCGATATTGAAGCATCCAAGCTAAGCGTGGATCTGTTAGTGCAAACCTTTATTCAAGGCTGGAAGGCGCTTGCTCCACTTCAGGTAAATGCCAAACCACCAGAAAAGTAGCCGCCAGCAGTAGCAAACCCAGACCGATTAAAGCGGTAATTGGCGTTACTTGTTCGGCAGCAGCCAGAGTGTAGCCGCCGACCGACAATAACATCGCCACATTCTGGAAAAAATTCTGCATCGCCACCGCGCCGCCGCTGCCTATGCTTTGTTGACCAAGGTCCTGAAGTGCCGCGTTGATCGGCACTATAAACATGCCGCCGGCCATACCCATTAAAAACAACACAAAACGTGCCGGCCAAACCGCCTCCGTAAAACTCAGGGCGATGATGAAGATACTCATCAAATAGGCCGGGATTCGGGCGCGACGCAAGTGTTCCAGAGGAATCAAGCGTGGGACCAGGACCGAGCCGGCGATGATGCCGATAGCCAAAAACAGCGTCAGATTGGCTATGTCGCTGGCATTGTGCGTCATTAACACCAATGGCGCCCAGGCGATGATGATGACCCGTACGCAGGCCGCGGCCGCCCAAAATAATGACGCGCCCAACACCGCGAACCGCGAGCGCGGCATCGCCAGAAAAGTTTTAACTTCTAAGTAGAACAGCCTAATTTTCGAGCCGGACGGGGACGCTTTACGCAAACCAATCGGCAAGAATAAGGTGGTTGCGGCTGAAATCAAAAACAAGACTATAGTTGCAATCAAGGCCCAAGTGGTGGAATGATCGGCCAGCTTGGCGCCGACCACCATGCCGGTCAATATTGCCAGTATCGTCGAGCCTTCTATCCAGCTATTGGCTTTGACCAGACCATCGTGGCCCGCCAGTTCAGGCAAAATACCGTACTTGGCCGGGCTGTACAAGGCCGCACCGGCACCGACCACACAATACGCCAATAGCGGCTCGACCTTAAACAACAATAAGCCTGCACCGCAAGCTTTGATCAGATTGGCGACAATCAACACCCGCGATTTAGCGTGGCTGTCGGCAAATCCGCCCACCCAGGGCGCCAAGACCACGAATGCCACCAAAAACACGCTTTGCAACGCCGGCACATACCAACTGACCGGATGCGCGTCCTGCATCACCATAGCGATGACCGTAAATAAAATGGCGTTGTCGGCAAATGCGGACAGGAATTGCGCGATTAGAAGGGGATAGATGTGTTTGCTCATGGCGTTAAAAGGTAGTTAAGTTAGGCAAAGCACGTTCAATCAGACTCGACATTGCCGCCTTCCAGTAATCGCGCAGCTAACGCGGTAGCCCCTGGATAATCGGTTTTCCCGGTCGCCAGTACCGGCAGCTTATCCAGAACAAACACTTTTTTAGGTAGATTGATGGTGGCGACACCGGTCGAGGCTTCGGCCAACTGTTTGGCGTTGGCGTCGCGGCGGGTCGTCAACAGGACGAGTTGTTCGCCTTTTTTCGGATCGGGCAGACTGACGACCACGTGTTGCGCTTCCGGCCAGGCATGGATGGCCAATTGCTCGACGGCGGTCAGCGACACCATTTCCCCGCCTATTTTCGCGAAACGTTTGCTGCGGCCTTGAATATGAATGAATCCTTCCTCGTCGACATGCACGATATCCCCGGTATCGTACCAGCCTTCGCCATACGCGGCAGAGCAGGGCGGCACTAATACGCCGGGGTTGTCCGGCAACAGATAGCCTTTCATGATATTCGGGCCGGCGACATGTAACTTACCGGCATTTTCGATACCGGGCACCGGCTCCAGTTTGTGCAACATATCCGGCATGAAGCGACCGACGCTACCGGCTTTGTAGTCCATCGGGGTGTTTACTGAGGTTACCGGCGAGGTTTCCGTAGCGCCATAGCCTTCCAAAATACGGATGCCGAATTTATCCAGCCAAGTGGTGCGGGTGGATTCCTGCAATTTTTCCGCACCGGCGACTACGTAACGCAAGGAGAAAAAATCATAAGGGTGGGCTTTTTTGGCATACGCGGCCAGAAAGGTATTGGTGCCGAACATGATGGTCGCGCCCACCTCGTAAGCCATTTCAGGAATCACGGCATAATGTAGCGGCGACGGGTAAAAGAAGCTGGTCATGCCGTTCAAAATCGGCATCATCGTACCGACCGTGAAGCCGAAAGAATGGAACATCGGCAGAAAATTCAGCACCACGTCTCCCGGTCCGAAATCAATGCGTGCTCTAATTTGCTTGTGATTGGCAAGGATGTTGGCATGGGACAGCACCACGCCTTTCGGTAAACCTTCCGAACCCGAGGTAAACAATACCACCGCCGCATCGTCGGCATCGTAGTCGTGGCTTTTGTACCAAAATCTTGCGGTTTTAGCCTGTAGCAGGCCGGTTATTTTGTCGAAACTTGATAACGATGTCGCCAAGTCTTCCAGGTAAATCAGTTTGACGTGTTGTGCCAGGATCGCTGCTTCGTCTCCCAGTTTTGCTAACTCAATGAATTTGCGAGAAGTCAGCACAATGTTGATTTGCCCGGTGCGGCAGGCGGCGGCCATTCCAGCAGCGCCTATCGAATAATTCAGCATCGCCGGTACCCGTTGATAAATTTGTAAGCCCAGCACCACGTTCAGTGTCTTGCAACTATTGGGCAGCAACACACCGACATTCTCGCCTGCCCGCGTGATGGCTTTGATCAATTTACCTATGATGATGCTGCGGGTGATCAGCGCATCGTAACTTAGCGGCTTGCGCTCCAGATCTTCCGCAACAGTATAGCGCCCGCCATGCAGCGCGCGCGCTTCCAACAGGGCTGAAAAGATGGTTTGTTGGTAATGGCTGGTGGCAAACATCATTTCAGTCATGATGTCGGCCAGGATGTGACCGCTGTGTTTGCGGCGAGCTTTGCCGGTCACATCGCCATGAGTCTCGATCAAGGTTGGCGGCTGGATATGAATGGTGATGCGCGGAAACCAGTGTTGACGCACGCCGCCCAGCTTGGAAAAGCGGCTGTATTCGGCGCCTTCGATGCGAATCGGCAGCAAGGTTGCGCCGGATTTGTCCGCCACCATGCCGGTGCCGTCGTAGATTTTCATCAACGAACCAGTCACGGTGATACGGCCTTCCGGAAAAATCACGGTTTTAGTGTCGTTTTGTAAATGATGGATTAACGCCTTTAAAGACAAAGGATGCGTTGGGTCCATCGGAAACACTTTTGATAAACGCAAAAACGGTTTCAGCCACCAGCGTTCGGAGATTTGGGTATTGATCGCAAAGGTGATGTCGTCCGGCAAAAACACGCCTAACAACAATGGATCGAGAAACGAGGTGTGATTGGCGACGATCAACACGCGATTGCCGGCTTTAGCGTAATTTTCCAGTCCGTGGACCTTCACTCGATAGACTAGCGTCAACAGCCAGCGTAAAACAACTTTTAACATAGTATTCCTCCCGTAAGCGCATATTAGCAGACAGATTGCGATTTGCCGGACGGCACTATAAACATAAATTGAACTATGTTAAATTAAAATTTTTCATTCCGAAAATACAAATAAAAAAAGCCATCTCTCTCGAGATGGCTTTTGTGGGTTTATAACGCAATCGGAAGCTATCGATAAAATATTGCGCAGCCTTCCTTAGCCCCTATGCCGCAATTTCTCTTATGCTTTTGCGAGCGCCAAATACCGCTAACAAACCCGGAACAAACAAAAATATCGAGGCTGGCAAGGGCACTGCTGCCGGTACGGCAGTGACCTTAACGTTCCCGCCTTGCGCTGTCCCGCCGATTGATGTGCCGTCGAAAGTATAAATTTCTGATGAAGCGCTGAAATTGATTAAGTAAGCAGTATTAATCGCGCTAACGCTAAGCGCTTTGAACGTTATGGTGCCCAATAAAGTTGGCCCGGTGATATTCAAGCCCGCGTTAGCAGAACTTGTAGGGGATAAATCTTCAGCAAAGTGAATGGAACCCGAACCACCTATGCCAGGTGTAATGGTGTTAATAAATACTGCCGAATCGTCGGTGCCAAAAATACTAGTGCTGTTTAGGGACTGTGCCGACAGGTTGTTACTGTTGTATGTCAAGGTCAGATCGAAAGCGCCAAAATCAGGTAAACCATCGACATAGATATTGGCATCAAAAAATGAGCCTACTGTAGTGGTATAGATATTCGAATTATTTGGAAATTTGAGACTTAAAGTGGTCGCTTCGGCAGTATGGAAAAAACCAGCGGCAGCTAATGCCAGCAACCTAATAAATAAATTTTTGTTCATAACGATTCCGTAGATTTGTGGTCTGTCGGGGCCTGCACCCCGACATCATGCTTAAAAAATTGAAACAGCACTTATGGTGCTGGAGTAACCAAAGCACATTTTGGTAAAGTGCAAAGCGTCGCTGCTTTTCTGTGGTCGGCGAGATTGACTCTTAAATCGCCATTCACATCGGATGGGTCACCTGCGCTAACTACTTGGCCGTACTTAGCTTTGATGGTATTCAAATCATTCAAATCAATGTCGTTATCGCGATCAGTATCGCCAGGGCCGGTTACCTTTACGGTATAGGCTTTAGAAGCCGCAGTCCCATCGGTATCACTTGCTGATACTGTAAAATTAAACACGCCAACTTTTGACGGTACACCGGATAACACGCCAGTGTCCGAATCGATTGCCAACCCGTTAGGTAACGCACCTGTGGTAACGTTTACAACGTAGGGTGTATTGCCGCCGTTAGCGACAGGCCGTTGCGGAAATAGCCCATTGACACTGCCGTTTTGCAACGCATCGACCATGCTGAACGGTGTGGCAGCTAAAAATTCGGTCATTTGTGCGCCCAAATATTCACCAACGATGGCAACTGAGCTGCAATCAAAACTTTGAGTTTCGCCAAAAGCGTCGGTTACGTCTACGACGTCTAAGCCGGAGACGCCGTCCGCACCTACCGCGTCACACATGGCTTCGCCTTTTTCAGCGTCTATCGACGCAGCAGGACCCGCATAGGCATAAAACTCATAGCGGCGGGTAATGACTTTGTCACCGTTTTCGCCCATATCCTCGGCTTTGCCGGTTAACTCAGTCTTCTTGCTGCTGGCGCCGTTCCGTGTTTGTAATAAATGCCATTCTGACTCAACTTCGTCAGGTTCGCCGTTGGTCCAGTCAGGGAGATTGTCGCCATCATGGTCATCACTAATCAGATCGCCCAAGGCCAAAGGCCGGGTTTTATGCGTTTTGGTTTTGATGACCTTAACCCAGCTAGGTTCGCCAAATTCTTTAACCACGGGTTGCGGAACGACGGGTGCGGGAATAGTCGCAACGACTTGCGCAGGAATGCCGACGATTGGGGGTGTAAAATCAAAAACGGGTGTACTGATAAGTAGCGATGGACCGACAACGACTTTGCCGCTGGCGTCTTTGACCAGCCAGTTGTACTTAACTGCACTGTAGGGATTGGTGTTTCCATAAGCAAAGTGCACACCAAAATGCTCGCAACCAACGTTTTGAGCCAAGTTATAGCAAGACGGGGCGCTATTAGGCGGTAAAAAATTAGTGAAGCCAGTTTGAAAGCCGCTGGCTACCGGTTGTTCATAACGAACAAACGTTTTTGGATGCGCCGGGTCGGTAAGGTCTTCACGAATTTTTCCGTAACCATAGTGATTACCTGGATAAGTGCTGATCACGTCTTTGCTGTGACAATCGTCTAATTCTATTTCGATACCGTATACGATTTCGCCGGTGCGATTCATCGCATCAAAATTGCCTAAAGAGCCCCTGATGTTGCTCGCCTCGGCGACAGAGCCAAGCGCTAGCAATGGCAATAAGAGAGTCATCTTTTTCATTGTGTGTTCCCTATTGATTAGTGGTGTGTAAACTGACCTAAGCTAGTGCTTAATTGCACCATTAAGTGAAAGAAAAATTTCTTTATAATCAATATATTATGGCTTATTTTTATATCGCTTATTTATGGAATTAAGCACTAGCAATGAAACTGGCGGCGTAAGAATCAACTACATCAAAGTAAATTCCCGATTTTAATAAGCCCAAATAATGCTCTATGGGGTTCTAAAAAGTCGGGAGTTAAAATAGTTTTGCCGCGCGGCATGTAGTGAGTTGCCTAACTCGAACAGCAGATTTCAGATCGTCAGGCAACTTAAAGTCGGGGATTTATAACAGCGGAAAATAAATTTAAAATTAAATTTGTGTTAAGTTTCACGTTTCTATTGTCATTCCTTTGACTTTTTTCCAGTGAGCATTGCTTTGACCAAGTTCTCTCGGTGGGACCTGCTGGAGATAATGACACCCGCTATATGTAGGGCAATTAATACCAGCATAAAATTCGTCGCATCTTCATGAATGTCTTCCCAAAATTCTTCGTCTTGATTTTCAGTTCCTTCTTTGTCGCTATCTTCGTCGTCTTCCGCGTGGGCGGCGCTGATCAAGGTTATTGTTGCGGGATTGCCGGCCAGCGGACCGCGACCTCCTTCTATCGCATATACTTTTAAGCCGCTGACAGTGACAATCAGCAGTGTAAAGAGCAAAGCAAGCACCATCCAACCACCGAGAGGATTGTGACCAATATAGCGCTTGGCGGAGCTGGCACGCAGCTCGCGAATGTAGTCATAAACACCTCTAGGCGAACAGACAAAATCGCTAAAACGGGCATGTCGGCTGCCAATTACTCCCCACAGGATGCGGAAAATAATCAAGCTCAAAACCGTGTAACCAGCATAAATATGCCAAGCGTTTTCTTCCTCGCTGGTGAAATAGGCGACAGTGAAGGCAATGACCAACGACCAGTGAAAAATACGGATAAAAATGTCCCAGACCGCTACGGTGTTCCGGCTATTCATGTTACTTACCTCGGCATGCTTAATTGCAGAAGCGGGCAGTGTAGGAAATCGATATAAATCCAATCTTAAAAAGTCACCTTTGAAAATTCGGAATTAGAATACTCCCCGGCGAGTGACTCATTGAACCTCATTGTTAAGAAGCAACTATGCGACTATTGCTGGTAGAAGACGATCCAGGATTATCCCGATCTTTAAAAGCCGATTTGGAAAGAGCCGGGTTTGCGGTGGATTTGGCTATGGATGGCGAGAGCGGCGAGTTTTTGGGGATGACCGAATCCTACGATATCGTCATCCTGGATTTAGGCTTGCCGAAAATGCCCGGACTTGAAGTACTGCGACGTTGGCGGCAGGCGGGCAATCATGTACCAGTCATTGTGCTGACGGCCAGGGACGCCTGGCATGAGAAAGTCGACGGCTTTAAAGTGGGTGCCGACGACTATTTAGGTAAGCCGTTTCATATTGAGGAGTTACAGGCACGCATCCAAGCCTTGTTAAAGCGCATACACGGGATGATGCAACCGCAACTGTGCGGTTGCGGGTTGACCTTGGATGAAGATAGACAAACGGTCAGCGTGGATGGCGCTCAGCATGCCGAGTTGACGGCAATCGAGTTTCGTTTGCTGCGCTATTTCATGCTGCATCCCGGCAAGCTGCTCACCAAAACCCATTTACTTGAGCACGTGTACGAATGCGACGGCGACCCTGCCAGCAACGTTATCGAAGTATATATCAATCGGTTACGGCGTAAATTGGGTAAGGATCTGATCGCTACCCGGCGTGGGCAAGGCTATATCTTTGGTGAGAAGCCTTGATCTCATTACGCCAGCGTCTCAATCGTGGCCTGATTATTATCCTGAGCATGGTGTTTGCCGGGCACTGGTTGGCAGCAGATTGGGTGATTCGCTCCGTGGCGGAAAAACAAATGCTGACCCGCTTGCAGCACGATGGCGACTCGTTGCTCGATACGTTGAAACGTAATCCCGAAGGGCAACTGATTTTCGATAGCTCGCATGCCGGCACCGTTTACGGACAAGCGTATTCCGGTCACTATTTCGTGATCCAGGTTGAGGGAAAAGCCTATTATTCAAAATCGCTGCAAGATGGGGTTTTGCCTTTCGCCACCGAGCCGGTCAATACCGTCAGGCAATTCCATTTTCCCGATGGGCCGCATCAGCAACCTTTACTAGTCTTGAGTCGAGGTTTCGAGCGCTTCGGTCATGCAATCACAATTAGTATTGCCGAGGATTTGAGTGATATTGGCCACGATATAGACCACATTCGGCTCGCCTATCTGGTACTGACAGCCATGGTACTGCTGACTGCAATCGCCCTGCAAAGTAACGATGTGCGCAGATCACTGAAACCATTGCAGGCGGCGCGGGATGAATTGGCGGAAATTGCCTATGGCCGTCAGTCACAGATCCAAGCCAGAGTGCCGGCGGAAATCAAACCCTTGGTTGCGGAAGTCAATCGCCTGTTAGTGCTGGTTGAGAGGCGCTTGCATCAATCGCGAACGGCGATCGGCAATTTGGCGCATGCGTTAAAAACGCCGTTGGCGATGCTGTTTCGTCTGGCTGAAAATTCGCAACTGGATGACCATCCGGAGCTGCGCAATCAGCTGCAACAGCAGACTCAAGCGATACATGAGCGCATCGAGCGAGAATTAAAACGCGCCCGCATCTCCGGCAATATGCAAACTGCCAGCGTGTTTAATCCGCAGCAAGAACTCACTGCCTTAGTCATGCTTTTGCAAAATGTTTACGCGGAGAAAAATTTAATGATCCACGTAGATGCCCCTGATCAATTAATCAATTTTGATCGGGAAGACATGCTGGAGCTGACCGGTAATTTGCTGGATAACGCCTGCAAATGGGGGCATAAGCAAGTAATAGTCACGGTTGAGAATGGGTCCGGCATTATCATCAGCGTTGAAGACGACGGCCCCGGTTGTTCGTCGCAGGATATGCAGCAATTGAGTAAGCGCGGTTTAAGGCTGGACGAAGCGGTGCAGGGACATGGTCTAGGCTTGGCGATTGTACGTGACATCGCGGTGTTTTATGGGGGTACTCTGGAGATTAGCCGCTCCGAACAACTCGGTGGTTTGCTGGTGAGTGTGCAATTCCCAAGGTGGATAGCCGCAGCATCGGTATAATTCCCTTTTCTTTTGCATTTACCGTTTGATTGCTTATGACCACCGTTAACACCGAAAAACTTTCCAGCGCCCGTTTTGCCGAAGCTACCGATGCTTTTGTCGAAGAATTTACCGCTTCAGTCAATTTTGATCGGCGTATGGCCCGGCAAGATATTCAAGGCTCGTTGGCGCACGCGGCCATGCTGTGCAAAATAGGTATTCTGACCGAGCAGGAGCTAGCCGACATTCGCAGCGGGTTGATGCAAATCGGCGGCGAGATCGAACGCGGCGAGTTCGTCTGGTCGATCAAGCAGGAAGATGTGCACATGAACATCGAAGCGCGCTTGACCGATTTGATCGGGATTGCCGGCAAAAAACTGCATACCGGCCGTTCGCGTAATGACCAGGTGGCGACGGATATAAGACTGTATTTACGCAGTGAAATCGAAACGATATTGGCGCAGTTGCAACGCCTGCAAATCGCTCTATTGGATGTGGCGGAACGCGAAGCCGATACCATCATGCCGGGTTTTACCCATTTGCAAGTCGCACAGCCCGTGACATTTGGACATCATCTGATGGCGTGGTTCGAGATGCTTTGCCGGGATAAGGAGCGCCTGCAAGATTGCTGCAAACGCCTGAATGTAATGCCCTTGGGCGCCGCAGCATTGGCTGGCACCAGTTATCCTATCGACCGTTTTATGACCGCCGAATTATTAGGATTTTCCCGGCCGTCGAATAACTCTTTGGATTCGGTCAGCGACCGCGATTTTGCGATTGAGTTTGCGGCGGCCGGCAGTTTGATCATGATGCATCTGTCGAGATTCTCGGAAGAATTGGTGCTATGGGCCAGCGCGCAATTCAATTTTATCGACATCCCGGATGCGTTTTGCACCGGCTCTTCGATCATGCCGCAAAAGAAAAACCCGGACGTACCGGAACTGGTGCGCGGCAAGTCCGGCCGGGTCACCGGGCATTTGGTGTCATTGTTGATGCTGATGAAAAGCCAGCCCTTGGCTTATAACAAGGATAATCAGGAAGACAAGGAACCCTTGTTCGATACCGCCGACACCTTAATCAATTGTCTGCGGGCCTTTGCCGATATGCTGCCGCGGATTCAAGCCAAACGCGAAAATATGTATAACGCTGCGAAAAGAGGGTTCGCCACCGCTACCGACTTGGCTGATTATTTGGTTCGCAAAGGCATGCCATTCCGCGATGCCCACGAAGTCGTAGGCCAGGCTGTGCGTCTAGGACTACAATCTGAGAGAGATCTGTCGGAATTATCCCTCGCGGAGTTGCAGGGCTTTTCCGGCACGATTACAGCTGACGTTTTCGACATTCTAAAACTGGAAGGTTCGGTCGCTGCCCGCAAGCATATCGGCGGCACCGCACCGGCAGCGGTTCGTCAGGCAATATGTGAAGCAAGACAACAAATACCCCACTAAATTCTGGAAATTGGCTTTTTAACTGCTACCCTTCGAGCATCGTTTGATTCGGAGGGTGGCATGCCCCAATACTTTTCCCGACTGCTTGCTGGACCATCGTCTGATGAGCGCCTGCAAGAAACCGACTTTTGGCACGACCGGGAACTCAGCTTATTTAGCTGCCCCAACGACGATGCCGGCCAGGCATTGACCGCCATTGTTTTCAAAATCAGTCGAAATCCCAAAGATCTGTTGACGCATCTACGACGGATTTATTTTTGTTACGACCGGCGTCTGTCCGAGCAACTCTACGCGGCGCTGTTGGATTTAGTCATCGTTTTGGATGGGAAAGGGAATTCGATTAGTCGCCGTATGATACAAGCTAGTCAGTCGCAACTGCATGGGCAGCAATATCAGGATTTGCTTAAAACTAAGGGTCCGGAGCCGGTAGGTAATCGATATTCATTGTTTAGCAAGGGTATGCTGGGTCGCCGCGAACTGGTCAGGTCTATACAGCAAACAGAAACTCAACATGATTATCTGGCGTTAGCTAACGACTTTATCGAATACAGCCAGCTTGAGCAGGCCATGGATGTGTTGGAAACCGGCATCAACTTTCATCATGATCGTCCGGATTTACAAATGGCTTTGTTAGAGCTTTATAAATCCACAAAAAACCGGGAGCGCTTTCAAATCAATCGACAACGATTCAGCGACTCTGGCATTGTGCTTGATGGCGAATGGCTGGAATTGGCAAACTACTTTGAAGGACAGGCATCATGAGCAAGCCGAATAAAACGTCATTTCGAATCGCTCTGCATGGCATGGATAGCCGCACCTGTAAAACCATGGAGATGTATCTGAAGGGGCCTTGCCGAGGGGTTGCCGTCGTGGTTGAGGATGTCGAAGCCGATATTGATATGATCGACGCTGATCACCCAAAAGCCAGGGATATTTTGGATGCCAGAAAGGCCGCTACGCCGGGCCGACCGATAATATTATTGTCCTTACAAAACCTGCAATTGGATAACACCTATTTCATTAAGAAACCGGTAAATGTCGAACAAATACTGGCGGTGCTCGACAAAATCAAGGCAGTTGCCCAGGCTCGCAAAGCCGTTGCCGAACGCACGAAAATTGCACAAGCAGCACCTAAAGCACCCGATTTGCCGCAACCGCCCAAGGTAGAAACGCCGAAAAAAATGACTATGGATGTTTACGTCAATAAGTCTAAAGCGCCAAAACCAGACGACTCCGCTGAACATCATAAAGCCAGCAAACATCAATCGGCGATGCAGTTGAACGAAGGCGGCTTCACCGCGTTTTTGGGAACACTGAGTGATATCGATTTCGACGACGAGGTGCAATTGTTAACAGCGTGTTACGACCCTCGGCAGTATTTTTTGGGCTACGTAATGTCGGCATATAAAACGGCTAATTTGCAGTCGCGCGTCTTGCAACTGTGCTCGATTTGGAAACCTTTGACGATTTTTCCGGAAAATCAGGAAATCTGGGTAGATGCCGACGATAAACAAACCCGAGCATTTGCCGGAATGCCATTAGGGAAAGGATCCGTCGGCAAAATGATTTTGACGGCAGTCGATTCTACAACTGCCGTTCAACGCGCCGAAGACAAGTTTCAAGATATGGGCGCTTTTGTCTGGAAATTGGCAATCTGGACATCCAAGGGACGCTTCCCGATAGGCCTGGATATTCAACGGCCAGTCTATTTAGAAAGATGGCCGAATTTTACCCGGCTGGTCATCACGCCGGATGCCTTGCGCATTGCCGCATTGCTGGTTCAGGCACCGAGAACGCCGCTGGAAGTCGCCAGTCTGTTACATGTCAAACCGCAGTATGTATTTGTGTTTATTAGTGCGTGTCATGCCATAGGTATATTGAAACAGAGCGAACGTCAGGTCGATGCGGTCATTGCCGTGGAACAAACCAAGAAGCCCAAAAATGAAGGTTTATTAAGCAAAATTCTCAACAAATTGCGCGGCGCTTAGCAAACGATAAGGAATCTCGATGAGTCAATACAAAATTATTTTCACAGGCCCCGTGGGCGCCGGCAAAACGACTGCAATCAATGCTATTAGCGATGTCCCTCCGGTCAAAACCGATGCGGCTGCCAGCGATATGACCAAAAATCGTAAAGCATCGACGACGGTGGCAATGGACTACGGTGTGATGAATTTGGCGGGCGGCGAAAAAATTCACTTATATGGCACTCCCGGCCAGGAACGTTTCGATTTCATGTGGGATATTTTAACCAACGGCGGCATCGGCTTAATTTTATTGCTAGATAACACGCGCGCAGACCCTTTTCAGGACATGCGGTTTTTTCTGGACGCGTTTGGCAAGTTCATCAACGATACCAGCGTAGCGATTGGGGTGACGCAAATGGATTTGAGTAGTACGCCCTCAATAGAAGACTACCATGCTCAGTTGCAAGGTGTTGGCTTGAAACCGCCAGTTTTTGCGGTGGACGCGCGGGAAAAGAATGATGTGTCGTTGCTGGTGCAAGCCTTGCTGTATTCCCTGGATCCTGGTTTGGCGGGGTAATCGCGATGGAACGATTTGATTTGATTAACGGGCTGTATCTATATCCCACTCCCGCTGGTGCTTACTACGCCGTATCGTCACCCGAAACCGATAAACCGCGGCGGTTTTTAATCCGCTTGCTGCAACAAGAACAAACTCCTGCGCTCAATATCGCGCAGTTGCAAACTTTGATGGAAATCGACGACGAGGACAAAGCCTTGCAATTGCTCTTGTACTGTCAAAAGCTGGGTTGGGTGCAGGGGGTGGATACGCCGCTACAGGCGCCACAGGCTGCGCTCGAGGCGATTTTGCCTGACTTGTTGGGAAAGATTTCCGAAAGCGGCAAAGTGTTATTGGCAGACGACCAAGGGTTTTATCTGGCTTGCAGCGGTTTTGCCCACGAGGTAGCCGAAGAACTTTCGGCGCTTAGCGCGGAACTGGCAACCGTGCATAAACGCCGTTCCGGATTACTGATAAACAATATGGGTATATCCAGCCATGCCTGGGCCATTGTCGATCCTTTCGGTAACAGTCAAATCGGCTTTTGGCCGATGTTTGTTGGTAGGCACCGTTTCGTGTTGGCGATAACCGGCGTACCGCATTTTAACCAAGCTGAGTTTGTAACCTTAGCCTGGGCTTTAATCACCCGTTATTTAACAAAAGCCGCTGATGCTGCTAATTAAGCGCATCGCAACATCACCCATTATCAAGAGGAATTAGATTATGAAAGCAGACATGCTGACGTCGGTTTTAACCGAACTGAACGGTACTTCGGCGGATATAGAAGCCTCCGGTGTGATTTCCACCGACGGTTTGATGATGGCGTCGGTGTTACCAGCCGGTATGGACGAAGACCGGGTCGGCGCGATGAGTGCGGCGATGTTGTCCTTGGGCGATAGAACCGCGCAAGAATTAAATCGCGGCAATTTGGAACAAGTGTTGATCAAGGGTGCCAGGGGCTACGTGTTGATGACCTATGCCGGTAACGAAGCCGTACTTACGGTACTGGCCAAACCCAACGCCAAACTCGGACTAATCTTCCTTGACGTGAAGCGCGCGGCGGAGAGTATTTCCGAAATGCTGTAAACCCTAACCGGCAACCCGGAGCAAATCATGATCGTTGATATGAAACCCGAAGACATCGTTGGCGAGTACCAGGAAGCAACGCTTACCTATTGCGATGGCAAATCCAGAAAAGTGCTGTATACCCAGCTTGAAACGCCCTATCCCGACGGCAAATTGATTGTTTCCACGACGACACCGGACGGTATCATTAGTCACGTCAATCGGGCGTTTGTGGAAATGTCCGGCTATACCGAAGCGGAGTTACTCGGCGCGCCGCATTGCATCCTCAGGCATCCGGACATGCCGGCTGCCGCTTTTAAAGACTTATGGGATACGGTGCTGCGCGGTGAAAAATGGCAAGGATTTGTCAAAAATTTACGTAAGGATGGCGGTTATTATTGGGTAAAAGCGACGGTCATTCCCAATGTGCGCGGTGGTAAGGTGGTTGGTTTTACCTCGGTGCGCCGCAAACCCTCGCGCAGTAAAGTCGATGAATGCATCGCGCTGTATCCGACACTTATCTAATTGGGGAACCTCATGTCTTACATGTTTACAGTTAGCCCGGATTTTGCCCCAGACCGTCTGTCGGGTTGGTATATCTTCAACACTTGGTTGCAAAAGCAGAGTGCCGAAGCCATCCATTTGGAAATGTACAATCATTATCACGATCTGCACCAGGCCATTGCCGCCGATAAGATCGATTTGATTTACGCCAACCCCTTCGATGCGGCCATGCTGGTCAGAGAGAAAGGCTTTTTGCCCCTGGTACGCGCCAAGGGCGAATCCGATGAAGCCATCATCGCCGTTAACGCCGATAGCAATATCAACGATGTGGCCGACTTGAAGCCGAATACTCGTGTGGCATTCACCGACGATCCGGATGTGCGCCTGATGGGGATGATCATGTTGGAACCTGCCGATTTGCATGCCGGCAATATCGTTCCTCTGTTATCGGATAATCATGTGCTCGTGGCCAAACATCTGCTGAAAGGCGAGGCTGATGTCGGCATCATTCTGGCAGAGGCATACGACAATCTGTCCGGTATGATAAAAAAACAATTGCGGATATTGGTACGCAGTCAAATTAGCGTCATCTATCATTCCCTGATGATAGGTCCGAGATTGCAGAGTCGCCGCGACGACTTCCAAAAAATATTACTGGAGATGGATAGGGATGAAAAAGGTGGAGGTGTGCTGAACGCCCTAGGCTTCAGTGCATGGCAACGGATCGAGGACGAAGAAATGGAGTTTATGATCGATTTGATGGATACCTTGAACACCTGATGCCGACGCAATCCCGATGAATCAGCCGACCATAATAGATTTCCTGCGACATGGCGAAGCCCGTGGTGGCTCTTATTATCGCGGTGTGACAGACGATCCGCTTACCGAACGCGGGTGGCGGCAAATGTATAGCCAATGCGGGGAAGGGCAGTGGGATACGGTGATCAGTTCGCCGCTGAGGCGCTGCCGATCCTTTGCTGCCGCCTGGTGCGAACAACAGCAATTGGAGTTACTGATCGAACCGGCATGGTGTGAAATCGATTTCGGTGCTTGGGAAGGCCAAACCGCCGAGCAAATTTCCAACCGGTGGCCCGACGCGCTGTCGGCATTTTATGAAGACCCGGTGAAATTTACCCCGCCTGGTGCCGAAAGCTACCAAACATTCGCCGCCCGAGTAAGGCAAGGCTGGGAACGCTTATTGGCTGCGCATGCCGGGCGCCGGGTGTTGGTTGTTACTCATGCCGGCGTGATCAGAGCGCTATTTGCACAAGCCTTCAATCTGCCGGTTACCCAAAGTTTTCATATCGATTTGCCGCACGCCTGTTTGACCCGTTTTACCAGCTTTGACGACGATAATGGGCGCTTCGTCCAGCTTAACTTTCACAAGCCGGGTTGATTCTTCTATACTGGCCTCACACTTGATTTAGGCGCGGCAACTTTGACCAATCGATTTCTACCCATCCACTTAGGCGCGCCGGGCGAAGAGATCAGCAAAAAAGATCTATATGCGGTCGCCCAACGTTTCAAGCACTTCAACCAGTTGCGTTTGCAACATGTACAAAGTTTTCTGCAGCCGCGCCAGCAGGATTTCTTGAAGCTGCTGCCTTTACTGTTTCATCAAAACCATCCCTTGTTACCCGGATTCGTATCGCTGGAAGGCCCGGCCGGTATTCCCGATTACACTCCCAATAAGCAAACCACCGATGTGGCCAAGCAATTTTCCAAAGGCTTTGTCTACAAGCGCAAAGCCTTAAGACACTACCCCATTCAGGCAATTTTTTTAATGGGTAGCGTCGGTAGTATGGCGTTTTCAAAAAATAGCGATATCGATATTTGGCTTTGTCATTCATCTACTTTGGCGCCGGATGAATTAAACGAATTGCGGCAAAAAGCTCAGGAAGTGGAAAAATGGGCGGCGACCTTAAAAATCGAGACGCATTTTTTTCTGGTCGATGCCACGCAGTTTTTGCGCGGCGAAAATACGCCGATCTCCAAAGAAAGTAGCGGCGAAACCCAACATTATTTGTTGTTGGAAGAGTTTTACCGTACCTCGATTTACATCGCCGGGCGGGTACCGGTCTGGTGGTTGGTACCGCCGCAACAGGAAAAATACTATAAGCAATATGTTGCGCATTTGCTGGAGAATCGGTTCGTCTCGGAAACGGACGTTGTCGATTTCGGCGGCCTGCAAGATATGCCGATGGCGGAATTCGTCAGCGCTACGCTCTGGCATATATACAAGTCCTTGACCTCCCCGCATAAGTCCTTGTTAAAACTGTTGCTGATGGAAAGTTATGCCAGTGAATTTCCCGATCCGCAGTGGCTGTGTTTGTCATTAAAACAGGCGGTATATCAAGGCGATTTCAGTGTCGAAAGCCTGGATCCTTACTTATTGATGTACCGCAAAGTGGATGACTATCTGCGTCAGGCGCAGTCCAAACGGCGCTTGAATCTGATTCGCGAATGTTTTTACATGAAAATCATGGCCGCCTCCGAAAATCTCACGGAGAACAGAGTGCGTCTGCAACGTGAAGATTATCTGCACAACGTGGCAAGTCAATGGGAATGGCCGGATGATTTACTGGACAATTTGGCCAGTCAAAAATTTTGGGATATCAAGAAGGCCAGCGTCGAGCATGTGGTGATTCGCGATCAACTGCAACAATGCCTGCGGATGATTTTAAAGTTTTCCGGTTTGCCTTTGGATCAGGCACAACGCGAAAACAGAGACTTGAAATTGATTGGCCGGAAATTGCGGGCGACGCTGGATTTACGCCCCGACAAAATTGAAGTGCTAACCACCCGAACCACTGTCCATGCCAAACCCGATTTGCTGGTCGTTGTCGAAGTCCTCGCTGACGACGTGCCGCCGCGCTGGTGTTTATATGACGATAGAATGGCGTCACAGAAAGCCTCCCCGGAAAGCGCTATTAAATCCGGCGAAAGCTTGCTCGAAATTTTGTGCTGGGCGGTGGTAAACGGCTTATATAAAAAATCGCTCAATCTGCAACTGGTTACCCCTAGTCTTAAAATTGCCAATAATGATTTGTATCAATTGTTTAATGAGTTGAATGCGTTTCTCAGCCGCTATTTGCCCGGCAGGGAGAACGATCTGGAAATTTACGGTGAGCCCAATCGCATCTCGTCGTCATTGTTACTGATTAATCTGGGCGAAAGTTTGGCCATCGACGCGAACAATCAGCAATTAGTGATGAGCGAACGTTCAGACCCCTTAAGTTATGGCGACAGCCGCCAGTGTTTCATCCAGAGCATCCAACGCTTATCCGTGTCCAGTTGGGGCGAGGCCAGCTTGCAACGCTATATCGGCATAGAGGGTGTTTTTAACTGCCTCGTCGATGTGTTCAATAACAGCGCTGCGCCTTTATTCGCCGATAAACTCCAGGCCTTGTGTTACAACCCGGTGCGCGGCAGAAGCATCATCTTGCGCATCGAAGCCTTGTTCGGCAATTTGCTGAAGTTTTTCGCATCCGGCCGGGACGGCTTGCAGCGCTATATTGTGGCAGCCGAGACGGGTTATGGTTTGTTCCAACTTAGAAACGGCAGCCTGGGCTATTATCGGCTGGACACCCAAAACCAACTGCTGCATGAATTAGCCAAACCCAATCCGCAATTTTCCGCAGTATTTTTTGACGCCTACGTACTGGATCAAACCTATATTCCGTCTTTATATGCGCAGAATTTGGCGGATGTGATTCAGGTTTTTTATCACGCAACTAGTAAGCATGTGGGTGTTTACGTACTCGATGAAAAAGGCGCATTGTTCGTCCATCAGCACAGCAATGCCAATCCCGAACACGTCATCACCCACTACTCGGTGTTTTTGGGAACCTTGCTGGCGCGCGCGCAATTGCCGGATGGCTTGAGTGTCAAATTTTATGAAATTCAGCGAAACTCGGCGGGAGTGCTGTCTTGTCAGGCCGTGCCGGTCAAACTAGGCGGCAGTGTTATGGATCTGCGAGTCCGGATAGCGACTGAGGAAAACGGCGCTATCGCGATCTACTGTAACGAACACAAGTTTTCCGTCGCCAACGCCGACAGCTTTAAACCGATTCGCGCTCACATACTGGGCTATCGGAAAAACCACGACGACTATCCGTTTCACATCACTGAAATAGACGTGCCTTGCCGTCTGTTGGGCACAGACCGAAACGAACAGTTACAGGCCGCCCATTTCCTAAACTACAAACAAAAAATAGAAGACAAACTAAATATTTAATATTTCAGGCCGGCAGCCGATATTTAGCTCAAACCAGTCGAGCTATGGGGGTTGCCATGATTATCCAGAATTCCGCCGTCCACCTGCAAAGCCAGCATCAAGCGCAACAGATTAGCAAACGCAGTGAATCGTTGCGGGTCTGGATCGATAAGCCGGAAGATAATCCCGATAAAGTGCGAAAGCACCGTTCCGAAACGGCACGCGAGGCAATTCAAGATACCCTCGATCTAAGCCAATCGGCGCAAACGTCCGCGACCGCAACCCAAACCTTGGATACCGATACATCACTCAATTCCAAAGATAATCTGTTGCTGCAAATCATTCGACGTATGGTCAAAGAGATTACCGGCCGGGATTTTGAATTATTCGCACCGGATCAACTAAAAGCGCAAGCCGATCCAGTGACTATTCAGGCGCCGCAGCAAGCACCGGCAACATCCGCCCCGGAGCGTGAAGGGTATGGCCTGGTATATCAAAAATCCGAGTCTTATTTCGAAAGCGAAACGACCAGTTTTAGCGCCGAAGGCAGTATTACCACCAAGGATGGGCAAACGCTGAGTTTTTCGGTGTCCTTGTCTATGAGCCGCAGCTTTTACACCGAATCCAATCTGAGTATCCGCGCCGGCGATGCGGTGAAAACCGATCCATTGGTCATCAATTTCGACGGCACAGCCGCAGAACTGAGCAGTACCCGATTTCAATTCGATATCGATGCCGATGGTAGTTTGGATCAAATTGCCGGCCTGAAAGCCGGCAGCGGTCTGTTGGCATTGGACAAAAACCAGGATGGTCTGATTAACGACGGTTCGGAATTGTTCGGTCCGAGAAATGGCAACGGCTTTGCGGATTTAGCGGCTTACGACGACGATAAAAATCAATTTATCGATGCCGGCGATGCCATCTACAAACAACTGCGCATCTGGCAACGTCATGATGACGGTTCGCAGCAATTATTGGCACTGGGCGATAAACATGTCGGCGCGATTTACTTAGGCCATTTGACTACCCCGTTTCAATTGAAAGATACGGCCAATCAAGCATTGGGAGAAATCGCTAGTAGTGGCATCTATTTAACTGAACAAGGCAAAGCCGGCAGCGTACAGCAGCTTAATTTCCTGGCTTGACCCAAGATCCACATAATTTTCCGCCTGCCGAGTCGGCGCATTGTTGCCGGCTTGGCTGAGCATGGATGCCGGCGTATTCCCCATCACCTGCCCGAATTCAATAATTGAACTAGACTTGCCAAAAGTTTAAACCAATATCGAAACACCCATTACCCTCCCATGTTTATTATTAACCCGGCCTTCAAATATTGCCGTTCCCGCTTGTCTTATAAACCAGTTGTCAGATTCGATTCTTTTCTTGATCTTCAAGGCTCCCAAGTGTGGGGAATATTTTTCACCGTTTATTCAAGGCAAAACCGGTAGTCCAAACGTTGCACCGATATTAGATTCCAAGCATCCGCGACTAGCGGGTTGATAGACATAAATGAATAACTAACAGCACTGCCCAAAAAGCGCCCATGAAAAAACATATAACTGGATTTTTACTGTTGCTTGCTCAGCCCTGCGTTTTGCAGGCCGCAGCTCAAGATGCGCTTGAGCTGAACGTCGAAGACTTGCTTAACGTCGAAGTCACTTCGGTTTCCAAGAAAGCCCAAGCCTTAAACGATTCCGCCGCAGCGATATTTGTGATCACCCACGACGACATCAAACGTATCGGTGCCACGAGTATTCCCGAGGCATTGCGCATGGCACCGGGCCTTGACGTGGCGCGTATCGACTCCAACAAATGGGCGGTGAGCGCCCGTGGTTTTAACGCCCGTTTCTCCAACAAATTATTGGTGTTGATCGATGGCCGCAACACCTACAGCCGCATGTTCTCCGGCACTTATTGGGAAAACCAGGATGTAATGATGGAAGATGTGGAGCGGATTGAAGTGATCAGAGGGCCCGGTGCGACGCTATGGGGAGCGAACGCGGTGAACGGCGTGATCAACATCATCACCAAACATAGCTCGAAAACCCAGGGCGGATTGCTTGCTGCGGGCGGCGGTACCGAAGAACAAGGCTTCGGTGCGTTTCGCTACGGTGCGACTTTAGGCGAGGACACAACTGGCCGAGTGTACGCCAAGGGATTTAAACGCGACCAAAATACCAATGCGCAGGGCATGGGTGCCGGCGACGACTGGGATAAAGTACAGGGTGGGTTTCGCTTGGATTCTCAGCTGTCCATGACTGACGAACTTAAATTTCAGGGCGATCTTTATCACAGCCATCTCAATCAGGTTCTGTCGCAGCCCAGCGTTATTTCGCCCTATAGCCTAGTTGCCCGCGACAAAGCCGAAGCTTACGGCGGCAATATCATGGGGCGCTGGCAACATACGTTTTCCACCCAGTCCGACATGTCGTTGCAGTTGTTTTACGACTACTATCGGCGCAACGAAGAGTGGATGTCCGAGGGGCGGGATACTTTCGACTTGGATTTTCAACATCGCTTGGGCTTATTTGACAGTCATGAACTGATTTGGGGGCTTGGTTACCAGCTTACCTCCGACCGGCTCCAGGGCGGCAGTATCTTCAGCATGTCGCCCGCTCACCGGAAAAATCAGTTGTTCAGCGCATTCGTCCAAGACGAAATCGAATTGATAGACCAAACCTTGTGGCTGACCGTGGGCAACAAATTCGAGCATAACGATTTCACCGGATTTGAAGGCCAGCCCACAGCCAGACTGATGTGGGCACCGGCCCTGAATCACCGGCTTTGGGCCGGGGTATCCAGAGCGGTGCGCACACCGTCGCGGGGCGAGGCCAATATGCGCTTGACGACGGCGGTTGTGCCGCCGTCATCGCCATTTTTTATCCCGGTGGAACTGGCCTTGCAAGGTAACAGAAGCCTGCGGAGCGAAGATGTCCTTGCCTACGAAGTGGGCTATCGCACCACCATGATTAAATCCGTGTCGCTGGACGTCACGGCTTTTTACAACGACTATGCGCATCTGCGCGACGCGTCGCAAGGC
The DNA here is from genome assembly GCF_024505055.1 of Methylomonas rosea. GTDB lineage: Bacteria > Pseudomonadota > Gammaproteobacteria > Methylococcales > Methylomonadaceae > Methylomonas > Methylomonas rosea. Next base: position 98,402 of record NZ_JANIBL010000001.1, read on the forward strand.
ACCGTTTATTTCGATCCTACGCGCGGCGTGTTGGTCCAGCCTTTACCCTTTGGCAATAACCTGAAAGCCAAGACCTATGGTGTCGAAGTCTCGACTGTCTGGCAAATGCTGGACTGGTGGCGGTGGGATGCCAACTACAGTTTGCTGAAAACCGAAGTGCCGCAAACCGCAATGGCGGTGGTGGGCATCAGTCCGCAACAGCGCATGAATTTACGCAGCGCGGTCAATATCCGTCCGGATTTGGACTTTGACGTATGGTTTCGCTATGTCGGTAACAATCTCACAGCGACCGCATCCGGGAATAGTTATATCCCCGATTACGTGACCATGGACGCGCGCCTGGCTTGGCGTCCGGAACCCGATCTGGAAATATCCCTGGTCGGTCAAAACCTGTTAACGAATAGTCACCTGGAATATCAACAGGAAAACTTGATACTGCCGACATTTATTGATCGGGGTATGTACGGCAAAATTAGTTGGAATTTCTAGTGCCGCTAGCAGGTAGAATGTTTTGCATTTTTTCTATTTAATTGGATTATTGTTGCGACGGATATGCAAAACGCTATAAAAATTTATCTGTTAGCATTAATGTTAATGAGTTCAAACGCGTCATCCGCGGCGCCGTTGGCGCTTGAACAATATACGGTATTGGCCGCGTTGACTCTTAATTTTGCCCGTTTTACGCAATGGCCTGAGCAGGCGTTTGTCAATTCAGGAAATAACCTCCAGGTTTGTTTGGTGGGAGACAATGTATTATTGCAATCTTTCGATTCAATCAGTGGCAAAGCGGTTGGAGATAGAGTTATTAAAATAATTAATTCGGATAAGTTACGTAATTTAAATCAATGTCATATTCTGTTTTTAAGCGAATTGCCCAATATTGTTTTGTCGCAAGTTTTTTTGGATACCAGACAATACCCGGTATTGACGATAGGTGAAGAAGCCGATTTTATTGGATCGGGAGGCATGGTGGCCATGGTGAATACCGATGGAAAAATACAGTTACATATCAATCTTTCCTTGGTTAAAAGTTCGGGGCTAACGATTAGTTCCAGCCTTCTGCGCTTAGCGAAAATTGTCGGGGATAATTAGGAGAGATAATCGCATGTTTAAATGGTTTAATAATGCGCCTATCAAGATCAAGTTAGTATTTATTATGACTTTGATTGCTATGTTGACGCTATTTTCGGCAAGCACTGCGATTGTTGTGAATGAATATTATGCTAAAAAGAACGATACCGAGCAGCAACTGATATTGATCGCCAATATTATTGCCTCGAATATCTCAGCGTCTCTAGTTTTTGAAGATACGGTGTCGGCTAATACTATGCTGAATAGCCTGAAAACTCGGGATAGTATATTAAATGCCGAGCTATACGATAAACAAGGCAAGTTATTTGCCGACTATCACTCGCAAAAACTCGGTGTTAGTCATTGGGATGCGGAAAAAGCTTCCGCGCTTTTAAACGATGCGCAATCTGTTCCTAGCTCTGAAGGCATATTTGATGTTATGGGCGAAGTTTTGGCTAGCTGGTATAACCGCCTGTTTCCTTATACCAATAATATCGTCGGTAAGGCCGGAGAAAAAAACGTATTCAAATACGATGAGGAAAACAATCTGCATTTTGTCCGTTCGATAGAACTGGATGGCGATGTGGTGGGTGTATTGCATTTGGTGGATGACCAAAGCGGTTTCTACGCCATATTAAAAGCTTTTTATTCGACTATGGGTTTGATCGTGGTGTTTACCATGATCTTAATCGGTATTTTGACCACAAAATTGCAGCAAATATTTTTGGCGCCCTTACTTAAACTGATGGACGCGATGCAATCGGTGGGGCATGAGAAGAGTTTTTCGCATCGAATTAACAAGACCAGCAACGATGAATTCGGCGATCTAGCCGATGTTTACAACGCCATGCTTGCCGAAATCCAGTTTCGGGACGATCAGCTGGCCATGCACCGCAATTCTCTTGAGCAGCAGGTTGTCGAACGTACCCAGCAATTGGAAGAAAAAAATCAAGAACTGAGTATCAGCATCGCCGAAGCACTATCCGCTAAAGAGCAAGCCGAACAAGCCAGTAAAGCCAAGTCGCAATTTTTGGCAACCATGAGTCACGAGATAAGAACGCCAATGAACGGCGTGTTGGGCATGACCGAGTTGTTAATGTCGTCCGGATTGGACGACAGGCAACGTCGTTTTGCCGATACCGCCTATCGTTCCGCTAATTCGCTATTGAGCATCATCAATAATATTCTCGATTTTTCCAAAATCGAAGCCGGCAAATTACAGTTGATCGTTCAGGAATTCGATCTGCGCCGCTTATTGGAAGACACCGTGGAAATGATGGCGGAGCAAGCCCACCGTAAAGGTTTGGAATTGATACTGAATCTGCCGCACCAAATGCACTTCATTGTGCAAGGCGATGCGGAAAGGTTACGGCAAGTTCTGGTTAACCTGCTGAGCAATGCCATCAAATTTACCGAACAAGGCGATGTGCAGCTTAAAGTGAGCTTTCCGGAAAATTCGGCCCGCGATAAAGTCAGCTTATTATTCGAAGTAATCGACACCGGCATAGGTGTTGCCGCTGAGCGTCAGGCGGAAATCTTCGATAGCTTTACGCAGTCCGACGGCAGCATCACCCGGCGCTATGGCGGTACCGGTTTAGGTTTGACCATTTCCAAGCAATTAGTCGAATTAATGGGCGGTAGCCTGGGCCTGGAAAGTAATATCGGTCGAGGCTCCCGGTTTTACTTTGACTTGGAATTTGGTTTAGGCATCCAGACCAACATCGAACGTGCCGATACCAGTGCTTTGGAAGGTCTGCACATCCTGGTAGTGGATGACAATGCCATAAACCGCGACATACTCCACGATCAGGTTTCGCTGTGGGGCGCCCATGTCACGACTGTCGATAGCGGCCCCTGGGCGCTGAAAATATTGGTCGAGGCGGCCACTTTAAATAATCCGTTTCAAGTAGCCCTGTTGGATTGGCATTTGCCGGTCATGGACGGCTTGACCCTGGCTAAGGCAATTCAACGCGACCAGCGTATTCCCAAACTGCCTTTGATTATGCTCAGCTCCGAAAATGTCAGCATTAAAACCGGTCTAACCCACGAATACGGCATCAGCTTTTATTTGAACAAGCCGGTTTTCCAACAACGACTGCTTAATTGCCTGCTGGAAATCGCCACGTTCGCACCCTTGGAGCAAACAGCGTCTTCCGCCGTCACGCCCGAACAAATCAGGCTATCGGGACGCATTTTGGTGGCCGAGGATAACTTGGTAAATCAGGAAGTGGTGAAAAGCTTTCTGGAAAGCATGGGCTGCAACGCGGAGGTGGTAAAAGACGGTCAGGAAGCATTGCAAGCTGCCTGCCGGCGTCGCTACGACTTGATTTTGATGGATTGTCATATGCCGGTTATGGACGGTTTTTCGGCAACCGCCAAAATTCGCGAGCATGAGCAAGCGACGGCCTCGACCAGAATTCCAATTATTGCCTTAACCGCCGATGTGCAAAAAGGCATACACGACCAATGCGAAATGGTCGGTATGGACGGCTATTTGAGCAAACCGTTCAGCAAGGAACAACTGCGCCATCTTTTGCTAAATTGGTTACCAAACTCAGCGGACAAGGTATTAGGCCACGCTCCGCTCCAACAGTCGGACGGGATCTTGCAAGTTGAGTCCACGGCCAGTCCGATTTGCCAGGCCGATCTGGCGCAGCTGAGGGATATTCAAGATGCTAATGGGGTAAGTTTATTAAACAAAGCCATAGCGCTCTATCTGCAAACTTCACCGGAAACAGCGGAGAAACTTAGACAAGCCGCTGCCGATGGGCAAGCGGATTTGTTAGCCAATATGGCTCATGCCCTTAAGTCGTCCAGCGCCAATCTGGGTGCCAAGGAGTTGTCTAAAACCTGTCTATTGCTTGAAACGGCCGGCCGCCAAGCCGATCTTGCGGCGATTCCGGCGCTGCTGGCGGTATTCGAGACGCAATTGGCGGCGGCTTTAGCGGAGTTGCGCGCTATTGCCAACACAGCGCTGCCCGATGTAGCCCAAGTTAGCACCGACAATCGAATAGCCGACCTGTCGCTGGAAGCCAAGCGAATTTTACTGATAGACGACGATCCGAATTTCAGATTGATTACCGGCGAGCAGTTAAAATCCTCGGGCTTCGACGTCGTGGAGGCGGAGAGCGGAGAAGCGGCACTGGAGCTGTTGGAAGCGGCAATTCCGGATCTGGTCATAGTCGATGCGATTATGCCCGGTATCGACGGTTTTGAAACCTGCCGGCGCATGTCGGCTAATCCCGCCATGACCGACGTGCCCATCATTATGTCTACCGGTCTGGAAGACATAGAATCGATAAACCGGGCATTCAAAGTAGGCGCTACCGACTTTATTATTAAACCGCTTAATCATGTGGTGCTGATTCATCACATCCGTTTTCTGCTGCGCTCCAGCCACGACACCGCCGAATTGCGCAACAGTAAGCAGCAACTTTCCGCCGCGCAACGCATCGCGGGCTTGGGCTACTGGACCTGGGATCCGAAGCAGGATAAATTCGAAATCTCGCCGTTTCTAGCGGAAATGTGCCAAATGCCGGCCGACTATTTTCGGGGAGAACTGAGCAATTATCTGAATTTAATCGAGGCTGCGGACCGCAAAATAGTGCAGACCTTGATTGAGGCGGCTGCCCAGGGCGAACAAGTAGAGTATGTCGAGTACAGGTTGCGGCCGGATCTGGAAACCCCAATCAGCGTCCGTCAGGATACCGCCTTGATCAGCAGCGGACAGCTGAGTTTCGTTACCGGTACGGTTCAGGATATTTCCAAGCAAAAGCAATCGGAACAAATTATCCACCAGTTGGCGTATTTCGATGAGTTGACCGGTCTGGCCAGCCGTGTTCATTATCACAAACGTATCCAGCAGACCATCAAAGCCTCGGCGCGCGGCAAGCTGGAATTTGCGTTTTTATTCCTGGATCTGGACGAGTTTAAGTATGTCAACGACAGTTTTGGGCATAACATCGGTGATCAGTTTCTGAAGGCCATAGCGCAACGTATTCAAAGCGTGGTGCGAGAAGAGGATTTTGCCGCCCGATTGGGCGGCGACGAATTTTGTATTATCGCCAGCAGCATTACCGACGAATTTCAGGCCATGGAAATTGCCGAGCGTTGTTTGCAGGAAATCAACCGGCCTTTAATTCTCGACACACACCATTTAAAGCCCCGCGTCAGTATCGGTATTGCTATTTACCCAAAAGATGGCGAGAACGAGCACGACCTGATGAAAGCAGCCGATACCGCCATGTACTCAGCCAAAAGCGCAGGCAAACAGCGCTACGCTTACTATCGGCCGGAGATGACGGGGTTAGCGATTAAGCGGATGCAAGATGAGCAAACCTTGCGGGATGCGCTGGAGCATCAACAGCTTGAATTGTATTACCAGCCGCAAGTAAGTATGTTGGATGGGCGGATGATAGGTATCGAAGCTTTGGTGCGCTGGCGCCATCCGTTGCGCGGTTTACTGGGGCCTAGCGAGTTTATTCCTTTGGCCGAGGCCTTGGGTTTGATCGGTAAAATCAGCGACTGGGCTATTCAACTGGCCTGCGAGCAATTAATCGCTTGGCAAAAACAAGGGCTGCCACTACTCACTACGGCTGTCAACGTATCGGCAAGTCATTTCCGCGATCCGCAATTCCCGTTCACCTTACGGGAAATTCTCAAACATACACAATTGCCGGCTCACTATTTACAAATCGAAGTGACGGAAAGTGCCATGCAAACCGCGGCGGACTTGGAGATTTTTAAAAAACTGAAGGGAATAGGGGTGAAAATCGCGATAGACGATTTCGGCACCGGTTTTTCGTCGCTGGCTTCGCTGAAGCAGTTACCGGTGGATTGCCTGAAAATCGACCGCACCTTTGTTCAGGATGTGTTGTTCAACCCGCAAACCCCCATTCTGCTCGGTACGATTATCGGCATGGCCAACGCAATGGATTTCTCGCTGGTGGCGGAAGGCGTCGAGACGATAGAGCAGGCTATGGTGATGAGTGGCTTGGGTTGTCAGGTGGTTCAAGGCTATTTGTTTAGCCAACCTTTAACCGCCGCCGAACTGCCGGCGATGTTTGACAGAGATTTTCGGCTGGAATTTATTCAGTCGAAATATGCCCCCTAACGACAGACAAGTAAACGATTATGACTGATCTTGAATTGCCGGAGCGGTTCGCGGATATTAAACGGCTGCCTTCTTTGCCGCATGATGTTCATCAAGTCGTCAAAGCCTTGTCCGACGATAATCTGGATTATGCCCGGTTAGCGAAGATTCTGGCGGGACACGCAACGATCACATCCCGACTGATTGCCTTGGCCAATTCGGCCTGGTTTAACAACTCCAGCGAACCAGTGACGTCGCTGGAGAGAACCTGTTTAAAACTGGGTTTGAATATTGTAAGAGGTGTCGGTATCGGACTGGCGGTGATGAAGCCGTTTAATGTCAGGGAGTGCCGAAGTTTCGATATTAAACGCTATTGGATTAGTACCATGCTGGTGGCGCATGCTGCCCGTGCGCTAGCCGAAGAACTTGCGGCGGAGCGGGGCAATGAGCATTTGGCGCAAACCGTGCATACCGGCGGCATACTGCATAACATCGGCTTGTTGTGCATGGCCGACATCCTGCCAGAGGAGACCCACCAAGCTCTGCGTTTTAAACTAGCCAATCCCGAAGTGGACTTGAATCAGGCCTTACGCAAAGTGCTGCATACCGATTATTGCGAAGTAGGCGCGCATCTGACCGTTTCCTGGGGCATACCCGAAGCCTTGGTGGCGATTATTCGCTACCATCGTAACCCGGTCTATGCCGGCAACTATTCGCGACACGCCGCGTTGGTCGGCGCTGCGGCGCAAATGGTTGGTAGTGTGTTCGACAATAAAGACACATGGCCGGTCGCGGCCTTCGAGAAACTGGCCATCAGTCCTGCCTGTCAGGCCGAGATATTCGCCGACCTGCAAACCCAATATCTGAAAACCCAGGAACTAGCAAAAGTGCTGTTTCGTTAATCGTCTCAGAAACACGCTGCGAGCCGCTATTCTAGGCGTTTTACCCGCCTGATTCGGCCGTATAATTTTTGCAAAATTTTGTTTGCAGCAGGGATAGCCACCTTAAAAATAGCCTTGGCCGCACATTCCGATGCCTTTATGCAAGCCGCTATAGCCGTTCCAGCTGTGCGTTTCAGGTCTACTTTTCGATCCGCGACGAAGCCATGCCGGTACAACCAATGGATTAAGCCACTAAAAAAGAGGAAGGCCGGCGTCAATCCCACAAAAAACCATAGCAAGCGGCCGCTTTCGCCAAAGGCTTCGCCGGTATGGAGCGGCCAAAGCCAGGTGGTAAAGGTTTGCCCCGCCGAGAATTTGCTGGGGTTTTGCAGTTCGCGAATCTGCCCGCTCCAGCGGTCAACCCAGACGGTAGTGAACGGATGGTGTTGATTGATCTCGTTAAGTTGGCGCAAATTGATCCGATAGGTACCCAGTTCGCCGACCGGTGTGGTAATACGCCGGACTTCCGAGCTGGGAAACGGCCCGCGCGCCACTAGGATTGCTTCCGATAGACTAATCGGCCGGTCATTGGGTATTGCTGTGCTGCGCACATTCGGGCCGGCGTCACCATGTCCCATGCCTGATGCGGCAGTCAGGTTTTCCAGCAGAGGAGGGTAAGCCAAGTGAAAACCGGTAAAGGCCAGCAAGATTAAAAATCCCGAACTGGCTACTCCCAGTAGCCGGTGCAAATCAAACAATAGCCGCATCAAGCCAGTGTTTTGACTTACCGAAAAGGCGCGGGGCAACGCTCGCCAGCCTGGCCACCACAAATACAAACCGCTGCATACCGACAATAATAATAAACCACCCAAAACCGCCAGTGCATTCCGGCCAAAGCCATCCAATTGCAATTGGGTATGTAGATCCAACAGCCAGGTAGTTAGCGTCTGCCCCCATAGCCTGCTGTCGACAACCTGGCCGGTGTAAGGGTTGACAGGGACCATCAACGGCGCATAAAAAGCGTCCACACTTTCCTTAGGCTTTTCAAACCACGCGGTGATCATGCCGTCTGGCGTACGCGGCATCTCCAGGGTCCAGGCACCGTGCCGATCCGGATTGGCCGCGCGCACCGCCGCGACGATCTTGTCCGGAGACAAAGCAGGGGTTTGGGGGGCATCGACGCGCAATTGCGGATTGAACAAGCTATCCAGCTCTTCCCGGTAAATACTCAAACTGCCGGTCAAGCCGATCAGCGCAAATATCAACCCCAGACTCAATGCCAGATAAACATGGCACAAGCGCCACCATTTACGGGCATTGGGGATAAAGCGCGGGCGGACAATCAGCGGGTAATGGGTCTCTGGCATTTGGTAAACAGTTGGCGTTTTAGCGGCAGTCCGCCTGCTAAGCAGTCTTGGGCGCTATAAGTTAAAAAAGAAAATTCGCCGGGCGCGGCAACCAGCTATTTTGCAGGATTAATTAGACAACAACCAGTCTATGACAGCTGTTGATACGGGGAGAAGTTTAAAAATTCGACTAGACTGCGCTAATTACGCCTGGCGGCGGAGTTTATCTGGTAGAAAATATGAGGTGTTTAGTAAAGGATAAAAGTGAGTTGGAGAAACAATGAACGCGACCAGTTTGCTATTTCTGGCGGGTATTGTTGCCGTACAACAATTCAGCCGCTTACCGGGTAAGTTTGAGTTTATCGGTTTGGCTGTGAGCTGTTTGCTGTTGCTATACCGTCGCAATTGGCAAATCTTCGCGCTGCTTGCCGGGGTGTTGTGGGCGAGTTTATATGGCAGCTGGCGACTGTCCCAGCAATTGCCTGACGCTTATCAAAACAGAGAAATCAAGGTACAAGGCTATATTGCCAGTCTGCCGCAACAACAAGAGCAGCGAACCAATTTTGATTTTATTGTCACGGCTCCGTCCGGCGATTTTCCGGATAAAATTCGTCTGAGCTGGTATTACCCAAAATTGACTTTGGCTGCCGGGCAGAGCTGGGAGATATACGTAAAACAGCGCAAACCGCATGGCCGCCTCAATCCCGGCGGCTTTGATTTCGAAGCGTGGTTATTTGCCAACCATATCGGTGCGACGGGCTATGTGCGCGAGAAACCTACGCCGCAACTTACGAGTATCTCGCCGAGTATCGGTCAATATTTTGCCCAGTGGCGGCAAGCGATTGCCGACCGGCTGGACGCAGCTTTGCCCGGCAGCGCGCAGTTGGGCATCATAAAAGCACTGACTATCGGCAGCCAAAACGCGATTACTCAGCAGCAATGGCAAGTGTTCAGAATCACCGGTGTTGTGCATTTAATCGTGATTTCCGGCTCGCATATTAGCTTGGTCGCCGGTCTGATTTACCTCTGGACCAGGCGGCTTTGGGCCTGGACCGGGGTACTCGCAATCTCGCCGCAACGCGCGGCGGCTTTGTGCGCCTGGCTGGCTGCCGTGTTTTACGCCGGTTTGGCGGGATACTCGGTGCCAACTCTGCGTGCGGTGATTATGCTCAGCGTGGCGCTAGCGGCAATCGCCTGGCAACGTAACACCGCGCCGATGCGCATTTTATTGCTGGCGTTGCTGGCTGTATTACTGTTCGATCCATCGGCGGTGTTATCGGTCGGCTTTTGGTTGTCATTCGTGGCGGTGGCGTTGTTGATTTACGTGTCGGCGGGCCGATTGGGCAGACCCTCGTACTGGCGCGAAGCCGGCGGCGCGCAATTGGCTACGGCGGTGGGCTTGTCGCCCTTATTGATCGTGTTTTTTCAGCAGGTATCGTTGATATCGCCTGTCGCCAATTGGTTGGCAGTGCCGGTTATCGGCATATTGATCGTACCGCCGGCTTTGTTGGCGGTGGTCTTGCTGTTTATCTGGCCGGCACTGGCGGCGCTGTTGCTACAACTCCTAGACTATATGCTGCAAGGGCTGTGGTGGGTGCTTTCGTACATGGCCGAATTACCCTTAGCCAGCATCTATTGCCTCCCGCCGCCCTGGTATGCCGTTGGATTGGCGGCCATCGGTGTACTCCTGCTGTTGGCGCCAAGCGGTTTTCCATGCCGGTATATAAGTCCGGTACTATTTTTACCGCTGATATTCGTGCAGGTAGAAAAACCGAAACCCGGCGAAGTCTGGCTGACTGTGCTGGACGTGGGCCAGGGTTTAGCGGCCGTGGTACAAACTGCAGAACATACTCTGGTATTCGATACCGGCGCGCGTTATTCGGAATATGCCGATATTGGCGATTCAGTGGTTTTACCGTTCTTACGCGAGCAGGGTATCGCTAAAGTCGACAGCTTGGTGATTAGTCATGGCGACAACGATCATAGCGGCGGCGCGGAGTCGATACTTGCTGAATTGCCGGTAGACAAGGTCGTTAGCAGCGTTCCGGAATGGGCCGCACGCGAATATGGGGAGGATTGCCGGACCGGACAAACTTGGCGCTGGGACGAAGTGACTTTTAAGATTCTATCGCCTCCGGAAAGTGGATTTATCGGCGATAACGACAACTCCTGCGTGTTGCAAGTGAATAGCACACGGCAGCGGTTTTTGCTGACCGGCGACATCGAGCAAGCGGCCGAAACCTGGCTGGTGCGCGAGTACGGTGACGAACTTGCCAGCGATGTATTATTGGCGCCGCACCATGGCAGTAAAACGTCATCTAGTCATGCTCTGCTTGAAAAAGTTAATCCCGCGCTTATTGTGATTCCCGCCGGTTATCAAAACCGCTTCGGTTTTCCGCACCGGCAGATTATCGAGCGCTATAACCAACTTGGCATAGCTTGGTTGAATACGGCGGAGCAGGGCGCAATCTCTGTGCATAGCGGACCTGAAAGGATTCAATCAATAGCGGAACGAGCGAAACGGCAACGCTATTGGCGGACACCGGTGCCGAATCGGCAGAGCATTGATGTCAGATAAATTTTGCCGCGTCGGCGTTTCTGCCTATACTCTCAGGACCAAAATATGGAGCATTACAGTGGAGAACGAAAACCGTACCCGAATACGTTTTAATCCGGAAGGACTCGTGGCGCACATCATCATCGAACCGCCACCGCCCGGCGGTGAAATCATCATCGACGGCCAGGTCGTGGATATGAGTTACAGTGGTATTAAAATTCGTTTGAAAGAACCTTTAGGGCAAGCCGTGGACGAAGCTGAATTGCGGATTTCCATCATCCTGCCGGAATCGCGGGTGGCCATGTCGATACACGGCAACATCAAACATATCCGCGAAGACCGCGAATGCGGCTTGCAATATAACCCGAGCAAACACAGCGAAGACGAATTTGACGATCTGATGTTCGAATGCGTCAAGTTGGCACCGCAGCGTAAAGATTAAGTTGGGCTATGTAATGAGCGCGTTCATTCTGTCTTTACGGTCATTCTGGCGCCACCTTAACGGCGATGCCGCTTATGAACGCTATCTACGACACTGGCACGAACATCACGCGGAACAGCTTCCGCCGTTAAGTAGAAAAGCGTTTTTCGCCGCTGAAACGCAGCGAAAATGGAATGGCGTGAAACGGTGTTGCTGAATTTTTAGGTTACTTGAAACTGCTCGCGCTAAAGAGTCTTGGGGGCTATCCATTCACTTTTCGATTCAGGTAGGCGGCTTGTTGCGCAGGGGCGATGAATATCATGTGCCCTGCACAACTTTTCTCGCCTAAGGTAATGTGCAGGTACCATCACCTCCATCTCGGACGTAGTAGTCGATGGAAGTAAAACCGTTAGCGGCAGAGATTACATTCAGACCTGCACTCAAAAAGACCGGCGTTCTGGGACGAGATGCACTGAGTTGGGTAAGCGGCTTATCATTGATGGAAACATTCAACAGGTAGCCACCGTTGTCAAACAGATTAACGAAGGGTTGTGCTTGGCCTGTGGCGGGATTAAATGCGCAGCCGGCAGTCACCGTCGAATAGGATTTGCCGCTCGCTGCATATTCTAAAACGCCGTCGGCACTGAAAGTATTACTAGAAGTATCCGGTAGCGCGCAGACGCCCGGTTGAACCGTAAACACATATTTATCAGCGGTTTTTTTGTTGAGCCTGACAAGAACAGTGTTGTTTCCATCTGCGAGCCATACGTTGACGGCAGGATTGGTGTTAGTGACTTTTGCGACATTGGCACCGTTGAGCGCTACACTGGCGCTTAAGTTGGTTGTCGGATTGTATAGACCTGCCTCCACGACTGGAAATAGCTCACCAGTACTTGGGTTGGCTGCACATTTAACCAAACTCGATGCGTAGGTTTTGCCGCTTGCGCCGACTTGCACGGTGGCGGCTGCCAATGCTGGCGAACCAAGCAAAAGCGTAGTCACCAGCGCGGATGTGATCGAGAGTAAAGACGTTCTGTTTTTCATATTGCCTCCTAAATTTGGTCAAAAGGCACACTAACAAAGGAGAATGAATCCAGTATTAAATCCACATTAAATATCGGTTAAATATAATACAAGGTTACCGTATGCGACTGATGTGTTGGCATCTGTATTGGCTATCCATACTACAGTGTTAAGCGCATTTTTTGCTTAGCCATCTTGCCGAGTACGCAAGACTAGGTACAAATTTGGTACAGCAAATAAAAAAGGCCTAGGTGAAAAACACCTAAGCCTTTGATAAATATGGAGCTGACGATGGGACTCGAACCCGCGACCGGCTGATTACAAATCAGTTATTCGGCTTGATCTTTGTTTTTGCCGCGTCTTGACGGTGAACCGACTCGTTTTTTGCTTTTGTCTTTTTTCACCAAGGCCGGGTCGAATTTGGAAATATCCAAGGATTTTCCGACTACCCGGACTTTTTTCAGTGCTTGGAACAAGTCTTTGGGCATGCCGGCAGGCAATTCTACTGTGCTGTAATGTTCCTCGATTTTGATGCGGGCGATATGGTCGCCGTCTATACCGGTCTCGTTGGCGATCGCGCCGACGATATTGCCGGGTTTCACGCCGTCGCTATGGCCTACTTCGATACGGAAGGTTTCCATTTCCACTGCGCCGGCCCGGCCTTTTTCCCGTCTCGGGCCACGGTCACTACGATCATTGCGGTCGGGACGGCCTTTTTCTTCAGCGTCTTTACGTGGTTTCTTGCTGGGCTCTTTCATTAACAAAGGCGTATCGCCTTGTAACAATTTAGCCAAGGCCGCCGCAACGTCCAATGCCGGTACGTTATGCTCAACCTGGTATTGGTTGATCAATTGGTTGTAAAAGCTGAGTTCCTCACCGGCCAGCGTGTCGGTAATCCGCTGTTTGAAACGGTTGATGCGCGCGTTGTTGATAAAGTCGGTGGAAGGCAATTGCATTTCTTCGACTTTTTGTTTGGTGGCTTGCTCGATATTGGCCAGCAGGCGTTTTTCGCGCGGCGAGACGAATAAAATTGCGTCGCCGGTGCGGCCCGCGCGACCGGTACGGCCGATACGATGGATATAAGACTCGGTGTCGTACGGGATGTCGTAGTTGACGACATGGGTGATACGATCAACGTCCAGGCCGCGAGCGGCAACGTCGGTGGCGATCAGAATATCCAGTTTGCCGCTTTTCAGATTATCGATAGCGCGCTCGCGCAGGGCTTGCGACATGTCGCCGTTGATCGCCGAGGCGGAAAAGCCGCGCGCTTCCAATTTTTCGGCCACTTCGATGGTAGCGGTTTTGGTTCTGACGAAGATAATCATGCCGTCAAAGTTTTCCGCTTCCAAAATTCGGGTCAAAGCGTCCATTTTGTGCACGCCGCTGACAAACCAGTAGCGTTGGCGAATGTTGGCGGCGGTGGCGGTTTTGACCTTGATGGTCACTTGTTCGGGGTTGTTCAGGTATTTCTGCGCGATTTTGCGAATTTCAGTCGGCATGGTTGCCGAGAACAGTGCAGTTTGGCGCGTGGATGGGGTTTGTTCCAGAATCCATTCCACATCGTCGATGAAACCCATCCGCAACATTTCGTCCGCTTCGTCCAGCACCAGCGTGGTGAGTTGGTCCAGTTTTAGCGTGCCACGGCGCATATGGTCCATGACCCGGCCGGGTGTGCCGACCACAACATGCGCGCCGCGACTCAATTGGCGTAACTGGCTGGTGTAATCCTGACCGCCGTAGATCGGCAATACGTGAAAGCCTTTGATATGTGCGGCATAGCTTTGAAACGCCTCGGCAACCTGTATCGCCAACTCGCGGGTCGGGGCTAGCACCAAAGCTTGCGGGTCTTTTTGATTGAGATTGATACGTGACAAAATCGGCAAGGCGAATGCGGCGGTTTTGCCGGTACCCGTTTGCGCTTGGCCCAACACATCGCGACCAGCCATCACGAACGGAATAATCTGTGCTTGAATCGGAGAAGGCGTTTCGTAACCGACACTTTCCAGCGCTTTTAATATGGGGTCTGAAAGCGATAAATCTTTAAAGGAGGGCGTGGCGGAGGAGGGGGTGTCGGACATTAATAATACCTGTAGAAAAAAAGAGAGTTGCCGGCCATGGGCTAGCTATGCCCGGCATTGTATCGCAACTTGGCTCGATATTGCTTAACTTATTGATAATTACCGTAAAATCCTGGCTTGTCTAGCTTGCTTTCCGGGAAGAGTAATTTAAGCAGATAAAGATGAAAAATTGCGCGCCAAAAATCAGATTAGCCATTAACAGATGTACCGGTTGAGCGACGGCGGGAAAACCCAGTCTGTCGAGGCTGACGCCTGCCAAAATGGCGGTAACGATCAATCCCATTAACACATAAGCAGTGCGCAACAGCAGGCTACGTTTGTCGGCTTGCTGATAAATTTTCCAGGCCAGCCAGAGGTTGGTAAACAAAATGATCGATGAAAAAGACCGGTGAATATAAAAAATGATCGGAAAACTATCGCGCCAAAACTGTCTGTCGATGTAGCTGTGCTCATGAGCGATGTAATCGACCGCTTCCCTGACTTGGGTGCCCATTGCCACTTGCAACAAGGTCATGGCCATGGCAATTTTTAACACCAAAGCAAAGCGCGGTGTCAACCAATGGCTGTCGATGGCTTCCAGGATTGGTTTTTGCGATCTGGCAATGGCGTAGATGAGTAGTGCAACGATAAACAGGGCCAGCAGCATATGCAGCGTTATCATCAAGGGCTTCAGGTTGCTGGCTACTACCGCCGAACCGAGCCAACCCTGAAATCCGACCAACAAAAATACCGATAACGCTAAATAAAAGATGGCTTTGTCGGCTTTCAGATAAACCCGTGATGTCCAGGCGGTGAGAAAAATCAGAAAACCGATAGTCACGCCGACCAAACGATTAGTGTATTCGGTCCAGGTTTTTACAGGGTTGAAGGCGGTGCTTTCATAACCGCGCGCCGCATAAATTTCGTGGTAATTGGCCGGCAATTGCGACTCATGCGTTGGCGGTACCCATTGCCCGAAGCAGGTCGGCCAGTCCGGACAACCCATGCCGGCACCGGAGGCGCGGACGATGCCGCCGACCAGGATCACGAAATACACGGCAAAGATGGTAAGCGTGCCTAAGCGGCGAAAACGGGCGGCGTCTTGGGCGTCTATCATGTGTTTTTAATTCTCAAAGGAACATTGAGTGGGCGAGTTCGATCTCTTCCGAGACTCCTTCAATTTCCAAAATTTCGGTATCGGGCTGGATACCCAACTTAACAAAGGCGGGTACGGTGTTCCAATCGACGCGGCAGGCAGGGTGATCGGTGCCGGCGATGCTTTGCAGAAACGCGACTTGCACTAAATCGACATAATCGGCCTTAGAGCCCGAGTCGCGCTGGAAATCCACATATTCGGAAGGCACCTGTTTAAGTTCTTCCGGGAAATTCCAGGTATTCATGATCAGTTTGCCGACATGCGGATGGGCTTTTTCCAGCAGTTTGTCTAATCGGGAGGGGCTGTCTCTAAACTCCGGAATTTTCTCGACCAGCGTCAGTATCGGCAATTTACCGATTTGATGGATCAGGCCGGCCAGCATGGCTTCATCGGCGTTTAAATGCGGCACGAATGCAGCCAACGCGCGGCTGATCGCTGAAACATTGACGCCTTGCTCCCAGGTGCTGCGGAAATAGCCTTCCAGCAGCGCCGTGGTAGGGGTAAACATTTGCTGCATGATCAAACTGGTGATCAGCGTGCGAATGGTGTTGTTGCCGAGCCGGGTTACGGCCATTTGAATATTTTTGATTTCCATGGTGCCGCGATACAAGGGGCTGTTGGCAACTTGTATCAAACGGGCGGAAATGGCGGCGTCGGTCGCGATAATCTCGGCCAAACTTTGCGCAGTGGCATCGCCTTTACTGACAGCATCCCGGACTTTGATGGCTACATCCGGCAGGGTAGGCAGGATTAATCGGTTGGCGTCGAGTTCCGCTTGCACATGGACTAAAAAGTCTTGAACAGATTTGAATTGCATGGATTGAATTTCCGCTATTGATCCGAAATTATCGCGATAGGTGTGCGATAGTCGTCATCAAGTATAAGGTTTTTTGGCAGTCCATCAACTATTTGCAGGACCAGTAGCGCACGGTTTATTCCGGCCCATGCCGCGTTAGTCAGTACGCATCCCATACTTTGCTGAGAAATGCTATCCAACACCTTACAGCCATTGATGACGCCGTTCGATGA
Source organism: Methylomonas rosea (assembly GCF_024505055.1). GTDB lineage: Bacteria > Pseudomonadota > Gammaproteobacteria > Methylococcales > Methylomonadaceae > Methylomonas > Methylomonas rosea. Next base: position 115,035 of record NZ_JANIBL010000001.1, read on the forward strand.
TTGCGGGCATTCGGCAATAAACAGCGCGCGTTTGACTTTGCCCAAATAATGACTGCGGGCCACGATTTCCTGGCCTGTGTAACAGCCTTTACTGAAACTGATGCCGCCAAGCTGGTCAATACCCAACATCTGCGGAATATGTTGTTCAGATTGGCTAATATCGAACCAAGGCAGGGCAGTGGAGATGTCCTGATAGCGCCACTCGTCCAGGCTGCCGGATTCGAAAGCGTATCGGCTGCGCAGTAATCCGGTAAATTCATTAATCTGATCAGACGTACCCAGCAGCAGGTGACGCCATGCGCCGGGTAGCTTAACAGTCGTTAACGGTATTTGCCCGATTGCGAAATTGTCTGTCGGAGCGTCAAACTCAGGCGAAAGGCCCGATATGCCCAGGATATGCATGTTTCCGGTTTGATCATGCAATTTTGCATCGGCTCGCAACACGTACATCCGCAATTTTTTTAACACGGTGTCGAGCAAGTCCGCAGGCAGTATCAGGTAAAAAGACGCTAGCGATTTAACCACCAACAGCGTACTGATGACACGGCCTTTGGCGTTACAGAATCCGGCTATACTGGCTTGCGATGCCGATAAATCGTTAATATTGCATGTTAACTGGCCCTGTAAGAGTTTTGCGGCATCCTGACCGCTAACTTCTATGAGGTTCAGGCCGGTGGATGCGAATACTTTTCTGGATAAAGCAAATGCATTGGGTTCCCTAAAAGCGCTGGTGTGATCGGTCCGGTCTTCAAGCATGGCGGCAAAGTTTGTAGGAATACATGAACATAATTTAGCAGGGTAGTTTACCTTAGCGCGAAAAAGGTGCGGCGATTGTGTCGAAAAATCTTGAACAGAGCATGAATTTTACAGTGGGACGCTCACGGGCGCTGAGATTCATTGTTAGCGCCATTCACGCACTGGCGCTGGTGGCATGTTGGTTAAACGCGCTACCGATCCCTTATAAATGCTTGCTAACGATGGCGGTATTATTAAGCTGGCGAAGCAATATGGCATCCGGCGAAATGGGCGTCGCTTATCTGCGCTATACTCCTAAGCATGGATGGTCGCTGCTTGGAAATGGCGATCATTACCAGTCTATCGAGATTCAAGCGTCAACTGTGGTAACCGGAATACTAATCGCGCTGCATTGGGTGCATGATAAAGGGAGGCGTCAATCGATGATAATTCCAAAAGATGCAATGAGTAACAACGATTACCGCAAACTCTCGGTTTGTTTAATTGTTTCAGGTCATGGTCATGGTTGATGAATGCCGATGTAAAGCAAACAATTGAACTGCAAATGAGTTCGCTGAAAAACTTGCCGGTTTTGCCTGAGGCGAGTTTGCGAATTCTGGATGCTATTAACACGCCGGACATACCCATAGAAAAACTGGCGGATGCCTTATCATTATCGCCTGGTTTAGTCGCCAGATTGCTTGGATTAGCGAATTCGGCTTATTTTGCCCGAGGCAGAAATGTCTCCGATATTCGTACTGCCATTTTTCAGGTCCTGGGCCTGGATTTAGTTAAAGCCCTGGCAATGGCAATTATTTTTAATGTCCAATTTGATACGCGTAAATGCCAAGGATTCGACGCCGAGTATTTTTGGATACGCTCATTAACAACGGCGGTATCCGCGCAAAAATTGGCAGCCGACATTCCACAATTGCGTGAATTTGCGCCATCGGCTATTTATTCAGGCGGGTTGTTGCTGAATATCGGCGTATTGGTGCTCGGCTATTTACTGCCCGAAGAGCTGCATGATATTTTTGTCGAGAACAAAAAAACTCGCTTGCCGGTGAGTGAGGGGATTTCTCGACAAATGGGACAGAGCCATTATCAGATCGGTCATTTTTTATTGCATAAATGGCATTTGCCGGCTTTGTATCAGCTTCTATTACAAAATTATGAAAATAAGGATTTTGAGAGTACAGAGCTGCCCTTATTGATTTTATTGAGGGTTTGTGAGCGGCTAAGCGCAACAGTGATTGCCGGCGAGCCTATTAATCTGCAAGAGATTGAGCCGGAATGTCGGAAAATTGAGTTACCCTTGGAAAATATACGCGAGCTGGCCGAACAACTGGCAGAAAATCAGCCTGCCATGCAAAAACTTGCAGCCATCATGGGGAATTGATGAACCAGCACAGCGCAAATAGTCAAGATGTCACACTAGCGGGCTTCGGCATGCAGGATTTGCTGATCGACCTCGTCAATGCGCTGTCCGCAGTCAAACAATTATCCGAAATCGACTATCAAGTCGATGACGAAAAAGCCCTTATCAGGCAAGCTTTGGCAAGCCTTATCCAATATCAAGATATGGAACGCTGCTCTTTTTTCATCGTGGACAGTGAAGGTTTGTTAAGCAATGTTGCCGGCATTAGCGTGAGCGAGCTTGGCAATACTGAACCGAATTTTGATAGGCCTTTGCGCTTTAAAGTCGGGGAAGGCTTGATTGGCGCTGCCGCTGCCACCGGTGTTTTGCAGCATTGTCAAAATTGCCATGAAGATAAGCGATTTGAAAAAACTGGAAACTTAAATCAATCACCCGGCTCAATTATCAGCGTACCGGTATTTACCTTCAACCGCACCCTGATTGGCGTTTTAAACGTATCGCATCCGCAAGCACATTATTTCAGCGATTGGCATATCCGATTATTGGAAGTCTATAAAAATATTCTTGGTCAGCTCATCACCACTCGGCGCCTGGTTCAGCAAATGGAACAGCAAATTGCGTCCAGAACTGCCGAGTTGGAGAGCTTGGTCGCGGAAACCAACCAGCTGAAAGATCATTTTGCCAGTATGTCCATGCATGACCAGTTGACTGGCCTACACAATCGGCGGTTTTTTTATGACCAAGTCGAAGTAGTTATCGCTCATCATAAGCGCTACAAAACTAGTTTTTGTCTGCTGGTTATGGACATCGATCATTTCAAAGTGATTAATGATCGCTTTGGGCATTTGTTCGGTGATCAAGTACTAACCGGTGTCGCTAATGCGTTAAAACGGCAAGTGCGCAATACCGATATTTTGGTGCGTTTTGGTGGCGAAGAGTTTGTAGCGATTTTTACCAACACCCGCTGCGATAGCGGTAAAACATTTGCGGAACGTATTCGTCAGGAAATTAAAACCCTGGAATGGTTTATCGATAAAGAAGTGGTTAATTTGACTCTGAGTATTGGTTTATATTGTCTGAATAGCGATTTAGTTCAATCCGAACAAACGCCGGACATCGATCAAATGATTAATTACGCCGATGCAGCCTTGTATCAAGCTAAAGCCAGCGGCAGAGATAAGACGATAGTATTCGGTGAAGCCCGCTCAGATTAGCGTCAAATATCTGAATTTCCCACTAAGTATAAAACCAGGAATCGTTGTCAGTCCCGTACTTGCATTTTATGTAATGACGCATCTTGGTCTGTTTAGATTAATACAAATACCACCGCCCGGTTCCCCAGTACCAATTGTAGCGATAGCCGGTATACCAGTTGTTGTAAAAAATCTGTTGCCATCGCCTCCGCCACTGGTAGTCGGCTTGCTCCGACTGGCGGGCTTTTACTGCCTCTTTAAGCAAGGTATTGGCTTCCTTGTCGCCTTTGCTGGCGGTGATGGATAACCATTTTTCAGCCTCGCCCGGATCGGATCCCATTTCACCAAGACCCGTCAGATAAACCCTACCCAAAGCTTTTTGAGCATCGAAGTTGCCTTTCTCGGCGGATTCACGCATCCATTTGATCGACTTATAGGTATCTTGGCGAACACCGTCAGCTCTAAAGAAACGCAGAGCTAAATCGTAAGCGGCACGCGGGTCGTTTGCGGCCAGCTCTTCAAGCGCTTTGATTTTTGCAGTATCTTCAGCGGACATCGCCGGTTCCGGCTGAAAAGAGGCATAGTCTTTAGGGCGATCCGCACACCCATTCTCGTCGCAAATTCTAATGGTGTCTGACTTAACTTGTTTTTCTTGATGTGTACACGCCACAAGGCCAAACGCTAGGAATAATACAAATATCGTTGACAAAAAAGGCTTTTTTAAAAGCATGAGTATTTCCTTTTTCTTTTTATAAGTTTTGGTCTATTATCGCTCGAATTTTATAGTTTGCTAGGCGTTATTAACTGAATGGCAATTTTTTGGAGTTTTTTGGATGAGCGTTAAATCAATTCGAGATTTATCAATACTGGTCTCTGTTTTTGCTTTTGCCGGCTGCGCGCAACAGCCTGGTTTGCAGACAGGTGGTAGTTCAAATTTAGTCTCCGGCTCTGCCGGCGGAGCGACCAGCGTCAATGCCAATAAGTCGTTGGAACGTTGCGCTAGCCCGTTGGGTACCTTAGCGGTTAGCGATGGTCGTTTTTCTGGAGCATCCGGTGTAACCACAGTTGATCCGTTAATCCGGCTAGCGGTACAGCAATCCAATTGTTTTATTATCACTGGTATCGGCAATATGAGTACCAGCGCCATGTTGGACAGAATCACCGACCAACAAAGAAACTCCGGGGAATATCGGTCAGGTTCAAAACAACATAAAGGCCAACGTGTTGCCGCTGACTATTTACTTGACCCGCAGATTATCGTCGCTAACGAATCGACAGGCGGACAAGGGGGCTCCATCGGAGCAGGATTAATCGGTGCCGGATTAGGTGCTGCCGGTTTGGGCGGTCTGGGCGCCATTGCCGGAGCGGTTTCGCATGCCGTGGAAACTAGAACTACCGATGTGGCACTGACACTGACCGATATTCGTTCAACTGTACAGATAGCTATTTCCCAAGGCAGTGCCACCGCCAATAATATGAGTACATCGGGCGGCGGCGCGTTCGGCGGTTGGGGCGGACTATTTGCCGGCGCAGCTGGCGGCAGCATAGGCATGTACAGCAGAACCCCGGAAGGTATAGCCACTGCGGCCGCCTTCTTTGACGCTTATAACAATATGGTCCAATCGCTTAGAAATTATAAGGCGCAAGAAGTGCAGGGCGGTGGGGGCAGCGGTCAAGGCGGTGTTTTGCAAGTCAAATAAGCAACTGATAGCGCATCGTTTTCAAGCGATGCGCTTCTCCTCGTGTCGGCACGGTCATATCTTTAAATTCTCTGTATAATCTCGCCCGCACTCTTCCGGTTTATCCGGCTCCTGTTAAATTAATCCTTCTGTATAAAATTCATGGCACTACATTGCGGAATCGTTGGGCTGCCCAACGTCGGTAAATCAACTCTGTTCAACGCGCTGACCAAAGCCACCATTGCGGCTGAAAACTACCCTTTTTGTACGATAGACCCAAACGTGGGTGTGGTGCCAGTTCCGGATCCGCGCATGGATAAACTAGCGGCAATCGTCAATCCCGAGCGCGTGTTACCGACCACTATTGAGTTCGTCGACATCGCCGGTTTAGTGGCCGGCGCCTCCAAAGGAGAAGGCTTGGGCAACCAGTTTCTCGGTAACATCCGCGAAACCGATGCTGTGGTGCATGTGGTGCGCTGTTTTGATGACGACAACGTGATTCACGTCGCCGGCAAAGTCGATCCGATCAACGATATAGAAGTCATCAATACCGAATTGGCTCTGGCCGACATGGCTTCCGTCGAAAGAGCGTTGCAAAAAGCCGCAAAAGCGTCAAAGTCTGGTAACAAGGACGAACTGGCGAGAAAGGAAGTTCTCGAGCGGGTGCTGGAACATCTCAATGCCGGTGAAGCCGTGCGTACTTTAGGTTTAAGCGAAGACGACGCCAAGCTTATCAAGGAATTGTGCCTGATAACCATCAAGCCCACGCTATATGTTGCCAATGTGCAAGACGACGGTTTTGAGAATAATCCGATGCTGGACAAAGTCAAAGCGTTTGCTGAAAAAGAAGGCTCTAAGGTCGTCGCTGTCTGCGCGGCCATAGAAGCGGAAATCGTGCAACTCGATGAAGACGAAAAGAAAGAATTTCTCGAAGATTTGGGTCTGGAAGAGCCAGGCTTGAATAGAGTCGTGCGTGCCGGCTATGAGCTGTTGAATCTCTCGACATATTTCACCGCTGGCGTCAAAGAAGTACGGGCTTGGACCATTCCAATCAACGCCACCGCACCACAAGCTGCGGGAGTAATTCATTCCGATTTCGAAAAGGGATTCATCCGCGCCGAAGTTGTGTCTTACGCCGATTTTATAGCGTATAACGGCGAGCAAGGTGCCAAAGATGCCGGCAAATGGAGGCTGGAAGGCAAGGAATATAAAGTCCAGGACGGCGACGTCATGCACTTTCGTTTCAACGTTTGACAATAGAAAAGACGCGCCCTATAATGCGCGTCTTTTCAAAGCTGTTCCCAGTGGCGATATAGCTCAATCCGGTTAGAGCGCGGGATTCATAACCCCGAGGTTCCAGGTTCGATCCCCGGTATCGCCACCATTCACAGCTATCGCAGTACCAAGAATAACCATAGGCTTTAAATACAAGAGCTTATGGTTTTTTTATGCGCGTCGCTTTTGCCTCATTCTCAGCGTTACCGGGCAAAGCTACAGTTAGGCCTGTTCAGGCAAAGATATTCATTTGTAACTCCCTCGATGGCTTAGTCAAAAGCGGCGATAATAGCTACACCGCTCTCCTAAACTATTTCTGCCTATCATGCCTGCATCAGGTCACGCACAACCCCTAGATAACGGCATTGCCGTGATCCACTCCAATCAACTGGAAGAACTCCGCGATGTGGTCGAGTACTGGCTACGACAGCATCCTTTGCTGCCCTTGGAAAGCGAAATTTTTCTGGTGCAGAGCAATGGCATGGGGCATTGGTTAAAGCAAAGTCTGGCGCACAATTCCTCGTTGGGCATTGCCGCTGCGATGAAAATGCAGTTACCGTCTTTGTTTATCTGGAGCATTTATCGTTCGGTATTGGGCGAGCAGATTCCCACCGAGCAACCGTTAGCCAAGGACCCGTTGATCTGGCGTTTATATCGATTGTTGCCACAGTTGCTGAAACAACCCGGCTTCGAAACGCTGGCCAGTTTTTTGACCGATGATAGTAATTGCCGTAAACGTCATCAACTGGCCGAACAACTGGCGGACCTGTTCGATCAATATCAGGTGTATCGTTCCGATTGGGTGTCGGATTGGGCGGCGGGGGAGGATGTGTTGCGCAACGGGCATGGCGAGAGCAAACCGCTGCCGAGTTCGCAACTCTGGCAAGCCGCCTTGTGGCGGGCGGTGCTCGATGATTTTGATTTGGGTGCGGAATCCTCGCCGTTTGCCAGTAGGGCAGCGGTACATGCGCAATTCATGACTCGTATCGATACCTTAACGGAACGGCCGGCGAATTTGCCGCGCCGGGTCGTATTATTTGGCCTATCGTCCCTGCCGCAGCAGTCGCTGGAAGTGCTTGCCAAGTTGGGCCGATTTTGTCAGATCGTGTTGTTTGTGCATAACCCTTGTCAGCACTATTGGGCGGATATCATCGAAGATAAGGAATTGCTCAAAGCTGAACGCCGCCGTCAATCGTACAAATCAGGTATGAGGGCCACATTAAGTGATGCGGAACTGCATTTACAGGCCCCGCCCTTATTGGCGGCTTGGGGCAAACAGGGCCGGGATTATATTCGTTTGCTGGATCATTTCGATGAAACCCAGGCCTACGCCAACTGGCATTGGCCGGACAGCAAAATCGATATGTTCAAAGACTATGGGGACGCAGGACAGCGCAGTTTGCTGCAACATCTGCAACAGGCTATCCTGGATCTAGAACCGTTGTCGGAGCAACCCGCATGTCTGGCAAGTGTGGATACCTCTATTCAATTTCATATCGCTCACAGCCCACAGCGCGAAGTCGAAATTCTGCACGATCAATTGTTGGCGCGTTTCGATAGCGCCCAACGACACGGTAAACCTTTATATCCGCGTAATATCATTGTGATGGTTCCGGACATCAATACCTACGCGCCACATATTCACGCGGTGTTCGGGCAAATTCAAAGCGACGATCCGCGTTATATTCCCTACAGCCTGGCCGATCAGCAGCAGCGCGGACAAAATCCGCTGTTGCTTGCCGTGGAAACCTTGCTCAACTTACCTGAGTCGCGGTTTGCGGTCAGCGAATTTCTGGGTTTGCTGGAAGTACCGGCCTTGCGGGCGCGCTTTGAGATTGACGAAATAGCCATACCCAAACTGCATCAATGGATTGAAGAATCCGGGATACGCTGGGGCTTGAACGCCCGGCAACGTAAGCAACGGGTCAATATGCCCGCTGACTTGCAGACCAATACCTGGCAGTTTGGGTTGAGACGGATGTTGCTTGGGTATGCGGTGGGTGCCGGCGCGCCTTTTGATGAGATTCAGCCTTACGAAGAAATTGGCGGCCTGGATGCGCAATGGCTGGGTGGTCTGGCGTTTCTGTTGGAAACGCTGGAAAAATACGCAGAGCTGTTGGGGAGGGAATATGCACCAAATAGATGGCAGCAAATATTGTCCGAATTGCTGGACGATTTTTTTCAGGTAAGCGACGAGCGCGAACGAAAAACCCTGGAAACTCTCACAAGTTCGCTGGCCAGCTGGTCCAGGCACTGCGAACAAGCCGGTTTAACTGGGATGGATTTACTGCCCATTCATGTGGTGCGCGAAGCCTGGTTGGCTGGCGTTGACGAACCGTCCTTAAATCAACGCTTTCTCAGCGGCCGCGTTAACTTCTGCACCTTGATGCCAATGCGCGCGATCCCATTCAGACTGATTTGCCTGTTGGGCATGAACGACGGTGACTACCCGCGCAACCAGCAAGCGCATAGCTTCGATTTGATGAGCCAGCGCGGCCAGTACCGCCCCGGCGACCGCTCGCGCCGCCAAGACGACCAATATTTATTTTTGGAAGCTTTATTGTCGGCGCGCGAACAGCTGTATATCAGTTGGGTAGGGCGCAGTATCCGCGATAACAGTGAGCGACCACCTTCGGTGCTGATCAGTCAATTACGCGATGTGCTGGCGCAGGGCTGGGCGTTAGCCGATAAGCCCAGGTTGTTGGAGAGAATCACCGTCGAGCACCCTTTACAACCGTTTAGCGAAGCGTATGTTAAAAAAAACCGCGATCCGAATCTTTATACCTATGCCCGGGAATGGTTTGCGCCTGCCGTAGCGCAGTCGTTTAGCGATCGGATCGCGTCCGGCCCGGACGATAAAACCTATGCGTTGACTTTGGAATCGCTTGCGCGATTTTTGCGCGCACCGGTAAAAAGCTTTTGCAATCAAACCCTAAAATTTGGTTTCGATAGCCTAACAGTTACCAGCGAAGACTGCGAACCGTTTGGAATTGATAGTCTGCAAGCCTTTTTATTCAGCGATGAGTTGCTAAAGGGTCTAACTGCGGAGCATCCGGACGACACGGAAGACTTCCTGACTCGGCAGCAGGCCGTGATGATGCAGAAAGGACAACTACCCTTGGGCGGTTTCGCCCAGGCGAGTTTCGCGGCCATGGCCGAACCGGTCAAGTCGGCTTGGGAACGTTATCAGGTGCTGGCGTCTGAATGGCCCGAAGTTTTAGTGCCGCATGTGTTGCAGCTGGGGCCTTTTGCCTTGGCCGGCGGCGTTACGGTGCAAGTGACCGGCGATCTCAGTCTATTGCGCTGCCAATCCCAGCAAGAACAAGCCGGTCTGTTGCATCTGACGGCGCAAAATCTGTTGAACAAGGACAAATCCATCAAATACCAAAACCTATTGTTGCAGTGGCTACAGCATTTGGCGGCTTGCGCCGACAGTTTGCCGGTAAAGACCTTGGTAATCGGTGCCGATACGGTGATTGAAATGCCCGTTGTCGAGCAAGACGACGCTTATCAGCACTTGCAAAACCTGGTTGCCGCTTATCACGACGGCATGCAAGCACCGTTGCCGGTGGCGTGCCGAACGGCATTTTGCTGGCTTGCCGCCCCCTCGGAAAGTGCGCCGGATAAAGCCCAAGCCAGATACGACGGCGACGAATGGAACGCCGGTGAAGTCCATTACGATGCCTATCTTGCTCGCTTCTTTCCCAATTTTGCCAGCTTGTTTGCGTTTGCCGCGGACAAGGATTTTGCATATTGGGCGGATAGCTTGTATCGGCCGATGTTTATGCATATCCGGGAATTGCCTGGAGCAGGGGAGGCGTCGGTATGACCAGCGCCATTCCGCTCAACCCCATCGAATTTCCGTTGTCGGGTACCCGGTTGATCGAAGCCAGCGCCGGCACCGGTAAAACTTACACCATCGCCGCCTTATATGTGCGGTTAATCCTAGGGCACAATCCGGGTAGTGCCGAACCCAGTCGATATTTGTTGCCGCCGGATATTTTGGTGGTGACTTTCACAGAGGCCGCTACCAAGGAGTTACGCGAGCGGATTAGCGAGCGTTTGAGTCAGGCCGCGCGATTTTTTCGTCAGCAATTGTCGACGACTGATACATTTTTACACGACATCCGCGACTGTTATGCAGAGCAAGACTGGCCGGCATGCGCCCTTCGTCTGGAGTTGGCGGCTAACTGGATGGACGAGTCGGCGGTTTACACCATCCACAGTTGGTGCAACCGCATGCTGCAACAACACGCCTTCGATAGCGGCAGTTTGTTCCGGCAGGAGGTCAATACCGACGATACTGAATTACTGAATGAGGTAGTCAGGGACTATTGGCGCAGTTTTTACTATGAAATGTCCAACGACGCCGATTTTCCAAGCTTGTATGCGGTGTTCAAGCATCCGGACGAGTTATTGCTGGTGGTGCGTTCTCTGCTTGGTAACGCCGAACCGATACCGTTTAGTTTGGCCGACGGTCAGTCCATTAAAAGATTGATTTCTGCATTAGCGTCCGTCAGGCAGTCGTCCTTACAAGAGTTAAAAGCGCCTTGGCTAAATTGGCTGCCAGAAGTACGCGAACTATTGGAGGCCGCCATAGAAACCAAAGTGCTGCCTGCAAAAAATTACAACTCGGCTAACCGCCGCAACTGGCTGGATAAAATCGAAGCATGGAGTCAGGATCCCTCACAGGACACTCTGGACATTGGTAAGGGTTTTGAGAATCTGTCACCGGTCGGCATGGCTACGTTAGCTAATCCAGGGCAAACACCGCCGGATCATCCCGGTTTTGCGGCGATTGGCCGCTTGCCCGCGCATCTGGCGGCGCTGCCCAGTTTAAAAGTCGAGCTGATCAAGCACGCCGTGCATTGGATCAGGCAGCGTTACGATTTTGAAAAACAACGCATCGCCAGGATGACTTTCGACGACATGTTGATTCGCCTGGATAACGCGCTGCAAGGCCAAAACGGTGTGCGACTAGCGGAGGTGATTCGCCAGCAGTATCCCATCGCGTTGATAGACGAGTTTCAGGATACCGACCCGGTGCAATACCGGATTTTTTCCACGCTCTATGCGTCGCCAGTCGTCGGCGACTCGGCTTGTTTGATGATAGGCGACCCGAAACAAGCTATCTATTCGTTCCGCGGCGCGGATATTTACACGTATCTAAAAGCGCACCGCGATACCCAAGGCCGGCATTACACCTTGGGCACCAATTACCGTTCCACCCATGCTCTGGTCGACGCAATCAATCAGGTATTTTTGCAAGCCGATCGGCAAGACCGGGGCGCATTCAGGTTTAAAACGCACCAGGATAACCCTTTACCCTTCCTGCCGGTTAAGGCTCAGGGCCGCGATGATGTGTGGGTTGTCGATAATCAAGCCGCCCCGGCGTTGACGCTTTGGCACTGGGAAAGCGAGGATGCGGTTGGCATGCCGGCTTATCGGGAAACGCTGGCCGAGGTAACGGCCAATGAGATTGTCAAATTGTTGGGCGCGGCTGATGCGGGGCAAGCCGGGTTCAAATCGGCATCTGGTTTTCAAGTCTTGCAACCCGGGGATATCGCTATCCTGGTCCGTAGCGGCAGCGAAGCCAGGGCAATTCGCAATGCTTTGGCGCGTCGGCGCGTGCGTAGTGTCTACCTGTCGGAGCGCGATTCCATCTTTGCCAGTGCGGAAGCTGTCGACATGTTGCTTTGGTTAAATGCCCTAGCCGAGCCGCGTAACGAGCGCAAGGTGAGGGCGGCGATAAGTTCCGCAACCTTCGGCTGGTCTTACCAAGCGTTGCATGAACTGGCCTTGGACGAGCCCGGCTGGGAATCGCATCTGGAACGTTTTATGACGTACCAACAACGCTGGCAACAGGATGGCATTTTGCCTGCCCTGCGGCAGCTGATTAATGATTACGGTTTGCATGCCCGCCTTTCTGCCGACAGCGAAGGCGAGCGCAGCATCACCAATCTGCTGCATCTCGCCGAATTGTTGCAACAAGCCAGCATGCAGATGGAGGGCGAGCAAGCCCTGATCAGACATTTGGCCGAAGCTATCGAGGCCGGTGGTAATCAGGCCGGCGACGACGGCATCATCAGGCTGGAAAGCGATGCCAATCTGATTAAAGTCGTGACCATTCATAAATCCAAAGGCCTGGAATACCCGCTGGTGTTTTTGCCGTTTATTTGCAGCTTTCGGGAAGTGGGTGGTCGCTTTAATGTCTATTACCGTTATCACGACGAGAATCAGGATTTGCAAATCGACCTGCATAAACAGGAGCGCATCAAAGCCATCAGCGAAGAAGAAAGGCTGCAGGAGGATTTGCGTTTGCTGTATGTGGCGATGACCCGCGCCCGCCATGCTTGTTGGTTGGGTATAGCGCCGGTCAAGTCGGGTAGTACCAAGGATTGCCAGTTGGAAAAATCGGCGCTGGGCGCGTTGCTTAATTGGCGGACCAAACAGCCGATCAGCGAATTAGCCGCGCAACTGCTCGAGCTGAAAGGCAGCTGTGACGCGATTTCGATAACGCCTTTACCGGAAAGTGACGATACACGCTACAGCCCGGTCTTGTTAAACGAGGGTTGCGACGACACGCGCGTTCCGCTCAGCAAAGTAGCCAGCAATTGGTGGATAGCCAGTTACAGCGCCTTGCACATCGTGGACCAACCAACGTTGGCGGCAGATCAGTTTGGGTTGCTGCCGGAGTTGGAAACCGCCCGTGACGATAAGCAAAATGACGAAGCCGAAATTGCTGCTGCGGTTAGTAAACCGCTGACCAGTGTTCACGGTTTGCCCAGAGGCGCCGGTCCCGGCGTGTTGATTCACGACTTGCTAGAGGAATGCGCGCAACTGGGTTTTGCCAGCGTGTCGGCAACTCCTACCTTAAGACAAGACTTGATTCAAAAGCGCTTTACCGGCGGCGAATGGGAAAATAAACACACCGTCATCGGTTCGGCCCTGGCGCACTGGCTGAGCATGTCTTTGCTGGAGGATAGTGATCTTAGTTTGGCTACCTTAGGAACCAATGCCTATCAGGCTGAACTGGAATTTCTGCTGGGTGCCGAGACGGTTGATACTGTGGAATTGGACCGTTTGGTAACCCGGCATACGTTTGGCGGACAAGCGCGCCCCGGCTTGCTGCCCGGACAAGTCAACGGACTGTTAAAGGGTTTTATAGACTTAGTGTTTATGCACGATAAGCGGTACTACGTGGTCGATTACAAATTCAACAGCTTGGGTGCAGACGATGCGGCTTATACGCAGGAGAACCTGGTGGCAGCGATGTTGGCTAAACGTTACGATTTGCAATACAGCCTGTATTTGCTGGCTTTACATCGCTTGCTAAAAGTCAGGCTGGGCAATGCTTACGATTACGATATGCACATCGGCGGGGCACTGTATTTATTCTTAAGAGGCACCCAAGGTCCGACGGCGGGACGTGTCTACGATAAGCCTCCCAGGATCTTGATCGATAGCTTGGATATGTTGTTTTCGGCATCAAAAGACGGAGCTTATGCATGATTCGGCAAGCGGCGGTAATAGACAGCATGCAGCACTGGATTGCAAAAGGTTGGTTGAGTCATTTGAATCGGGCCTTCGTGGGTTTTCTGTTGGATCTTGAGCCAGACGCAACCGAAGCCGTGCTGTGGGCAGGAGCCTTGCTCAGCCATCAACTGGATAGAGGCGAAGTCTATCTGGACTTGGAAAAACTCTGCGAGCAGCCGGGGTTGACGCTGGCTATTCCGGCTGATGATGCTTGGGCGGTCGAGCAGGATGAGGCGGCGGCCGAATTGGCGCGTCTAAAAGACTACAGCATTGAGACCTGGAAAGCTGCGCTAACGCAATCAAGGCTTGTGTCATTTGGAGAGGGCGTTACGCCGCTGGTTTTGACTGGCAATCGATTGTATTTGCGGCGTTACTGGCACTATGAACAGATCATACAAGCCTGCATTATGCAACGTTTGCAACCGGTGCGGGATAGCTTGCCGTCATCCTTGTCGGAACGATTGCAACGTTTGTTTCCAACGAGCTCGGAAAGCCCGGATTGGCAGAAAATCGCTTGCGTCCTGGCTTTGCGGGCGCGATTTGCCATTATCACCGGCGGACCGGGTACCGGTAAAACCACAACGTTAACCAAGTTGTTGGCCTTGTTGATCCATTTAGCGCAAGAAGATAGTGAGAACCCCAAAACACTGAATATTTTACTGGCGGCACCGACCGGTAAAGCGGCGGCCAGGGTCAGCGAGTCGATTGCAAAAGCGCTCGATAACTTGGCTATCGATGAAAGCATCAAGCAATGTATCCCCAGAAAAGCCAGCACTTTGCACCGTTTACTGGGCAGCGGGCACGATTCGCGGCGCTTTCAGCATAATCGCCACAATCCGATTGTCGCCGACATTGTGATTGTCGATGAAGCGTCGATGATCGATCTGGAAATGATGGCGTCGCTGTTGGGGGCCTTACCGGCAAACGCTCAGTTGATCTTGTTGGGCGACAAGGATCAATTGGCGTCGGTCGAGGCCGGCTCGGTGATGGGCGATTTATGTCGTGGGGCCGAACAGGCCGCTTATGATGCGGCTACTCTGGCCTGGATTGCTGACTATGCCGGAGAACGGCTTAAGCCTGCCGCAGCATTAGGTTCTGCTATCAATCAACAAACTATCATGTTGCGTCATAGTCATCGTTTCGATGAGCACAGCGGCATCGGGCAATTAGCTAGAGCCGTGAATCAGGGCGATGCGTTGCAGGCTCAGTCGATCTTGAGTGACACGGCACATTACCCGGATTTACGGCCCGAGCCGCGTGCTGACTATTTTGCCTTACGACAACGCCCAACGGCGGATGCCGCCAATAGCCTGTTAAGAAAGTTGGTGATTAATGAGGGTGTTCTGGGTTATGGATATTATTTGGCGCAAATCGGCGATTGCCGGCCAAACACTGCGGAGCGATGCGACGAGTGGGCCTTGCAAGTGTTGGCAGCCTTCGATGCCTTTCAGGTGTTGTCGGCATTGCGACGAGGGCCGTGGGGCGTAGAAGGGCTAAATCAGCGGATCGAAGAGTGGCTGTTTGCTAGATCCAAACAGGCGCTCTGGTATGAGGGCCGGCCGGTCATGATCACTCGCAACGATTACAATCTGGGACTGATGAACGGCGACATAGGGATCGCATTGCGAGACAGCAGCGGCAAATTGAAGGTGGCCTTTCCGAATACTGATCCATTGGCGGCGCTGAAGATTCGTTGGGTATCGCCGATGCGTTTGCCCGATGTGGAAACGGCGTTTGCGATTACCGTACACAAGTCACAAGGTTCGGAATTTAACCATGTGGCTTTGGTGTTGCCGGAAAATATCAGCCCGGTGATTACACGCGAATTGATTTATACCGGCATCACACGCGCCAAAGAAAGTTTCACTTTGCTGGAAAGCTGCGACGGGGTTTTTTCTAAAGCTATTTTGACTTGCCGCAAATAGCGATTGGGTTTTGGTGGCAATCCTAGATCGTCAAACAGCTAGTATTTTACCACCTGCCATCAATGCTCTACTGGGGCGCCAGTTTTTGCCTGCAAATATTGATTGATTTGTTCCAAGTCCTCTTCATTCAGACTACCGGCGGCTTCCTTGAGTTTGATGCCGTTAATCAGATAATCGTAGCGGCTTCTGGCGTGATCGCTTTTGGCTTTGTATAAATTACGTTGTTCGGTGAGTACGTCCACCATGGTTCGGGTGCCTACTTCAAAACCGGCTTCAGCCGCTTCCACGGCCATTTCCGCGGATTTGCTGGTGGCGTCTAATGCTTTGACTCTGCTGATGCTGGAAACCACGCCCCGAAACGCGTCTTTAACGCCGCGATTGATGCTGCGTTTTACTTTAGTCAAATCTTCCTTG
Organism: Methylomonas rosea; assembly: GCF_024505055.1. Taxonomy (GTDB): domain Bacteria; phylum Pseudomonadota; class Gammaproteobacteria; order Methylococcales; family Methylomonadaceae; genus Methylomonas; species Methylomonas rosea. The sequence continues at coordinate 131,170 of NZ_JANIBL010000001.1, forward strand.
GCTGCTTCATACTCATAGGCAGCCTGGCGGCTGCGGGAAGAGGTGCCGCCGCCTTCGTATAAAGGCAGGTTTAGTTGCAATCCGAAACTTTCATTGTCACCGCGCAAACCGTATTGGTTACCTGTGTCCATTTCGCTGTATTGAGCAACGATGTCAAGGGTTGGCAGATGTTTGGATTGTTGTAACTCGACGTTTTTACGCACGTATTCGGCTTGATTGATCTGTGCCACAATAGAGAAATTGTTGTTCTCGGCGGTATTCGCCCAGGATGACAAATCTTCGGGGGCCGGCGGGCTGAGCGGAATTTGCGGTTGTAGACTGCTCAGCTCTGCGGCATTATCGCCTATGATTTCCCGCAAGGCTTCCTTGCTGTTATCCAAAAGGTTCTCCGCTTCGATCTCGCTGGCCAGGGCCCTGTCATATCCGGCTTGGGCTTCATAGACATCGGTAATCGCTATAATACCGACGTCGAAACGCTGTTTGGCCTGTTCCAATTGTTTTTCGATGGATTTTTTTTCCGAGTTGGCAAATTCCAGATTGTCTTGCGCGGCCAATATATTGAAATAAGCCTCGGCGGTTCTGCGGATCAAGCTTTGTTGTTTGGCCTGGAATTGCGCTTCCGCCTGAGCAATTTTGTTATCGGCCTGATCGAGCTGTACCCAATGGTCCCAGTGAAACACGGGTTGTTTCAAATTAATACCCAATTTACTGTCCCAATAATGCTGCAACGTGGTTCCCAAAAAGCTGGTACTTTCCAGACGATTGCGGCTGCTGTTGGCGCTAAAGGAAAGATTTGGCAACATTTGCGCGATACTTTGTGACTTGATCTCTGCGGTGGCTAGTTTATTGATGTCCGAGCTTTTAAATTCTGGGTCATTGGCTTTCGCCAGCTGATAGGTTTCCAGTAAATCCTGGCAAAAAGCGGGGCTTCCCCATATCAGAGCTACCAAGAACGTGAGTAACAGTTTTGTCATTGAGAAATCTTGCGAGGAGAGTTGAAAATAAACTTTAATTATGGCCTAAAATAACTAATGTAACGCGACAATTTAAGACTGACGTAAGCTTGTGTGCGCAGACTTGATTAGCGAACAGTCAATTTTAACCTTAGAACAATCCAATAATAGTTGTTTGCGAGGTTTAAAACGGCCTCAAAGCCGAATTTTCCAAACAATCATCTTCCCATAGGAGCCTTTTCGGCTCCTATGGGCGCTATCAAGACTCAGCTACCCTGCGAATAGCGCAAAAACGCCTCACGTTGTAAACCAAGTTCATGAAACCGATGCGCACTTCGGAGCGAGCCAGGCCGATGCAACGGACTGTCTTTTCGCCCCATTGCGCCATACAGGCAAACACGTCTTCGACCCGGCAACAATAGCCTATGATTTTATTCAATAAAAGCATATTGTGTTACTTAGTGTTCTGGTGTCGTTGCACATGCATTCTTGAGAAAAGTCAGCATCACATTGGCAGGAACTGGCTGATTGTGTTGAAAATGGCTATTGTTGGAAAACTGGATTAAAGCAGAAAAGTAATTAAGAAAAAAAGCAATAACTTTCAATTTGCTTGAACTGCAAAAGTAGTTGGAATCCGAGAAAAACAGGTTTTTTCAACACAATCGACCATAAGCAGTCGATTATGATATAAAATTTCTGTTTAGCTCCAAAGCCGATGCATTGTTGCCATATGAATATAATGAAGAATTATGCCGAACGGTAACTCATCCGGGAATCAATTGGATATGAGTGTTTTTCTAAAGTGGGGACGATTTTGGTAAAGACTGCGGAGTCGGATATCACAACACAATCCCCACTGTGGGCAGATCAATGCCCTTTTCCAGCGGCAAATAGGCTTTCTATAATCATGGCGGGTATCAGCAGCATTGGGTTGCCGCTTTTTTCTCATCTGATGGTTTTTTCAAGGTGGCCAAATGTAGCCGTATTGTTGCCCTAGAATTAATTGTGTAGATACATATAAAAAAATTACAACATCAAAAATTATAATATGATGCTATCAAACAAAGATTTACAGCAAATTAGCGAAAAATGTATTTCAGAATCACAAATTCTTAATCAGCTTAAAAGTTTTGAAACGGGTTTCCCGTTTTTGAAAATTATTAGTGCTGCATCACCAGAGAACGGTATTACCATCGCTTCGGATGCACAACTTAACGATTTGTTGGAAGCATGGGATGCTTATTTGAAAGGTAATGCGTCAATACTAAAATTTGTTCCGGCATCGGGTGCGGCCAGCCGTATGTTTAAAGATTTATATGAGTTTTTGGATGCCGATTATGCCGAACCACAAAAACCTGCTGAAATTAAATTTTTTACTGAAATTAAAAACTTCGCTTTTTACAATGCTTTGAACGAATGTTGTTTGAAAAATAATAATAAAAGTATTGACGATTTGATTAAAAATGGAGAACCGAAAGCTATTGTGTCTAATTTATTAAACAGTAATGGCTTGAATTATGGTGCGTTACCTAAAGGCTTGCTTCTGTTTCATACATATAACAACGAAAAACGTACTTCATTACAGGAGCATTTGGTGGAAGGCGAATTATATGCGTCTAATTCATCGAACGAAGTAAATATTCATTTCACAGTTTCAACTGAACACCGCCAACTGTTTGAAAATCATGTAAACGATACGCTTTCTGAATACGAAAATGTACTGGGTAAAAGATTCAAAATCAGTTTTTCAGAACAAAAACCATCGACTGACACTATAGCTGTCGACGAACAAAATCAACCATTTCGCGAAAATGGAAAATTAGTGTTTCGCCCCGGAGGACATGGTGCTCTTATTGAAAATCTGAATGATTTGAATGCAGATGTTATTTTCATTAAAAATATTGACAATGTGGTTCCTGATTCGCTTAAAGATCAAACAGTTAAATATAAGAAAGCTATTGCGGGTTTATTGATTAAACTTCAACAAAAAGCGTTTGAATACCTTCAATTATTGGAGAAAGATAATACCTCTATTTCAAGCTTGCATGAAATTGCTCTGTTCTGCGAAAAAGAACTGAATAACATTCACCCTGAAATTAATAAATTGAATGAAAATGAATTAAAACAGTATCTGAAGTCAAAACTAAATCGTCCGATTAGGGTTTGTGGTATGGTTAAAAATACCGGAGAGCCTGGTGGTGGTCCTTTTCTTACTGTAAATGCAGATGGAACCGTGTCTACTCAAATTCTCGAAAGTTCGCAAATTGATTTATCAAATCCGACTGAAAAAGCTAAAATGATGCATTCAACACATTTTAATCCTGTTGATTTGGTATGTGGAGTGAAAAACTACAAAGGCGAAAAATTTAATCTTTTACAATATGTCGATAAGCTAACCGGATTTATTTCATCGAAATCGAAGGGTGGTAAAGAATTGAAAGCTTTAGAGTTGCCCGGACTTTGGAATGGCGCCATGAGCGATTGGAATACAATTTTTGTTGAAGTTCCTATTGAAACATTCAATCCGGTAAAAACTGTGAACGATTTGCTTCGTCCTGAGCATCAGCAAATAAGATAATTTGTTTATAATTAAAGACAGCTACTATTTTTGAAAAATCGAAAACACCGGGAGCGGCGCAGGCGGTGAAATTCAGCTAACTGATGCGATTGCGACGTTAATGAAAGATGAGCAAGTGGCTGTCTTTTGGATTTGCCGGAAATCGCTACGGTTGCGGATCGAAGTTCGGCTTCTTGCTGGCTGATGTCAAGTACGGTTTATTGCATCAAGAAATTAACGCCGAATTCGCTGCGTATCAAAACAACGCGTCAGCAAGATCTAACGCTAAGACAACGGAATGGCGATTACATGCCATTCCGTTGTTGACGGCGATTGACGATTTCGTAAATCAACAGTGCGCACATAATTAGCGCGGTACCTGCGATAGTTTTCACCGTCAACGGCTCATGGTTGACGCTATAGCCTAGCAATAAGGACATAATCGGCGTCATCAGATTCATCATCGCCACGTTAGTGGCTTGCATATTCTTCAATATAAAATAATACAAAGCAAAACCCAGGGTTGTTGCAACGACGCCAAGGTAGGCTATCGAATACAGGGTCTGCTCCGGAATAGTTTCAGGCAATATGCCGTCATCCAGCCAATACCAGGTGCAGAAATATAATGGCACCGAGATTAACAATCCGCCCGTGACTAATTGTAAAGCCGACAAGCGCGCATCAATTTGTTTGACCCACACCGCACTGGCCGCGTGTATAAAGGTTGCCACCAGCACGCCGATCACGCCTTGCAGAGCCATCTCATCCAATTCCAGCGCAGAGCTGAACATCACTACTAAACCGGCCACACCCAAGCTATATGCAAATAACTTACCCCAGCCCAGACTGCGCTCTTTTAAGTATGCGGCAGCCATAAAGGCGGTCATAAAGGGGCTTAAGCCAAAAATTACTGAGATCCAGCCGGACGGCACAAATTGCGCGGACCAATAAGTAATCAACATACTGCCATAGAGTTGAATTGCCACCGCTAGATAGGTAAGTAACGCCAGCCGATTGAGCGGCAAGCGTCGACGCAACAACAGCAGTAGCAACAGCAAACAGGTCAGGCCGGTGGTCATCCGCACCGTTGCGCCAAATACGAAACTGACGCCTATGCTGCTCCATTTGATGGCTAGCGGCGTAGTGGTCCAGACCAGCACTACGCCGATATAGGCTAAAGCCAGGCGGACTTTCACTTAAGGTAATTTCAAGCGATTGGCGATTAATTGTTCGACCACCGATGGATCGGCAAGCGTGGATGTATCACCCAGATCGTGGAATTCGTTAGCAGCGATTTTACGTAAGATGCGGCGCATGATTTTACCCGAGCGAGTTTTGGGCAAGCCCGGCGCCCACTGAATCAGATCGGGCAGGGCGATAGCGCTGATTTCTTCGCGTACCAAGTCCTTCAATTCGCCTTTCAGGCTGCTGTTGCCCTCGATACCGACGTTTAGGGTCACGTAAGCGTATATCCCCTGGCCCTTGATCGGATGCGGAAAGCCGACCACGGCGGCTTCAGCAACAAGGTCGTGAAGAACCAACGCGCTTTCTATTTCAGCGGTACCCAAACGGTGGCCGCACACATTCAACACGTCGTCGATACGACCGGTAATCCAGTAATAGCCGTCCTTGTCGCGGCGGGCGCCGTCACCGGCGAAGTAATAGCCGGGGAACTTGGCGAAATAAGTGTCGATAAAGCGCGCATGATCACCATACACCGTGCGCGCCTGGCCCGGCCACGGATAGGTCAACGCCAAAATGCCTTCGGCTTCGCCTTCCAGGATATTTCCATCCGGATCGAGTATCGCCGGCTTTACCCCGAAAAACGGCAACGTGGCCGATCCCGGTTTTAACGGCGTCGCGCCCGGTAATGGCGTGATGAGAATGCCGCCGGTTTCGGTTTGCCACCAGGTATCCACCAGCGGACAGCGTTTGTTGCCGACCACCTGGTAATACCATTCCCAAGCCTCCGGATTGATAGGTTCGCCCACGCTACCGAGAATACGGAGCGAACTGCGTTTGGTGCGGGTGACAAAATCGTCGCCCTGCGCCATCAGTGCTCTAATGGCAGTCGGTGCGGTGTAAAAAATATTGACCTGATGTTTGTCGATTACTTGCCAGAAGCGGTCGGGATGCGGATAAGTCGGTACGCCCTCGAACATCAAGCTGGTGGCGCCATTACATAATGGGCCGTACAGCACGTAGGAATGGCCGGTGATCCAGCCTATGTCGGCGGTGCACCAGTAGACGTCGCCTTCCTGGTAATCGAACACGTATTTGTGGGTCATTGCCGCGTACAGCAAATAACCCCCGGTGGTGTGCAGTACACCCTTCGGTTGGCCGGTGGAACCGGAGGTATACAGGATAAACAAAGGATCTTCCGCGTCCATCATCACCGGCTCGCAGTCGGTTGACGCGGTTTGCATGGCTTCGTGGTAGCAAACGTCGCGGCCTTCAGTCCAGGGAATGTCGTGGCCGGTATGCTTGATAACAATCACGGTATTCACGTTGGGGCATTGGTTGGCGGCTTTATCGACATTTAATTTGGAATGCACAATTTTGCCGCCGCGATAGCTCTCGTCGGCGCAGATCAAGACGCGGCAATCGGCATCGATGACCCTATCGCGTAACGCGTCAGCAGAAAAGCCGCCGAATACGATGGAATGCACCGCGCCGATCCGTGCGCAGGCCAGAATCACCACCGCCGCTTCGGCGATCATCGGCAGATAGATACAGACTCTGTCGCCTTTTTGCACGCCATTGGCTTTCAGGACATTCGCGAATTGGCAGACTTGGGCGTGCAACTCGCGGTAGGTTAATTTGCGATCATGCGCCGGGTCGTCTCCTTCCCAAATGATCGCAACCTGGTCGCCACGCTTTTCAAGATGTCTGTCCAGACAGTTGACGGTGACATTAAGTTTACCGCCCAGAAACCACTGTATTTCGCCTTTGGGGTAGTCGTATTGCAGTACCTGCTGCCAAGGCTGATGCCAGTCCAAAAATTCGGTGGCCTGTTCAGCCCAAAATGCTTCCGGTTCGGTTATCGATTGTTGGTAGAGACGCTGATAAGCAGCGCTATCGATATGTGCGCCGGCGGCAATCTGCGGATTAACCGGATAAGTTTTTTGGTCTGACATAACGTAACCTCCTTCTTTGAACGTTATTAATTGTGTTGTAAGGCTGAGACGGCTTGGGTGTTAGTCAAGCGTTCGGTTTGCCAATGTTCGATGGCCCATTCCAGAATACTGTCGATTGCAGCCAGCCGCAAATCGGGCGGTGGATTTTGTTTGAGTAAGGTTAGCAGCAGAAACAAGGTTGGTCCGGCTTGATTTGGGTTGGCGGCTTCGGCGCGGGTTTGCTTACTCAGCTTATTGCCTTCCGAGTCGACAATCAATGGAATATGCATGTACAGCGGCGACGGGTAACCTAGCAAATGCTGTAAATACTGCTGTTTGGGGGTCGAATCCAATAAATCGTAACCTCTTACTACCCGATTGACCTTTTGCCGCTGATCGTCGACGACACAAGCCAATTGGTAAGCGATGATGCCGTCCTTGCGCTTGACGATAAAGTCGCCGTGCTCGCTTGCCAGATTTTGGGTTATGTTACCCTGCAAGGCATCAATAAAGTGAATCGAAATATCCGCCGATTCTACCCGCAGTGCATGTGGCGCATCAGTCGATTGTGCCTTGGTGCGGCAATAGCCCGGATAAATCTGAGGCGAATTCGCCAGTGAGCTGCGGCTACAGGTGCAAGGGTAAAGCGCATGCCGATTTTGCAATTCGACAAGGGCTTGCTCGTATTGATCGAGATGCCGGCTTTGATAATCCACCTCGCCGTCCCAATGCAAACCAAAACTTTGCAGGCAATCCAGGATGTCGTCGCTGGCTCCCGACATATTGCGCGGCGTATCGAGATCGTCTATGCGCAGCAGCCATAGCCCTTTATGATGACGGGCATCCAGATAACTGGCGAGAGCGGTGTATAAAGAACCGAGATGAAGCGGGCCGGTAGGCGAGGGCGCAAACCGGCCGATATACGGTGCGGAGTAGGGCAGAATTAACCCAATTGCTTTTCCCTGATTTCATCGAGCGTTTTGCAATCGATGCACAGGTTGGCGGTGGGGCGCGCTTCCAGACGGCGAATGCCTATCTCGATACCGCACGTTTCGCAGTAGCCGTAGTTACCCGACTCGATTTCCTTCAAGGATTCGTCGATCTTCTTGATCAATTTGCGTTCGCGGTCGCGGGTACGCAGTTCCAGGCTGAACTCTGATTCCTGCGTGGCCCGGTCGTTCGGATCCGGAAAGTTGGCCGCTTCGTCCTGCATGTGGTGGACGGTACGATCCACTTCCATCATTAGTTCGGATTTCCATTTATTTAAGATGGCGGAAAAATGGCTCAACTGCGCCTCGTTCATGTACTCTTCGCCTTCTTTTTCCTCATAAGGCTTAAAAGTAAATTCCGATGCGGCAGGGTTAGTATTGTTCATCCAATGACTCCTGGCGGTCTATAAAAAATCGGGGCTTTTTAACAGAATAGCCGGGGGCAAGCAAGAATTTTGTTATGATGAAGACGCTTTCTACTAACGGAATTTAGACATGAAACACCACGTCGCCGAGCGAATGCGCGGCATCAGCTCATTTTATGTGATGGAATTATTACAACGCGCCAAGCAACTTGAACAGCAGGGTCGCGACATCATTCACATGGAAATCGGCGAGCCGGATTTCGAAACACCACCGGCAATATTGGCAGCTGGAAATACTTTCATGCAGGGCAGGGAAGTCAAATATACCGCCGCGGCCGGTTTGCCGGAATTGCGCCAAAGCATCGCCGATTATTATCAGTCGCAATACGGCGTCAATCTGGATCCAAAACGGGTTTTCATCACACCCGGCGCGTCCGGTGCGTTTTTGCTGGCGTTTGGCATCAGCTTGAATCCCGGCGAACAAATTTTGATGGCTGACCCGTGTTACCCCTGTAACGACAATTTCGTGCAATTGTTCGACGGTAAAACGCGATTCGTGAATGTCGGTGCCGAAACGGCTTACCAGCTCAATGCAGCACTGATTCGGCAGCACTGGCAGCCAGCCAGCAAGGGCGTATTAATCGCTTCTCCCTCCAATCCTACCGGTACCATCATCGGCAACGATGCGCTGCGTGATGCGATTCAGCAGACGCACGTCCTAGGGGGCTGTTTTTATTCGGACGAGATTTACCATGGCCTGGTGTACGGCGAAACAGTCAGCAGCGCCTTGGAATTCAGCGACGATGTATTTGTCATCAATAGCTTTTCCAAGTTTTTTGGTATGACCGGTTGGCGCATCGGCTGGTTGATAGTGCCGGAAGATTTCATCGATGCCGTGGAAAAATTGGCGCAAAACATATTTATCTCCACGCCTACTCATTCTCAATACGCAGCATTGGCCTGTTTCAGCGTCGAAAATATGACCGAATTGTATCGACGCCGCGACGAATTCGAAAAACGTCGGGATTTTCTTTATGAAAACTTGCTTCGGTTGGGCTTTAAAATAGCCTGCAAGCCACAGGGTGCATTCTATATTTACGCCGATTGCAGCGCGTTTACCGACGACAGTTTTGAGTTTGCCAAGCAACTTCTGGAGCAGGAGGGAGTGGCGGTAACGCCAGGCAAAGACTTTGGTCAATACTTGGCTAATCAGCACATTCGATTTGCATATACCGCCTCAATCGATAGAATGGCCGCCGCGCTTCAAAGACTGGAAAGATTCATATGCCGATAAGTCAATACACTCCGCAACAGTTACAACAACATTTACAGGACGACCCGTCGGTATTTCTACTGGACGTTAGAGAGCCCCACGAGTTCGCCTACGCCAAGATAGCCGGTAGCGTATTAATACCGCTGCAACAAATTCCCGCGCGCTTCGACGAAGTGCCCGTTGACCGCGACGTGGTGGTGATTTGTCATCACGGTATGCGTAGCCAGCAAGCCTGCAATTTTTTGCAGCATTCCGGGCTGCAAAGGTTGTTCAATTTGAAGGGCGGCATCGACGCCTGGTCCGTCATTTGCGATCCGTCTGTTCCACGTTACTAAAATAATCAATAAAAGCTATGTTTCTAAAAGAATACTATGACATTCAGGATGGCAGTGTCGCTATCAGCGCCACCCAGGCCAGCATGTTTGCCAAGGAAGTCGCCCATGACTTCAATCCCTTGCACGACGAAGACGCAAAACGATTTTGCGTGCCGGGCGATTTGTTATTTTCGCTAGTGTTGGACAAATACGGTCTTAGCCGAAACATGCATTTCATCTTCTCTGGAATGGTCGGTCACGGCGTGTTGTTGAATTTTCCCGATGACGATGCCGAAAAAATCGATGTCACCGACAACCAGGGCAAGACCTATTTGCAGATCGAACGCTCAGGCGATGTGATCCGCGATCCGTCTTTAATCGAGGCCTTGATCCGCGACTATGTGGCCTTTTCTGGGCAGAACTTTCCGTACGTTTTGGTGCCTTTATTGGCCAAAGAGCAAGTCATGTTCAATATCGACCGGCCTTTGGTGATCTATGAAAGCATGACCTTGAGCTTAAACCGGATGGACTTTCACGAACCGCGCCTGGAAATGCTGGAACCGAAAATGGAAGTCAACGGCAAGCGTGCCACCGCGTATCTTTATTTCCAAATCAAATGCGGTGAAGATGTGGTCGGTTCCGGCTTCAAAAAACTAGCGGTCAGCGGTTTGCGTGATTATGAAGCGGAGCCGATGCAAGCATTCGTAGACGAATATCTGGCCAGAAAACACGGTTATTTAGGGAATCTTGCGGAAGCCACTGCTTAGATGGGTGTTTCGCTCTTTCCGTGACTGATTGTTACAAATTTTCCAGCCGGAGCGCTCAGAACACTCCGGTTGGTATATGGAGAAGGCTCTTTAGATATCTATAAAACCGCGGAAAATGGCTCGACACTAACTATTTCTCCCGCATCAATGCCACTACTTTCGGCATCCAGTACAATAAAACAGTTGGACTGACTCGCTACTTTGAGTTGATGAGAGTCTTGTTGACCGGCGAGACGGACGGCTAACTCGCCGTCGGCCGATTGGCAAAGGATGCCACGTTGATATTCCTGGCGGCCGGGCGATTTTTTTAGCCGGCTGTCGCAACGAACGCGCAAGCGCAATGCTTGCGTGGGCGGCGCACCGGCGAGTTGTTCCAAGGCTGGTTTTACGAATTTCTCGTAAGTGACCAGGACGGCAACCGGATTGCCGGGTAAACCAAAAAACCAGCAGTCGCCGATTTTGCCAAAAGCCAGGGGTTTACCGGGTTTGATTGCCAGTTTCCAGAAGTTCACCTGTCCGCATTTTTCCAACGTTTGTTTGACAAAATCCGCATCGCCAACCGATGCGCCGCCGGTGGAAATAATGACGTCGTGTTGCTGGGCTGCGTTCTTTAAAGTTTGTTCGAGTTTCAGCTGATCGTCCGGGACAATACCCAAGTCTGAGACTTTGTGGTTCGGGTCGGACAGTAGCCCGGCTAATAGATAGCGGTTGCTGTCATAGATTTGGCCGATAGCTAGCGGTTCTCCCAGTGGTACCAATTCGTCGCCAGTCGAAAAAAAGCCGATTCTGAGTTTGCGTTTCACGCTGATTTGTTCAACACCTGCGGCAGCCAGTAGACTGAGATCGCTGGCGGAGAGCTTCTTCGGTGCGGTAATCAACTCCTCATACTGTTTAACATCGCTGCCGGCTGCGCGAATATTTTTATACGGCTGCCAGTCCGGGGGAAGTGATACAGTGTCGCCATTGATTTCAATTTGTTCTTGGGCGATAACACTATCCGCAAAATCAGGGACTACCGCTCCGGTAAAAATTCTGACGCATTGGCCCTGGGCTTGTTGCGCCAAGAATGGTTTGCCGGCCCACGCAATGCCGATCACTTGCAGTTCAGCCTGCCGCCCGTCGGCCAGATCACCGGCGGCAAACGCATAACCGTCCATTGCCGCCGTGCGTTGCGGCGGAATGTCGATGGGTGAGCTGATGCAGTCGGCTAATATTCTACCCAAGGCCTGGGGCAAAGCTACCAGCTCTTGCTCGGTGATGGCTTTGATGGCGTGGCGGATTTCCGATAGAGCCTGTTCGACGCTTAATAAATCGTGTTTGTTGGGGTAGCAGATGTTAGTCACTTTGGCGCTTCAAAAAAATTTCGATAATGAATTTGGCTATAGCTTGCGTATCGTTTAGATCAAGGCAAGGTAAGCCGGGTGGTGTTGATAGCGGTTGATCGCTTGCTATCGCAATGATCGACGGATCTTCAGGATAAAGCAACGGTTTCCCTAGGCTCGGTCGGCAGAGCTCTATTTTGGGGTAGCTATCGTGCCTGAATCCTTCCACTAAAATCAAATCCAGGCCTGCATTGGGAAATAAGGCAAGTTGTTCAGTCAGCGAAATATCGGCATCTGCCGGCAATTCGCTGATTATCGCGCGCCGGTATCGGGAGACCAGCATAATGGGCGTGGCGCCCGCTTTACGCAGCCGAAAACTGTCTTTGCCGGGATGGTCAATCTCAAAGTCGTGATGACTGTGTTTAATGATACCGACTTGCAGATTCTGTGCTTTCAGCATCGGGATAAGTTGTGTCAGTAAACTGGTTTTACCGGTGCCGCTGGCGGCCGCGAAGCCGAGGACTGGTGGGTTGAACATTGACGATCTCTACATTTGTCGAACTGCCGGTATTCTAAGTTATTATGCCGTTCGTCGGTTGAAGCGTTTGGAGAGTCGGTGATACGTGTATTGATGTTGTTGGCATTGGTATTGGCAATTTTGATGCTGCCAGGGTTTATGAAGGCCCCTGCCGAATTGCGCGGCAAGCGACTTAAGCAGCTCGCCTGGGTTGCGGTTGCACTGATTTTGATTGCGTTGATGCTGAGTGGAAAACTTAGCGGCCTGCTTGCTTTATTCGGCGTAATATTCGCGTTTTTAGTGCGCTCGATGCCTCTGATACTAAGATATGCCCCGCAACTTCATAGCATTTGGTTACGGTTCAAAGCCGGCAATCCGCAATATGGTAAGCCAGGTCATGAGCCCTCTCGACAAGCAGGCATGACAACAGCGGAGGCTTTAGAAGTTTTGGGACTTAAGCCAGGCGCAACGGAAGAACAAATTATTCAGGCGCACCGTAAACTCATTTCGCGTTTTCATCCTGATCGAGGTGGTTCAGATTATTTGGCGGCTCAAATTAATCAGGCAAAAAAAACATTGCTGAGCCGTTGAAAACGCACACCCAGAAAACTCCTTTCAGAATTGTATATTTTTGCAGTTCTTTTAAATATATGTGATACACATCACTTTCTTATTGTCATAATTTAGAAGTGGTTCGAATTTTAGTTTGATCTTGCTGATTTTAGCCATCCAAAAGGCTCAAAAGGCTGCCCTGAATAAAAATCAAAAAAGAGATGTGGACCACAAAAATATCAGTAAATTCAATTTATAAGACAAATCTTTTAAAGTTATACTGGCACTCGCCGTTAAGGTTAGTGCCTTCGATTAGATCAGATCGAAAATGAAAGAAAAGGCATGATGTCGTTAAGATTGGTCTAATGACTTAAGTGGTTTTTATAGTGAGCAACTTAGGTGCCGTTGTTGGGTTTCAATCTTATCTGCATCTAAATAGTTTTAAGGGATTAATAGTTATCGGGCGAGACATTTACCAATAAAAAAAACGATTCAGCAAGCCAAAATACCTGGGAGATTAATCATGATGGAAGAAACGATAGATGTAATTAAAGATATGGATATTCCAGATTTCATTTCTTTTGATGATGTCGATGAAGAAGTTGTCGAAATCGATCCGAACGAAACGTTTAAGCTGGCCGAGATAGAAAGTAACGAATCGCAAAATGAAAGTACTTTCGATGCCACACGAGCCTATCTGAATGAACTTAGTAAATCCCAGCTGTTAACTGCTGATGAAGAAAAAATTTACGGCAGACGCACTCAGCAGGGTGATCCACAAGCCCGAAAAATAATGATCGAAAGTAATCTACGTCTGGTTGTTAAAATTTCCAGGCGCTATTTAAATCGCGGACTCCCTTTGCTCGATTTAATCGAAGAAGGCAATTTAGGACTGATCCGAGCAGTTGAAAAATTCGACCCTGATAGAGGCTTCAGATTTTCAACCTATGCAACCTGGTGGATCAGACAGACCATAGAGCGCGCAATCATGAACCAGACCCGAACGATTCGTCTGCCGATTCATATTGTTAAAGAAATGAACATTTATTTGAAAGCGCAGCGGAATTTAGCTCAACAGCTTGATCATGAACCAACTGTCGACGAGATCGCCCGGCATCTGGATAAACCGGCTAAGACCGTTAGTAAAATGCTTAAACTCAACGAGCGCGTCACATCCGTTGACGTGTCTTTCGGCAAGGATTTTGACAAACCCCTACTTGAAACCATTTCCGAAGAAGAAAGCCGCAATCCTGCTGAAATTCTGCAAGACGACTTCATCCAAAACAACGTCACTTACTGGGTCTATCAACTTGCCGAGAAGCAGCGCGAAGTCATTTGTCGCAGATACGGCCTTTGTGGCTTCGAAAACGCAACTCTGGAGCAGGTAGCGCTCGAATTGGGCGTAACTCGTGAAAGAGTTAGACAAATACAGATGGACGGCTTGAAGCGTCTCAAAGAGATTCTAGAAAGCAGCGGCTATTCGTTCGAATCGATTTTTAGCTAAAAACAAAATTTAACCGGCGGCAAACCAGAGTAGTGTGACTTTGTCAGATCTGGTTTGGGTGTCTGCTGTAAAAACCTTATATTTGATACAACGGCAAGGCTTTAATCCGGTCGTCAATTTGTTGGATCAGTTCGTTGTATGCAGAACTTCCTACAGACTGAAATTTGCTGACAAATGTAGCTTCGTCCATATGTTCCGGCAAGTCCTGTACTTCCGGGATAATAGACGAATAATCTTTAGTGCTAGACATTATTCTTTGTAATTCTCTGGCTTCCTCGGTTGATGCTACTGCGATTTGACCGAATCTAGTTCCGGCTCGATCCGCTGTCAGATCAATGAAACTGAAGCCGCTGCCTTTTTGTGCGTCTCCCAATTCTTTATCTATGCCGATTTGCTCGCCCAATAACGAGGAATCTATGATCGCCAGTAGTGCCGAGGCAATAAAATGCTGAGGTATATCTATTCTTTTGTATGCAAATACAGGATATTCCTTGCTATAGACCAAGCCAAGAGGTAAATAGCGGCGTAAGTCGTGTTTATAGATATAACTGCCGACAGCAATGATGATCGCACGATTTTCCTGAATGGCGTCCTCCGTCGGTGTTTGTTGATACGCCGTCAGAAATAAAGGTTGCAGCAAATCGGTTATAGACAAGCGCCAGCTAGGATCATGCTGGCTGACGATTTCGTTAATTTGCTGTTGATACCGATGCAGGTTCGGGTAATCCCGGTGTTTTTGGATGGCCAATTGCTTCGCGGCGTCGACGATGGACCCTAGATAACTAATTTCCAAAGCTTGCGGGCTAATGCGAACTTTCTTGACGTATTGACTCAATAGTTGCCAATGCTGTTCTAGCGGTGTGTTATGCACGATGGCCGGAATCAGCAGGTTAGCAGCTGGATCGGGAATGGAGATTTCACCAATTTTCAATGACTTGATAACAATGGCGTCATCCACTTGTCGTAGATTAAAACTAAAATCCAGATATCTACCCCAAGGGCTTTTGGGTACAAATATCGCTATCTGAATCATTAATCTGTCATCTAAAATCTGAATTTGCGTCGTATTTTCCGCAAAATGGTTTAGTAGATAACTCACTGCGATATTCAAGTCCTTCTGGTCCAGACTAACCGTTTTAAGTTGGCCTCTTTCCTCCGGTGCCACATGCAACAACTGCTTGGCGCGCTGAATATCTTCGCGGTTCAAACCTTGATGGATTTTTAACAACGGCGTATCGTCGATTGCGAAAAACAATAATCCTACAAACAATATTGCTAGTGAAAGTAGGATATACAGCAGGAATTTCAGCATTGATCGAAGATCAGATTAAAACGGGCCTCCTTGAGATAATACATTTCTTGTTTTAGATCGGCATGTGTCAGAGGTGCTTGTTCCAGCCAATTTTCCGGAAAATCGATTTTTATATCCTGGCGATTGATCGTGACGCTAAAATCCGGGCGCTTGCTATTGCGATTGCGATGTAACAAAGCCGCCAGCCGAAATACAATCGCCATGATCGGCGCATGTTGCCGCCAAGGAAATGGCAAATCCTCAAAGCGGCTTAAATTAAGCTTTTTGCGGTGACTACGCACCAGCTTAGACAGCAACAGCTGATCTTGTTTGGAAAAACCCGCCAAATCACCATTTTCAATAATGTAGGCGCTGTGCTTATGATACTGGCTATGGGCGATCTCAAAGCCGATTTCATGCAGTTCAGCTGCCCATTCCAAAAACTGTAAGCTGGCGGGATTGTCGTTAAAGCAGGGGTGGTTATCCAGTTGCTGAACGATGTAACGCAAGGTTTCCTTTAGTTGACCACTATGGGACGTATCGGTATGGTAACGCGCGGCTATGGTTTGACTGGTTTGCGAACGAACGTCGTCGTCATAAATTCTACCCAGCAAGTCTTGCACCAAACCTTCGCGCAACGCGCCGTCCGAGACCGTCATCTGCTGGATATTTAAAGTTTTAAACGTGGCGTAGATGATTGCCACAGCGCCGATAAACACCGGCCGCCGCTCTATGCTCAGGGCTGGAAAGCTGATCTCGTCAATTCGATTAAGTTTCAATAGGTGAGCGACCAACTGTTCCAACCCTTCATTGGTGATGCCGTTATTACTCCACCCCATGGTTTGCAGCACATTGCTGATGGCTTTCAGACTGCCGGAGGCGCCGATGGCTTCCTCCCAGTTTTTGGAATTGAACGTGTTTTGAAATGGTTCCAAATGTTGCTCGGCAAACAGCATCGCCTTACGAAAGGCTTTTTTAGTCAGCTCGCCGTTTTTGAAAAAGTTCTGGCTGACAGTGACGCAGCCCATATTCAGGCTTTCCTTGGTGTGGGCAATATCATCGCGGCCAATAATATACTCGGTGCTGCTGCCGCCGATGTCCATCACAAAGCGGTTATTGGCATTGCTGCCTAAGCTGTGGGCTACGCCTTGGTAGATTAACCGCGCTTCTTCGATACCCGAAATTATATGAATCGGATGACCCAGGGCTTTTTCGGCCTTATTGATGAATTGTTGCGAGTTTCTGGCGATGCGCAAGGTATTGGTGCCGACTATCGCGACGCTGTTGGGCGCGAAATCCCGGATGCGGTGACCGAAGCGTTCCAGGCAAGCTAGGGCGCGCTCTTGCGTGATTTGGTCGAGATTTTTATGTTGATCCAGTCCCGCAGCCAAGCGCACCATTTCTTTCAAACGGTCGATAGTTTGCAATTTGCCGTTGTGCAGGCTGCATATGATCATGTGAAAACTGTTGGAACCCAGATCGACGGCAGCAACACTGGTCGGTATTTGATGTGGCAAGAGTCTATTCCTGTTCAGGCTGCTGAGGTTTGGCGAATTCTGATAGAATCGGAAAGCTTTATTGGCGGATTTTTCAAGATCATGCCAATTCCTTTGCCCGAGATTATAACATTAGAGCATGACGGCTTTATCCATCCAAAACCTAAAAAAGACCTACAACAACGGCTTTGTAGCCTTGAAAGGCGTGGATCTCGATGTCCAGCGCGGTGACTTTTTCGCTTTGTTGGGTCCCAATGGCGCCGGCAAGTCGACCTTGATCGGCATCATCAGCTCGCTGGTGAACAAAACCAGCGGATTGGTCAGTATCTTCGGTCACGACCTGGATAAAGACAATGTCGCCGCCAAAACCTGCATTGGTGTGGTACCGCAGGAAGTTAACTTCAATCAATTCGAAACCAGCATGAGCGTGGTGATGAACCAGGCAGGCTATTACGGCATTCCGCGCAAGCAAGCCTTGCGGCGCACCGAACAATGCTTGCGGCAAATGGAGCTTTGGGATAAGCGCGATGTCGTTTCCCGGCGCTTGTCCGGCGGTATGAAGCGGCGGTTGATGATAGCCAGAGCGATGGTGCATTCGCCACGCTTATTGATATTGGACGAGCCCACCGCCGGTGTCGATATCGAAATCCGCCGCTCGATGTGGGAGATGATGCAGGAGGTGAACAAGCAGGGCACCACCATCATTCTGACCACTCATTATCTGGAGGAAGCCGAAAGCCTGTGCCGGAATATCGCCATCATCAATAACGGCCAAATCATCGAAAAATCGGCGATGAGCAGTTTGTTGAGCCGTTTGCATACCGATCATTTCGTATTGGATATTGCCCGCCCGCTGAGCCTCGCACCGATAATAGCGGGCTACGATATTGTTCTGAACGCCGATACCGTATTGGATGTAGCGGTGCCGAAAAGCCATGGGTTAAACCGTTTATTTCAGGCACTATCCGAGCAACATATCGAGGTACTGAGCCTGCGCAATAAGTCCAATCGTCTGGAGCAATTATTTTTGGATCTGGTGCAATGAACTACTCGGTCGCTTTTTTAACAATTTTATTCAAAGAAATTCGCCGTTTCACCCGAATTTGGCCGCAAACTTTATTGCCGCCGGCCATTACCACAGCGCTGTATTTCCTCATCTTTGGCAAGTTGATCGGCGACCGTATAGGCTTGGTGCACGGCGTCAGCTACATGGACTACATCGTGCCTGGCATTATCCTGATGTCGGTGATCAGCCATTCTTATTCCAATGTGGTGTCCTCGTTTTATTCCACCAAATTCCAGCGCCATATTGAAGAGCTCTTGGTGGCGCCGGTGCCGAATTATGTGATTTTGGCGGGTTACGTCTGTGGCGGCATCGCGCGCGGGGTGTTGGTTGGCGTGGTGGTGGCGGGGATTTCGATGATGTTTACCCACACTACGATTCTGCATTGGGACATTGCCGCCGCGGTGTTTGTGCTGACCGCGACCTTGTTCGCCCTGGCCGGCTTCATCAACGCGGTATTTGCCGATAGCTTTGATGATATTTCCATCATTCCCAACTTTGTACTGACGCCATTGAGCTATTTGGGCGGGGTATTTTATTCGGTGGCGATGTTGCCGGGGATTTGGCAAAAAATCGCGCAAGCCAACCCAATTTTATACATGATCAACGCCTTTCGCTACGGCATGATCGGCGTTAGCGATGTCCAGATCGAACTGGCTTTCGCCATGACGGGTGGGTTAATCGTGTTCTTAACTGCTCTGAGCTTACTGCTGTTGCATAAAGGTATCGGGATTAAAAATTAATACTTTATTCCAACGGCACTAACATGTTGCGCAAGGCGGCAAGATCTTTGATCGCGATAAAGCGGTTCTGCACCACAATCAAATTATCATCCTGAAATTTTTTCAGCAGCCTGCTCACCGTTTCCAAAGCCAGGCCCAAATGATTGCCGATTTCCTGGCGGGTTAGCGACAGCTTGAATTCCGACGACGAAAATCCGCGCCGTTTCAGGCGTTCAGACAAGCTGATCAAAAAGTAAGCCAAGCGCTCTTCCGCCGGCCTTTTGCTAAGCACCAGCTGATTTTTGTCCTCCAGCATTTTCTCGCCGGTATGCCGGAATAATTCGCGCGTCAGGCTGGGCATATTTTTGAACAAGTCTTCCATATTGTCGGCCGGTAGGATGCAGAAACTCATGGTTTCCAAAGCAATGGCCGCGCAGCCGTGCTTTTCTGCGGATAAACCGTCGAAGCCCAGTAATTCACCGGGCAACAGAATATTCAAGATATGCTCGTTGCCATGGCTATCGTTAGCCACCAGCTTGGCGCTGCCGGATTTTATTGCCAGAATGCCGCGGAAATTGTCGCCTTCGCGGTAGATAAAATCGCCGCGCTGCAAGGTTTTGCGGGCCTTGACGACTTGGCTGATGTTATTAATTTCGGCTTGCGACAAGCCGCGCGGCAAGCAAATATTATCCAGACTGCAATTAACGCAACTGACTTGATTTTTAACCGGTTCGGCGGCTTGAGTTTTCGATGAAAGCATAGTTTTGGGTTTAATAATTTGCCGCTTCGTCAGGAAACGGCGACATGGCAACGGATTACTGGTTAATCTTGCTGATGATAGCCAATTATCCGTTCTACTTCGGTTTTGGAACCCAATATCAACGGCACCCGTTGGTGAATGCTGCTGGGTTTTAGATCTAAAATTCGTTCGCGGCCGGTTGAACACATCCCACCGGCTTGTTCGATGATGAATGCCATCGGGTTGGCCTCGTACATCAGACGCAGCTTGCCGGGCTTGGATGGATCGCGTAAATCGTGCGGATACAGAAATACGCCGCCGCGCGTGAGGATACGATAAACTTCAGCCACCAGCGAAGCCACCCAACGCATATTAAAGTCCTTGCCGCGCGGCCCGTCCACGCCGGCTACGCATTCGTCAATATAACGCTTCACCGGCGGCTCCCAGAAACGCTGGTTGGACATATTGATGGCAAATTCGCTGCTGTCCTCGGGAATTTTCATATTGCAATGGGTGAGGATGAACTCGCCGATATCCTGATCCAACGTGAAAGCATTCACACCGTTGCCAGTGGTCAATACTAACATCGTGGATGGGCCATACAACACAAAACCGGCGCAGACTTGTTCGGTGCCTTTGCGCAAAAAATCCTCGGTTTCCGGCTCTACGCCTTCGCGGCAACGTAGAATCGAAAAGATCGTGCCCACGGTCAGATTAATATCGATATTAGACGAGCCGTCCAGCGGATCGAACAGCACCAGATATTTACCTTTTGGATACTGTTTTGGGATTTTGATCGGATCGTTAATTTCCTCCGATGCCATGCCACCCAGGGAACCACTCCAATCCAAAGCCTTGACCATGATGTCGTTGGTAATAATATCCAGCTTTTTTTGCACTTCGCCCTGCACGTTTTCCGACTCGGCACTGCCCAGCACGCCAATCAAGGCACCGCAATTGACCCGGTGAGAGATCTGTTTGCACGCAGTCACAATGTTATTCAGCAGCAGCGTGAACGTACCGGAAGCATCCGGTAGCCCGCGCTGCTGCTCGATGATGAACTGGGTCAGGGTAACTTGGTGGGACATGCGTTAATTCTCCATAGCATCGGCTAGAGTAAGAAATTGTTTCGGCAACCACGGCAGCTTAATGCCGGGCTTGGCGAGTAAATAGTTGCGGTAAAAGTATTTGCCCGTTTGCGGCAGATTTGTGTATCCAATTGCTGTATTCCGGCCCGGTATCAGACTTTTTCGCTCAACAGACTTTGCGGTGGGAGCGTTTGCGGATTGGTTTGCGTGGGTTTTCCTTGTTGAACATCCATAAATCCGGGTTTCAATCCTTTTTGTTCGAACTGTTGTCTTAAATAGTCCAGACGTGCATTAATTTTATCCACGGTGCTGGTGGACTCGCTCCAGAAACGGGTATTAATACTGCCGTCGTAACAGGAGACCTTGCAATGTATTGTAGCAAGTTCGGGCGGGGTAATGGTAATGCTCACTACCCAGTTCTTTTGGCCGTTCTCACTGTTGGCTTGTTTGTCTTGTTCCACCATCAGTTGCAGCGTTTCCGGTTCGGCTTTATTAAAGAACGGTAACTCCAGTATCCAGACCTGTTTGGGCGAATCGTCTCTGGGCAGCGAATTGAGTTGATCCAAGGTCAATTTGGCCAGATTGCCCTGGGCTTTTTGCAAAGTTTCTTTCAGCAATTCGCTTGCAGTCTGCTGAGCCGAAAGTTCGTCCTTAGGCACACCCAGTTCCAAGCTCAGCTGTGCAATCAGCTTACTCAGTTTTAATTTGAAATCGTCTTGCAACATTTGCGATTGCGGATTTGCCTCCGCGTCGACTAAATTGCGTTCCATAAACAGTCCGGATTGAGCAATGACTTGCTTTAGCGTGGCCGGTTCGAACAGCTTGGTTTTGTCCGGAATATGCTGCAATATTTCGCGGGCCAGTTGCTTGAGTACTTCGCCTACAGTTTTATCGGTTTCGGCAGGCTGCATCAAGGGCGCGAGTTGCTCCAGCAATTGTTGTGGCGGTACTTGAACGGGTAACAACTGTTTGAACACCGTCGCTATCTGTTCGTCAATAGACGGCGCCGGTAGAGACGCGCTAAGCACTGGCAAATCGCCGCTCTTCAGCATTTGTAAATCAACGCGGCTGCCGACAGTTAGCGTGGACCTAGCCAACGGATCACTCCATTGCAATTGCTTGCTATCCAACACCACTCGGTTTTCACCGCCAGGCAACGCGGTGCTTTGGGTTTGCTTGGCATCACCCGGCATCGGCGTCAGTTGCACCGTTAGGGTATGTTTGCCAATATTCAAAATCTGCGCCTGTATGTGCTCGCCAGGGTTTAAGGTCGCTAGTGGATTGCTGGGTAGAGGTGCGGTTGCAGTCGCGGTCGGGGAGGGCAGTAATTTTAGTAGTTGTGCTTCGGGCGCCGCTAAGCTTGACGTATTCTGCGCTGGCGATGGTGGCGGTGGCGGGGCGATAATTTTTAACTCTGGCGTAGGCAATAGCTTGACCACTTGCAACTGCAAGGTCTGGCCAGGCTGCAAAGCCAAAGCCTGTTGGCTCTGCAAAGTCATGGTTTTATCGGCAACGCTGACAGTCAGGGTGTTCAGCATCACTTGATTGGTAATGATTTTGGCGTCTAACACTTGATTCAATTTAAGCTCTGAAATCGAAGCATTCGACTTGCTCAATGCCATGACCAGTTTCGCATCTAAAGGCAGCTTTATATCCATGACCGTCTTACCCCACCGCATTCGGCATTTACGCGTTTTCCGCTGACGAAACTAGGGTACTACAAAAAACTCGCCTGGACGATTAACAGCTAGTAGGCCAGTTGGTTACACAAGCAGTCGTTCAATAAAGAATCGTATGGCAAATAAATCACTAGCAGATAGGTAAAGCATCAAGCTAAAAGCCTTAAATACCTTATTAATAAAGGGCTTGACAACGTCCTTGTACTGGCCCTAGGCTCAGTTGACATTCAACTGGGGGGAGCGAGCCATGAAATTGATGCAATTGGGTTTTATCTGTACGGTTTTTTGGGTGAATACCGCGCTAGCGGTTAGCGTGACGCAACGCGCCGGCAATAATTTTCGTACCGCTGCCAATAATCAAGAATTCACGCTTAATAAGGCTAACGTGAATGCCGAGCAGTTCGGCTTGCTGCGTACTTACGATTTTAATGCCAAAATCGAAACCCAGCCCTTGGTGATCGAAAACGGCGCCGGCGCCGACGATTTGGTGATCATCACCACGATGAAGAACGACGTCATCGGCATCAATGCCCGCACCAATGAAACCGTCTATAAAGTCAAACTCGGCCCGGAAATCAGCTCGCAAGACATGGACATGTGGAAGCATACGCCGACCTGGGGTATTTCCGCCACGCCTATCATTGATCCGGCCAGCAACACACTGTTTGTCGCTTCCTGGCAAAAGAAAAACAACGACAACCATTTCCGCGATTACTGGGTGTATGCCTTAAATCCGCTAAACGGCAGTCAAAAAACTAAACCTGTGCGTATTTTTGGTAAGTCGCAGGAAGGCAATGGCTGCTGGTTTAACGACGCCGGCGCTACGTATCGGCAAAACAATCAAACCAAGCAATATGTCTATCCCAAATTGCGCGCCGGACTGGCATTGACAGAGAACAACGGCTTGGTCATGGCATTTGCCGCCAACGGCGAATCACATATGGGGGGACGAAAAAATCCGCATGGTTTCGTAGTAGCTTACGATACCCGGGCCTTGCTCGGGCAAGCCGGCTTTTCCAAACAAGCCGCGATATTTTGCGCTACCTCATTCAACTCCTGGGGTGCCGGCATCTGGCATGCCGGCGGTGCGCCGGTTACCGAAGACGACATGATTTACGTCGCCACCTCCAACGGCACCTCGAATAACGGCGATGTCGACCTGGCCGAGAGCATGATCAAACTCCGTTTCAAACCCAGCGTCGGCGGCGCGCGGCCCGAACTGGAAAAGGTGGATTTTTACAAAGCATTTCTGGATGAGCGCGTTGCCGGCGATAAATGTCTCTGGAGCGATAATAATTCCGAAGTTTCCTGCGGCAGGGCCCAAGCGCATGCCGCAGGTGCTGACTGGGATTTCGGCGCGGCCGGGCCGATGCTGGTACCGGGTTCCCGGTTGCTGTTGCAAGGCACCAAGGACGGCATCATTTACTCCTTGGACAAACTTAATTTAGGCAGGAATGATCGATTCAATCAATTAATGTCCAAACCGCCGCTGGTGGCAACCTATTTCGCGGGTGGCGTTCAGGAAAATTGGGACCGGGCCCAGCATCTGAATCGCAGCCTACCGTGTCCGGCATCCGGGCATAGCGTTCACGGATGGTTCGTGCCATGCGGTGATCCGGAAAACAACAAAATGCACCACATTCACTCGCTGGCCTTGGCGCAACGCGATCAGAGCGGCGGCATCGTCTATGTCTGGGGCGAAAACTCACGGTTAAAAACCTATAACTTTTCCACTGTGGACGGTAATTTGCCAACCTTCCGTGCCGAAGCTGAGGACCTGGCCTCGGTGGGCGTCGAATCGCCCGGCGGTATGCCCGGCGGTCTGTTGATGGTCTCCGGCAAGCCGTCTGCAAGCACTAATTTTTCCCACGCCATCGATTTCGATTCGGCTATCGTCTGGGCGGTGTTCTCCAAATTCGGCGATGCCAATAAGGAATTCGCCGAAGGTCAGCTGATAGCGTACGACGCGACCACGATAGAGCCAGGCAACAAGTTGAAACGCTTATTTCGCACCGGTGACGACAATAACGGCGGCTTGGGTAAGATGTCGCGGATGATTCCGCCGGTGGTGGCGAATGGCCGGGTCTACGTGATGATTTATCGAGTCGGTACGTCCGACTGCACCGTGCCGGACAATCAATTACCGGTTTGCAGTCAGTTGAAGGTCTACGGCTTGAGGTAAATGCGAAGGATTTTATCGCCTCAAACCTGCAAAATCCGTACTTCCGGGCTGGTGCCGGCATCGGGGGCTTAGGTATTTACAGGGCATTGCCGCAAACCGTCAAATGCAAGGCATCGGCTAACTCGGTGCGATGCGCATAGCCTTAGTTTTTGAGGCCTTCACCAGGCTTTAAGCCAGTCTCGCAAAGCAATTTGCCTAAGTTTTATGGCTTGCAGGTTTTCTGCTTTGGCTTTTTTACTTGCGCGCGAGCCATTTTGCTTTAACCGAAAGGCTTTTTGCCTTAAACGCAAGGTGATGGGGCTTTTACGCCTGATGCTTTTGCTTCAGCCGCAGGCCTTTTTGCCGGAACCGCGAGCCATTTTGGCTTAATCGCCAGGATGGTGAGGCTGGCGTGCGTGACTATTTGCCTTATGGGTCAGGCTTTTTGCTTTAACGGCTTAGTAAATAGCTTTTCGGGTTAGCCCTTGCGGGTCGCCCGGCTTGGCTATTGGCGTTGCACGCCCCAATGTTCTTGAGACTTGGCGGTTTAATAGCAGCAAGCTGGAGGCAATACGGCTTGGGGGTAACAAGATTTAAGTTGCTTGAGGCATTTGGAGTGGTGACCGTTGGGATAATTTTGATTGCGTGATTATCCACTGGCAACGCGTTGCGTAGGTCGTAGCGCGGCTAGGTCTGCATCCCCTCGTGGTCTGAGGGAAGGAGAAAAGCATACGTCCGATTTCGCTGACGCTAATCGGACCTTGTATTATCCAAGCGTGCTTTTCAAAGGATAATACACCGTGAAAACACACCTGAGGGGCACCTCAGGTTTGGGTCGCTGGATGCCGTATCGGACCTGGAACTATTTAAGTTCGAGACGTAGATCATTGCAGCAGCGACCCGCCCTCGATCAACGATCGAACAGTCTCTTCGGCCCGGTTTCCGGCAGCCTGCATTCACAAGGTAGATCATTTGAGGTTTTCATGTCCCACTTTTATCTCGGTATCGATGTCGCCAAAGCCAAGTTGGACTGCGCATTACGCCTGCCCAACGGTAAGTTTCGCGCCAAAGTCGTCCCCAATTCGCTGGAAGGCTTTACAGTCTTGTCGACGTGGCTTGCGGCACAAAAGGCCGACTCCGTGCATGTCTGCATGGAAGCCACCGGTATTTATTGGGAAGACGTTGCCCAACATTTGGCAACCGCCGGCTTAACCGTCAGCGTTATCAATCCCGCTCAAATCAAGGCCTATTCGGCTTCGCGTCTGACGCGCAGCAAAACCGACACGGTCGATGCCAAGCTAATTGCCGATTTCTGCGCCGAACGCCAACCTCTGGCTTGGCAAGCCCGCAGTGAAGCGGAAGTCGCATTACGTGCGTTGGTACTGCGACTGGATGCCTTGCAAACCATGCGCACCCAGGAAAGCAACCGCTTACTGGTGGCGCGGGAGGCCGTGCGCAAGGACATTCAGCAACATCTGGATTGGCTGGATACCGCTATTAACCAACTGATCGAAGCCATCAATGACCATATCGATCACCATCCCGATCTCAAGCAACAACGCGAGTTGCTCGACAGCATTCCCGGTATTGGCGAGCGTACCAGTGCCATTATACTGGCGTTTTATGCCGATACCTCGCGCTTCGCTAATAGTCGGCAGGCCGCAGCATTTGCCGGGCTCGACCCCCGACAATACGAGTCGGGCAGTAGCATCAAAGGTAAACCCAGGCTCTCCAAGGTCGGCCACGCCTTCTTGCGCAAAGCGCTCTACATGCCTGCCATGGTGACGCTTTATAAAACAGCCTGGGGCAAACAATTTCGAAGCCGTTTAGCCGGTGCCGGCAAGCCCAATAAGCTCATTATCGGTGCCATGATGCGTAAATTGATCCATGTCGCGTTCGGCGTCTTAAAATCCGCCAAACCGTTCGATTCGGCTATTCATTTGGCTTGACTTGGATAACAGTATCTACGGCCCTTACCGAAGCGGAACGGGATCGCAAAGCGCAACTCATCGATGAGCTGTATACGATGAACGCCGGTCAGCGCAATAACTTGACCGGACCGAGCGGCAACACGGTGGGCGCATTTTTGGCCGCCTATGACCCGATCAACAACCTGTCGATGATTTCACTCAATGACCGCCGGGCCATCATCGAGTTTTTAGGTTTGCCGGTGCCGTTTGATTGGGACACGGCGTCGATAGGTACACGTATTACCGCGACTAATGCCATTATTCTCGAAGGTGTAAGAGCGCAAGGTCTGCAGGGCTCAGCTAGAACGCTAACCCGATTCTTCTATTCGCCAGCCATTCAGGCGCTTTGGAAGGGACAGCATACGGTCAAAAGGACGGATAAGAAAGTGAGCGTCACGGTACCCACCGTTCCCGACGACGAGACAGAAATCTTAGATGATGCCGGATCGGTGCGGGAGTCCATGCAAATCCAAGGACTAATCGCCAAGATTGGCACGCTAATGGGTTTTACCATCTGGCTGCCGAGAGCAGACCGTGGGCGGGTGTTGAAAGTCTGGCATGCACAATCAGGCGAACTGGTAGACGAACTGCCGCTAGGCTATGACTCCACCACGATGAAAACCATCGAGCAAATCGATGTGATTTGGCTGCGCAACCGCTCCATTGTTCGGGCATTTGAAGTTGAACACACCACCTCGGTTTATTCCGGGCTTTTGCGGATGGCTGATTTGGTCGCCTTGCAGCCCAACATCAACATCAAACTGCACATCGTCGCACCCGCCGAAAAACGCGAAAAAGTCCTGCAGGAAATTCAGCGCCCGGTCTTCTCGCTATTGGAAGGCCGCGCGCTGGCGGAAATGTGTACCTATCTGTCTTACGACAATGTCATTGAGATCGGCGAGTTGAAACATCTTGCGCATTTGTCGGACAAGGTGATTGAGGAATATGAGGAAAGTGCGGAGTAAGAAAAATTTAGTAGCTCGCACCGTCCGCGCAAAATTGCGAGCTGATTTTTTCAAGACCGTTTCATCGTTCCCACGCGGAGCGCTCATCGTTATACACATCTCATCGCGACATCCTGCTGAGCCGCCAGGGCGATGACAAAATCTCGCAAGCGCTGCAAGCCGGTCCACATGGCCTTGGCACCCGGCGGGCCGTCGTGTTTACGACCGAGATAACCCCCCAAGCTTGCGACTAACCGAACCATCTCGTTCAGCCCAGGCGGCGTGGACGGTGGCGGGCAGCGCTTGACCACAATGTAGGCCGCTCGCCACTCCTGTGGATCAAAGATGACCTCGCAATCCAGGTCTGGTGTCGCGCGTGCCAGCATCAGACTGAACAACACTCGCCAGGCAATGACCATATACAGTGCCAGACAGGGAAGTAGCCGCTCTTCCGTTTCCAGATGCAAGCGCTTGATCTGGCAACCGCTTTTCAACACATGAAAGTACACCTCGATGCACCAGCGCACGGCATACCAAGCCACCACCGTGGTCGCTTGCTCGAAACGCTCCACCGGCAAGCTGGTCAGCAGGAGCCATTCCAAGGGTTCCTTGCCGTTCGGCGGCATATCCTCTCGCGCCAGTACCGCGTTGACGTTCAGCACCGGCAGCCGATAGCCGCAACGCGTCGGCGGCTTGAGCGTCACCGTGGCGGCGCGTAGCGTGATGTGCGCC
>NZ_JANIBL010000002.1 GCF_024505055.1 Methylomonas rosea
ATTATATTCAACACTAAAATTAAAAAATTGTTTGGAGTTATTCATGAAAACATCAAATATTATTTACCGATTTATCCGAGTCTCGATTGCCATCGGCTCAATTGCTTTGTTTTTTAACCCATTGACAGTTCAAGCGTCCGATCACGAGTCGGAATGCTTTAACTCGGTTCAAGGCAAAATCCCTTGGAACGACGATAAGAATATGAATTGGGAGCCAGAAAACGTGAAACAGCTCTGTGCCGGAACGACCAAGCCAGCCGAACCTGGTGCGTGCTTTCTAAGCGTACTCGACGGCCGGGTGAACTGGGGTAAAGGTATTACTTGGGATTGGCAGAATATAATCAACTTGTGTGCCGGCAGCAATAACGCCAAAAACACAGTCGGTTGCTTTGAGCAAGCGGTGGGAAAAGGCTTAGATTGGCGGGACGCGATATTGTTTTGTCAGCGTGCCGATAAGTAGTGATTTAAATTTGCTCGTAGGGCGCAATAACCAACGGGCATTGCGCCGTCTGCTCTAATGCGCCCTACGGCTAAGACCCATTATTAAACAATTCATTTTGTTTAACGGCAAAGCAAGTAACCTCGGTGGACTCGAGGTTTCGAAGGGCAACTCCTTTCATTTACTGATGTGGGATGGTGGTCGGTAAGCTGACGTCTTCTATTCCGCTGATGCTGCATCGAGGCTAGGCGGGCTGCACGGCTCCCGGTACTACGTCTACGTTTTCCACCAAAACCAGTTTTGTTCCCCGTGTTCTCGACAAGCCAATGCCCATTCGCCCAAGTTCACACAAATTCAGCTAGCCCTGCGATAATGATCGGCCTGTCAGTAATCCAGTTGTTTTCGTGTCCCCCAAACTCAACCCCCAACAACAAGCCGCCGTAAAAATTATAGATAGACCCTTACTGGTGCTGGCCGGCGCCGGTAGCGGCAAGACGCGGGTGATTACCGAGAAGATCGCTTACTTGGTACAGCAAGGTACGCCAGCGCGGCATATTGCGGCGGTGACCTTTACCAATAAGGCGGCGCGGGAAATGAAGAGCCGGGTCGGCCGTTTGCTGGATGACAAGCAGGGGCGTGGGCTGAGAGTCTCGACCTTTCATTCACTGGGGCTGGATATTTTGCGCGCCGAGCACAAAGCCTTGGGTTATAAGGCCGCGATTACCTTGTTCGACGAACAGGACAGGCTGACCTTACTGCGTAACCTGATCAGTCACGGCGTCGGCGGTTGTGATATCGATAACGTCGAACAGTACAACTGGCAAATCGGCCAGTGGAAGAACGCCTTTATCACGCCGCTCCAAGCCTTGAGCCAATCCGATGCCAACAGTCTGCCGGCGGCATTGCTTTATGAGGCTTACACCCGCAGTTTAAAAGCCTATAACGCTACCGATTTCGACGATCTGATTTTGTTGCCGGTGCTGCTGTTCCAACAACATCCGGCGGTGCTGGAAAAGTGGCAGAACAAGATTCGCTATTTACTGGTCGACGAGTACCAGGATACCAACATCACCCAGTATCAATTGGTGAAACTATTGGCCGGCAATCTGGGCCGCTTCACTGTGGTCGGCGACGACGACCAGTCGATTTACGCCTGGCGCGGTGCACAGCCGGAAAACCTGGGCCAGTTGCAAAAAGATTACAGCCGCTTGCAGGTGATCAAGCTGGAACAGAATTACCGTTCCGCCGGACGGATTTTGAAGGTGGCCAACCAATTGATCGCCAACAATCCGCATGCCTTCGAGAAAAAGCTCTGGAGTGAACTGGGCTATGGCGACCCGCTACGGGTGTTGAGTCATAAGAACGATATTGCCGAGGCCAAGCAAGTTACCGCCGAAATCGTGCATCACCGCTTCAAGACCGGCGGCAGTTACGGCGATTATGCGATTTTGTATCGCGGCAACCATCAGTCGCGGCTGTTCGAGAAGGAGTTACGCGAGAACAATGTGCCCTATTTCATCAGCGGCAGCGCCTCGTTTTTTTCCTATGCGGAGATTAAGGACGTATTGGCTTATTTGCGTTTGCTGGTTAATCGCGACGATGATGCGGCCTTCTTGCGGGTGATCAATACGCCGCGCCGGGAGATCGGCCCGACTACCCTGGAAAAACTCGGTGCTTATGCCAACGAGCGGCATATCAGTTTGTTTGCGGCCTGTTCCGAATTTGGCTTGCAGCAGCGCTTACCGGAAAAGGCTATGCACCGTTTAGTCAATTTCTGCGATTGGCTGAAAGAAACCGCCATCAAGACCGAGCGTGAGGACACCTTTGTGGTGATTAACCGGATGATCGACGAAATCCATTATCCGGCCTGGTTGCAGGAAAACAGCAAAACCCCGGCCTCTGCCGAACGCAAACTAAAAAACGTTTACGAGTTGATCGAGTGGTTGCAACGTCTCGCCAGTAAAGACCAGGGTGCTCAGCAGTCGCTGGCCGATGTGATCGCCAAGGTGATGCTGCTGGATATTCTGGATCGCAATCAGGAAGACGAAGCCGGCGATCAGGTCAGTTTAATGACCTTGCATGCCGCCAAGGGCCTGGAGTTTCCGCATGTGTTTTTGATCGGTATGGAAGAAAACCTGCTGCCGCATCAAAACAGCATCGAGACCGATAATATCGAAGAAGAACGACGACTAGCCTATGTGGGCATCACTCGCGCCCAACAAACTTTAACCTTTAGTTATTGCACGCACCGCAAGCGCTTCGGCGACATGACCGAGTGCGAACCCAGCCGGTTTTTAAACGAGTTACCGGAAGAAGATTTGGAATGGGCCAACAAAAAGCAATTGCCGCCGGAAGAAATTAAACAGCGCGGCAAGGCTAGTCTGGCCGCGCTGAAAACCATGTTGAATTAGGCTTATTGCAGCACCACGAAGAACGCTTCGCCGCCGCGTTGCAGATTGACCAGCAAGGGCGCATTCGGGTTGACCACTTGCTTGATTTCGTCCAGATTTCTGACCCGGTAGCGGTTGGCGGTGACGATGATGTCGCCCGGCCGTAAGCCGGTTTTCCAGGCTTTGGAGTTTTGCTCGACTTTTTCGATCATCACGCCTTCCACCTGATCTTTGGGCGTAACGCCGAGCACGGCACCGCTTAAAGTCGGATGCAGTTTATTACCGTCCAGCTCCGGCCGTTTCGGCTTGCCGATGGTGGCTTGCAGCGACTTGCGTTCCTCGCCGCGCATGACTTCCAGGTTGGCGGTGTCGCCGATTTGCAGCAAACCCACCGCGTTACGAATTTGCGCGCTACCGCCTTTCACGTCCTGACCATTGATGGTCAGAATAATATCGCCCGGTTCCAGGCCGGCCTTTTCGGCGGGCGATCCGGCTTCCACCCGGCTAACCACCGCGCCATGTTGGCTTTTCAGGGCAAAGGCTTTTACCAGTTCCGGCGTTAAATCTTGAGTGGTCACGCCCAACAGGCCGCGACGCACTTCGCCGTGCTGAACCAGCGATTCCATCAGCCGAGTCGCCATATTCGAGGGAATCGCGAAACCGATGCCGACGTTACCGCCGGTAGGCGCCAGAATCGCGGTGTTCATGCCGACAAATTCGCCGCGTAAATTCACCAAGGCGCCACCCGAGTTACCGGGGTTGATCGAGGCATCGGTCTGAATGAAATCTTCGTAGCCTTCGATGCCCAGTCCGGAACGGCCCAGCGCGCTGACGATGCCGGAAGTGACGGTTTGGCCCAGGCCGAACGGGTTGCCGATGGCGACCACGAAGTCGCCGACTTTCAGTTGGCTGGAGTCGGCAATTTTCAAGGCGCTTAGGTTGTCGGCGGGAATTTGGATCACCGCCACATCGGCTTCCGGATCGGTGCCCAGCAATTTGGCGTTAAGCTGGCGGCCGTCGCTGAGCGTGACGGTAATCTTGTCGGCTTTATCGATTACATGATTATTGGTCAACACATAACCTTGATCCTTATCGATAATCACGCCGGAACCCAGGCTGTTTTTTTGCTGTTGCCGCTGGTTTTTGGGGATATTGAAAAAACGCCGAAGCGCCGGATCGATCATCAACGGATTTTCCTGCACCCGCACATTGGTGGACGTGGAAATGTTGACGACGGCCGGCATACTTTGCTCCAGCATCGGTGCCAGGGACGGCAACGGCGCGCCGTCGACTTGTCCGGGCAGGACCGCGCCGGCCTGCCAACTGCTCAGGCCAAACAAGATAATCAGGAATAGTTTGTTCATGTTCGTCATGGTTTTTGCATTCCAGGCAGTTAAGTTGCCAGCATGGACACGCTGGGTGGCAAAATGTTTCACTGAGAGTTTACTTAATAATCGACTATCATAGATTAAGTTTTCTTGTTGGTTTCCCTTCACTTTTTATTCGCGACGAGTACGTGGCTGTCGACATCCATTCCGCTGAAGGCCGTGTAATTCGGCAATTAATTCCGCTATCCACCTTGCCCTTCAGTAAATTTGAGGCGCTGTGCGCACAAATCAAGATAGAGGATGCCGAAGAAGGTCAATTTTTGTTCAAATGCGGTGACGAACGTAACGATCTGGTTTACTTGATCGACGGTAGCGTGACCTTGCAGACCGATCTGTTAAAGATCGAAACGATCAAGTCGGATAGCCCTTCGGCGCGCTTCGCGCTGGCGCATCAAATCCCCAGAAAAGTGCATGCGGTTGCGAGTTCCCGAATTCGTTTTTTGCGATTGAATGCTGATATGATGAAATCGGTTCAAGATGTCCCGTATGAAGAAGCAGAGAGTTTTATGGTAGTTGAAGAGGTGGAGGACAATGACGACTGGATGACGACTTTGTTGAAGTCGCCGGTATTTCGGGCGTTGCCTCCGGCTAATTTGCAAAAAATTTTGATGGGCATGCAGGAAGTGCGCGTGGATGCCGGCACTGTCATTGTCAATCAAGGTGAGCCGGGCGATTTTTACTACATTATCAAAAGAGGGCAATGCTTGGTGAGCAGGAAGCCGGCACCCAACGCCAAAGAGATTAAGCTGGCGCAACTCAGCGATCAGGATACTTTTGGCGAGGATGCGCTGATTTCAGGTGAGCCCCGTAATGTTTCAGTCAGCGCATTGACCGATGTCTGCCTGTTGCGTTTGGGTAAGGAGCAGTTTCTGACCTTGATCAAGCAGCCGACGCTTAAATACATCAGCTACAAAGACGCCCAGGATTTAGTGGCCAAGGGTGCCGATCTGATTGATGTGCGCGAGCCCGATGTATATAAGCCCAAGCATCTGCCGTTCAGCATCAATCTGCCGTTTTTTTCCTTGCGCATGCAGCTAAAAACCTTGAATCGGCAGCATCCCATCGTAGTGGTTTGCCAGAACGGCAAGATTAGCGAAACAGCAGCTTTCATCCTGATGCGACATAAATTCAATGCGCTGATTTTAAGCGGCGGTATCGACAGCATTAACCCGGATGAGCTGAAAGCGCCCTCGTCATTTCCGATCGACGACGGTATTGAGACGAGTAATTTTAGAGGGACTGGCGGGGAGAGCGAGACGAATCACTCGTTCACCGAGCAATCCTCAATACAAGACGATATGGAACGTTTACGGCGTTTTCTGCAACAACTTAAAACCAAATACAATATTTTGGAAGCTGAGAAAAAGGCTTTAGAGATGAAATATTTGGCGCTTGCCAAGTTTACGGAATCGTTAAAAGCCGAACTGGAAGCGATGAAGAAAGCCGGTGGCGGTGGCTAGTCGGACAAAACCTTGGCTAGCCCGCCAACGCCTAAAAGCGGATCAATAAAACGCTGATTATTTGATTTTGGCTTCTTTGTACATCACATGCTTACGAACGACGGGATCAAATTTTTTGATCTCCATTTTTTCAGGCATGGTTTTTTTGTTTTTGGTGGTTGTATAGAAATGGCCGGTGCCTTCGCTAGATACCAATTTGATTTTGTCGCGCATGTTCAGTCTCCTTAAAATTGTTCGCCGCGTTTACGCATATCGGCCAGAACAGCATCAATGCCGTTTTTGTCGATGATACGCATACCTTTGGAAGATACTCTCAAACGAACCCAACGGTTTTCGCTTTCAACCCAGAATCTGTGGTGGTGCAGATTAGGCGTGAAACGTCTTTTGGTTCTGTTCATCGCGTGTGAAACGTTGTGCCCGCTTACCGGGCGTTTACCTGTTACTTGGCATACTCTGGACATGACTACCTCAATGCGAGCTTTTAATTCAAAATAGCCGCGCTTTATATCAAAAAAACTTTTGTTGGTAAACAACAGCCTGCAAAATAAATTTGATAAAATCGTTTTTATTTCCACTTGCTTCGGATAACACAGGACTTTAATGGCTATCAAACTCGGCATGGTCATGGACCCCATCGGCCAAATCAATATCAAAAAGGACACCAGTTTCGCGATGCTGCTGGAAGCTCAGGCGCGCGGGTGGGAGCTGCATTACATGGAGTTGTCCGACCTGTTCATGCGCAACGGCGACGCATATGCCCGTTCCCGCGTGCTGGAAGTAGAACGCGACGAAAAGCAATGGCATCGGTTTCTCGGTGAACAGCAAATCGCCTTGTCCGAATTGGACACGATCATCATGCGCAAGGATCCCCCCTTCAACCAAGAATATATTTACGCCACTTACATGCTGGAACAGGCTGAGCGGCAAGGCGTTTATGTGGTCAACAAGCCGCAATCGCTGCGCGACGCCAACGAAAAAATGTTCACGGCCTGGTTTCCGCAATGTTGCACCGACACCTTGGTGGCCAGAGATCCCCAAAAAATTCGTGATTTTCTGCAAGAGCACAAGGAAATCATCCTGAAGCCATTGGACGGCATGGGCGGCGCATCGATCTTTTACGTGCGGGAAAACGACCCCAATCTGAGTGTGATTCTGGAAACCATGACCCAGCACGGCAGCAGTTACATCATGGCGCAAAAATATCTGCCTGCAGTAAGAGACGGCGACAAACGGATTCTCGTGGTCAATGGCGAACCGGTGCCTTATTGTCTGGCGCGGATTCCGGCCAGCGGCGAGAGCCGTGGCAATCTGGCTGCCGGCGGCCGTGGTGAGGGCCGGCCTTTGAGTGATCGTGATCGCTGGATTGCCGAACAGGTGGGGCCGACCTTGCGCGAAAAAGGTCTGATATTTGTTGGTTTGGATGTAATTGGCGACTATCTGACTGAAGTGAATGTCACCAGCCCGACCTGCGTACAGGAGTTGGATAAGCAGTTCGGCATCAATATTAGCGCGCAATTAATGGATCACATCGCCGCCAAATGCCAGGCCTGATATGCACACGCAGGAATTGACTCCCACGCCGCTGTCTCAAGGCGACTCGCTACTGACGGCTTTGTTTGTGGCGGCGGTGCTGCACGTAATCGTGTTGCTGGGGGTCAATTTCACCGCGCCGCAACCGCCCAAAATTAACCGTTCGATTGAAATAACCGTTGCCCATGCGCCAGTGAAAAAGGCGCCCAAGGATGCGAAACATCTGGCTGCCGAACATCAAATTGGTGCCGGCGAGGAAACGCGCAATCCGGAGCCGCCGCAGCAAAAAATAGCTACGCAGGAACAAACGATCAGCCCGCCGGTAAAGAAAGTCATACCGCATCCCGTAGTTCCGCAAGTCAAGCCCGTCGCCGAAAAGTTGCTTACCCAAGCCAAGGCGCCGGTTAAGGTGGTGACGGAACCCGAGCAACCGGTGGAATTACCGGAAGCCGTTGAAATGAATGAATCCACCCCCAAATTATCGCCTGAAGCGCTTCAGCAACAAATCACCCAACTCGGCGAGCGCATCAGGAACACCCAGCAAAGCGCGCAAGATACTAAAATTAAATTCGTCAACTCGATTAGCACGCATAAGTATCTGGCAGCGCAATATGTAAAGGATTGGGAGGACAAGGTTGAGCGCACCGGCAATCTGAATTATCCTGAAGCCGCGCGCAAAAAAGGCGTTTCGCAATCCTTGACCATGGATGTTGGGATCAATGCCGACGGCAGTATTTACAGCATGCGAATTGTCCGGTCTTCCGGCAATTCCGCACTGGATGACGCCGCGAAACGTATTGTGAAGATGAGCGCGCCATTTGCCGCTTTACCCGATGATTTGTTGAGAGAAGTGAACGTTTTGGTGATTACCAGGGTCTGGAAATTCTCAGACGAAACCGGCATGACTGCCCGCTAGCCCATACAGCACTCCAATGACAGACGTTACTTATTTAAATAACCAGTTTTTGATTGCGATGCCCGGCCTGGCCGACCCGCATTTTTTCCACACGGTGACTTACCTGTGCCAGCACAACGAAGAAGGTGCGCTTGGCATTGTCATCAATCGACCGACCGGCATGAAGTTACGCGATATTTTCGAGCAAATGGGGATTAAAACCGAGCTGGAAAATGTGCTGGAAACCCCGGTGTTTGCTGGCGGTCCGGTACAGCAGGAACGCGGCTTCGTGATTCACGATGCCTGTGAACAACGCTGGGATTCCAGCATCAGCACCGCCGAGAATATCACCCTGACCAGTTCCCGCGACATTCTCGAAGCGATCGCCGAAGGTAAAGGCCCCAGTCATTATCTAATCGCGCTGGGTTACGCCGGCTGGGGTAGCGGTCAACTGGAGAAGGAAATGGTCGAAAATGCCTGGCTGAATACGCCTTGCGGTGAAGCGATACTCTACGAAACCCCCATCAGCCAACGCTGGAATGCCGCGGCCGGACAGTTGGGTATCGATATTAACCGCCTGACCACGCCGGCAGGCCATGGTTAAGGTCGATCCGCTGGCGGCAAAGTTCAGCAGCGATGCGTATTTAGGGTTTGATTTCGGCAATAAAAAAATCGGCGTTGCGGTGGGACATGCCGGCACCGGTATAGCCAGTCCGCTGCAAACCATACCGTCGCTTAACCAAGTGCCGAACTGGCATAAAATCGGTCAGCTGATTGCGGAATGGCGGCCCTTAGGCTTGGTGGTCGGCATTTCCCGGCAACAAGATGGCTCGGATAACGTGATTACCCCGCGCATGCAAAAGTTCTGCCGCCAGCTCAATGGTCGTTACAATTTGCCGGTGCATCAAATCGATGAAACGCTAACCACGTTTGCCGCCAAGCAGATGCTGTTCGACGACCTGAAAGTCAGTGCTGCTAAACTGTGGGCAGTGCAAGATCAACTGGCCGCCCAGATAATTCTGCAAAGCTGGTTTGATAAGTAAAAAGACGAAAACGGTTTTACAGTCACACAGCCTGTTTATCCTGTTGCTTTCGCCTTTTTCCCGAATTTTATAACAATAACAAGATTCCCCCTGTAGCCGTCATGCCAATCGCCACTCTGAACATCGATATCCTGCTCGACACTCTGGAAGCCGCGATTCGCCGGCAGATTAGCGAGCGCAAGCTGAATAATCCCTTACTGATCGGCATCCATAGCGGCGGGGCCTGGATCGCGCGGCATATGCATCAACGCTTAGGTATGAGCGAACCCTTGGGCATGCTGGACATCACTTTTTATCGTGACGATTTCTCGCAAATCGGCATGCATCCCAAGGTTAAGACTAGCCAACTGCCGCCGCATCTGGAAGGCCGCGACATCATCTTGATCGACGATGTGTTTTACACCGGCCGCACCATCCGCGCTGCCCTGAACGAGATTTTCGATTACGGCCGCCCCAACCAAGTGGTGCTGGCGGTATTGATCGAACGCAACGGCCGGCAGATTCCGCTGCAACCGGATTGTCATGGCGTCCGCATCGATCTGGCCGGCGACCAGCGCATCAAACTGACCGGCCCCGACCCATTGGGCATCGAGATTCAATCCCCACAAGTGGTGGCGGCATGACCCGACATATTCAGCTTACCGAACAGGGTAAGCTCAAGCATTTTCTGACTATTGAAGGCCTGGACAAACAGCTACTGACCGAGATTCTGGATACCGCCGAATCGTTTGCCGGCATGTCCGAACATCAAGTCAAAAAAGTGCCCCTGCTGCGCGGCAAGACCATCGTCAACCTGTTTTTCGAAAACAGCACCCGCACCCGCACCACCTTTGAACTGGCAGCCACCCGGCTGTCGGCAGACGTGCTGAGCATGAATATCGCCACCTCCGCCACCTCGAAAGGCGAGAGCCTGCTGGATACCATCCATAACCTGGAAGCAATGCATGTGGACATGTTTGTGGTTCGCCATGCCCTCAGTGGCGCCGCGCATTTCATCGCCCAACACACCGCACCGCACATCAGCGTGATCAATGCCGGCGACGGCCAGCACGCCCATCCCACCCAGGCGATGTTGGATATGTTCACGATCCGGCAACATAAGAAACAATTCGAGGGTCTGAAAGTGGCTATCGTCGGTGACATTCTGCATTCGCGGGTCGCGCGCTCGCAGATTCTGGCTTTAAACACCTTGGGTGTTGCGGAAGTGCGGGTGATTGCGCCAAAGACATTGCTACCGGCGCAAGTCAAAACCATGGGCGTAATACCCATGCATGACATGGACGAAGGCTTGGATGATGTGGATGTGGTGATTATGTTGCGATTACAAAAAGAGCGGATGAATTCGGCATTTTTGCCCAGCGAAAGTGAATTTTTCCGCTGCTTCGGTCTGACCGAAGCCAAGCTTAAACGCGCCAAAGCCGATGCTATCGTAATGCACCCTGGACCAATCAATCGGGGCGTAGAGATTGCCTCCAGCGTCGCGGACGGCCCGCAATCGGTGATTTTGCAGCAAGTCAGCAATGGTGTGGCGGTCAGGATGGCAATCATGTCGATGGCGATGCACAACTAACCCGATAACGGATGAATGAACTGCTTGAGCTCAAGAGCGCCTATAAACTCAAAATACTATGAAGCCCTACATCGCAATTATTTGGTGGGTAGCGACTTATTTGCTTCCTTCGTATTTGGAGGCGAATTCATGCCTTCACTATGGCGAAAACCCTGTCATGCTCGCTGGCACGCTTGAAATTCAATCTTTCTACGGGCCACCAAACTATGGTGAGACTCCGAGACTTGATGCTAACGAAACGCAAGCTATATTGCGATTGAGTGCGCCTATTTGCGTGGAGGCAAATCCAGCTCTTTACGCAGAAAAGGAACAACATCAAACCCAGGTGACAGTTGTGCCGTTAAAAAACGAAAACCTAAAGGACTATGATGGAAAACAAACTAGGGTTAAAGGCAGACTTTTCCATGCGGTTACCGGACATCATCACACAGCAGTTTTAGTAGAGATAGAGCGCATCGAGATTCTTAAATGAGTAATCAGTACCATTGCTTATCCAGCCGACACCATGAGAAAAATAGGTGTGAATTACGTTTAGGCGTTCTGCCATGAGTAAGATATTAATTCAGAATGGCCGCATCATCGATCCGGCCAATAATATCGATGCTATTGGCCCGGTCTATATCGCAGACGGCAAGATCGTCTCTGTGCTGGAGCAAGCCGCCGATTTTACCCCTGAGCAAATTATCGACGCCGATCAGCAAATCGTTTGTCCCGGTTTCGTCGATCTTAGCGTGCGCTTGCGCGAACCCGGTCAGACCCAAAAAGGCAATATCCTCAGCGAAACCCGCGCGGCGTTGAGCGCTGGCGTCACCTCCTTGTGTTTGCCCCCTGATACCAAGCCCTGTATCGATAGCCCGGCGGTAGTCGAGTTTATCAAGGACAAGGCCGAAAAGGCCGATTATCCGCAAATCCATAGCATAGGTGCTTTGACTCAGCGCCTGGCCGGCAGTGAGCTGAGCGCTATGTTCGCGCTGAAACAGGCCGGCTGTATTGCTGTCAGCAATGCCAGCGAGCCGCTAGGCAATCTGTTGATATTGCGGCGGGCGATGGAGTATGCCGCCACTCACGATTTGCTGTTGATGTATCGCGCCAACGAACCCGCCTTGTCCGGCAAGGGCTGTGCCCACGAAGGTGCGGTGGCCAGCCGCTACGGTTTGCCGGGCATTCCGGAAGCCGCCGAATCGATTGCGCTGGCTCAATGTCTGGAGCTGGCGGAATTGACCGGCTGCCGCGTGCATATAAGTCAAATCAGTTGCAAGCACTCTGTTATCAAATTGCAGCAGGCCAAGAAATACGGCCTGAACGTCACGGCCGACGTGGCGATTCATCAGTTGCATTTAACCGAAGACAACATTACCCCATTCGACAGCAATTACCACGTGCTGCCGCCGCTGCGCAGTGCTATAGACCGCCAATATTTACGTGAAGGCCTGGTTAACGGCACTA
This sequence comes from Methylomonas rosea, assembly GCF_024505055.1. GTDB lineage: Bacteria > Pseudomonadota > Gammaproteobacteria > Methylococcales > Methylomonadaceae > Methylomonas > Methylomonas rosea. The sequence goes on from NZ_JANIBL010000002.1 coordinate 12,162, forward strand.
TAGACGCGATTTGTTCCGATCACCAACCCCACGATCTGGACGCCAAACTCGGCGCATTTCCGGAAACAGAAGCGGGTGTGGCGGCACTGGAAACCCTGTTGCCGCTGACGCTGGCATTAACCCAGCAACATCGCATCGGCTTGTCGCAAGCCATAGCCAGCCTGACCTGCAAGCCCGCACAAATTCTAGGTCTGGCAACCGGCGTATTAACCCCTGGTTATGCGGCCGATGTCTGTATTTTCGATCCGCAAGCCAGCTGGCAGGTTAACCGCGAAAACTGGCACAGCGCCGGTTGCAATACGCCGTATTGGCAGCAAACTTTGACCGGGCGCGTGACGCTGACGCTACTGGCCGGAAAAACGGTTTATCGTTTGGCGGAGTTGTCGTGAGTCAGTTTGGCTTCGCCGTTTCATCCCTATGCAAGGAGCACCGTGTGCTCGATAAGGAATAAATCATGAGTTGCATCAAAAACCGCCGTACCGACGGCTCGACTTCGTCCAGTATCATCGACGATTTAAAAGGCGATCAATCCTGGCGAATTTTTCGCATCATCAGCGAATTTACCGAAGGCTTCGACGAGCTGTCCGGTTTGTGCGACGCGATTTCGATTTTCGGTTCCGCCCGCTTGCCGCCCGAGCATTTTTATTATCAAAAAACTGTGGAATTGGCGGAAATGCTCAGCAAGGAAGGCTTTGCGGTGATCAGCGGCGGCGGACCCGGTGTGATGGAAGCCGCCAACAAAGGTGCCATCCTGCACGATCAACCGTCCATAGGCTTGAACATCGAGTTGCCGATGGAGCAAACGCCCAATCCATACCAAAATATTTCGCTGAATTTTCGCTATTTTTTCGTGCGCAAGGTGATGTTTGTACGCTATTCGATCGGCTATGTCTGCATGCCGGGCGGTTTCGGCACGCTGGACGAGTTCTTCGAAGCCTTGACCTTGATGCAAACCCACAAGATCTATCCTATCCCGCTGGTGTTGTTCGGCACCGACTTCTGGAGCGGCCTGATGGATTGGATGAAAGCCAAAATGATGGAATACGGCACCATTTCCGAGGAAGATTTGGCTCTGATCACCGTCACCGACGATCCGCAAAAAGTGGTCGATATCATGGTTGCGCATCGCGAGTGGAAGGATTTGCAGCGTAAAAATTAAGCGCTGCGCAACTTTCAGGACTCAACTCGGTCACATTTTTGTTAAACATAAGGATTTTTTACACACATGACTGCGACAAGTCTTAGCCCCAGCCAAGCCGCCTTACAAAATCTCAAAACTCACATCAATACGCAGATCATCGGCCAGGAAGTGTTGGTCGAGAGAATGCTGATCGCCCTGCTGGCCGATGGGCATTTGTTGGTGGAAGGTGCGCCGGGTCTGGCGAAAACTCGCGCCATTAACGTCCTTAGCCAAGGCATAGAAGCCGATTTTCACCGGGTGCAATTTACCCCTGACCTGTTGCCGGCTGACTTGACCGGTACCGAGATTTACCGCCCGCAGCAAGGCAGTTTCGAGTTTCAGAAAGGTCCGCTGTTTCATAACCTGATCCTGGCCGACGAAATCAACCGCGCGCCGGCCAAAGTCCAGGCCGCCTTGCTGGAAGCGATGGCGGAACGGCAGATCACGGTCGGCAAAGCCACGTATCCGCTGCCGCCCTTGTTTATGGTGATGGCCACGCAAAACCCCATCGAACAGGAAGGCACTTACCCCTTGCCGGAAGCGCAGCTGGATAGATTTTTGCTGCATGTAAAAATCGATTATCCCAATGCCGAGCACGAGCAGGCGATACTGCATCTAGCCCGCGCCGAAGCCAAGGGCGCTTTGCAAAATCAGGGCAACGCGCAGCCAAAAGTGAGTCAGCAAGCCTTATTCGCAGCGCGCGGTGAGGTGCTGGATTTATATCTGGCCGACAGCTTGGAGCAATATCTGCTGCAAATCGTGCTGGCTACCCGAAATCCCGGCGTTTACGGTCAGGATTTGGCCGGCTGGATTCAATACGGCGCCAGCCCGCGCGCCAGCATCGCGCTGGACCGCTGCGCGCGCGCCAAGGCCTGGTTGCAACAACGCGATTTCGTCGATCCGGGCGACATTCAGGATATGGCTTACGACGTGTTGCGCCACCGCCTGATTTTGTCTTACGAAGCGGAAGCCGAAGGCATCAGCAGCGATTACGTGATCAAAGAACTGATAGCCAGAATTGCCGTACCCTGATGAATACGTCGCCAGCGGCCGATAACCCCAGGGTTACGGTCACTCTAAAAGCCTTGGTAGACCTGGCCAAACCGGCCGGCATGCTCAGTCTGGGCCATGCCAACATCCGCGCGGCGCAAAGCGGTAATTATCTGTCGCATCTGAAAGGGCGTGGGATGGCTTTCGACGAAACCCGCCTCTATCAACCCGGCGACGATGTGCGGCGTATCGACTGGCGCGTCACGGCCCGCACCGACAAACCCCACAGTAAAATTTTCAAGGAAGAACGGGAAAGGCCGATGTTCATCGCGGTGGATTACCGGGCCACCATGGCGTTTGCCACGCGCGGCGTATTCAAGTCCGTGCAGGCTGCTCGTTTGGCAGGTTTGTTGGCTTGGGCGGCCTTGAAGCAAGGTGATCGCATCGGCGGGCAAATTTTCAGCGATGCCGGTTGCCAGGAACTAAAACCGCAAACCGGTAAGCCGGCCTTGTTACGGTTTTTGAACGCTCTGGTTAATCCGGACTACAACGGCGCGGCCGTAGTCAATCTGGCGCAACCTTTGGCCAGGCTGCTGCATCACGCCCGGCCCGGCAGCCGGGTGTATATTCTTAGCGATTTTCGCGGCATGAATAGCGCGGCCGAAAATCATCTGGCCAATCTGGCTCGGCATTGCGAAGTGGTATTGGTGCATATCGCCGATCCGCTGGAAAGCAGTTTACCGGCTCAAGGACGTTACCGTTTTACCGACGGCTGGCGCGAGGTATTGATCGACAGCGGCGATAAACAGCGGCTGCAAGCCTATCGGCAGCGTTTCCAGGACAGGCAGGAGTACTTGCAAAAACTCGGCAATAAACTGCGTCTAACTTTGATACCCTGCACGACCCAGCAAGCACCTTTGGATGCGTTGAACGGATCTCGCTCGCGTCCGGCGGCCTAACCCGTTCCCGATCAATCCATGCAAAACCCCAATTCACCCAATTCTGTAGATTTGTCGTCGCCGGAACCGGAGGCGCAAAAAATCACGTCTGTCAGACCCATGGTATTGCTACTGAATATTGGTGCACTGAGCATGCTGATGTTTGCCGGCGGCTGGGTGGGCGTCAAAATGATGATTCCGCCCGGCTATGCCAGTCCGCTATGGCCGCCAGCGGGAATTGCGCTCGCGGCACTGTTCCTGGGTGGGCGGTATCTATGGCCGGGTATATGGTTAGGCGCCACGCTGAGTAATTTTCTGGTCAATATCGATTTTTCCGGGCAATTGACGACCGAGACAGTGGTTTCCTCTTTGGTCATCGGCACCGGCAGCACCTTGCAAGCCTTGGTTGCCATCGCCCTTGTCAAAAACTATGTACAGCCGGGTTTACCCAAGCTGGATAGCCCGGGCACTATCCTCAAGTTTTTTGGGCTGGTGGGTCCGGTTGCCTGTTTGATAGCGCCTAGTGTCGGCATTGGAGTGCTGTATTTATTGGAGCTGATGACCTCGTCGCAGCTATGGTTGTCCTGGCGCAACTGGTGGATTGGCGATAGCTTGGGCGTAATGATTATTACGCCGCTGTTATTTTGTTATTTCGGACGGCCCCGTGCACTTTGGCAGGCGCGGCGGCTGAGTGTGGCGCTGCCCCTACTGGGTACACTATTGGCATTGATACTGGTGTTCTTGCAAGTATTCCAAGCCGAACATGCCCGCATTCAGCAGGCTTTCGATAGTCGAGCCGGCGAAATAGACCGTCTGCTGGTGGAATATGCGGTTGATGTGATCGACAGCACTTTGGCTTTAAGAGACGTGTTTTTGGCATCCAGCGATGTGGATAGAGCCGAATTTAGCGTGTTTTCGCAGGGTATCCTGCAACGCCACCCGGAAATTCAGGCCCTGGAATGGCTGCCTCGTATCGCTCAAGCCGATTTGCCGGCCTTTGAGCAGGCTATTCGTGCCGAAGGATTTCCTAATTTCCAGGTTGCCGAACGCGATAGCGACGGCCAAGTGGTTAAGGCAACAGCCAGGCCCGAATATTTTCCTATTATGTTTGTGGAGCCGATGGCCGGCAACGAAAAAGCCTTCGGCTTCGACTCCATGTCAAATCCACTTAGCCGCCAAGCAAAAAACTTAGCGCGCGCCAGCGGTAAACCCACTGCCTCGCAAAAGCTGACACTCATGCAACGTAGCGATGCGGATCCCGGCATTTTGGTTTCGATTCCGGTTAACCGACAGGGCGCAGATGGTGACGCACTGGATATTGCCGGATTTGTATCTGCCATCATTTTGCCTGCCAGAATGGTGGAGATTGTCACCAGGGGCCTGAACATCGATGACCTGGGCATCGCCATCGATGATCTAGGCGCACCCGCAGGGCAAACCGGCTTGTTTGCAAAACCGGTACGCAACCCGGTGTCCTTGAATTATGAATTACGAATATGGCAGCGCAGCTTTACATTTGTCGATCGCACCTGGCAAATCACCATTTCTCCCGATAGCCAGTTTATCGACGAACAAGGTTCATCACTGCCCCTGATTACCCTGATCGGTGGTCTTTGTTTTACCAGCCTGTTGAGCATTTTACTTCTTATCATCAGCGGTAGAACCGCCTCTGTGCAAGCCTTGGTGGAAGAACGTACTCGGGCGCTGGCCAATGCCATTGCTGAGTTGGAAGTCTCGGCGAATATCGCCAGGGAATCGGAATTAAAACTGCGCACTATCGTCGACTCGGAACCGGAGTGCGTGAAATTGCTGGCTCACGATGGCAGTTTGTTGCAGATGAATCGTGCCGGTCTGGATATGATAGAAGCCGATTCCTTCGAGCAGGCGCAACAAGGTCGCCTGGAAGACATGGTGTTGCCCAAGTACCGGGCAGCCTTTAAAAAACTGACTCGGCGGGTGTTTGCCGGTGCGTCGGGCACACTGGAATTTGAAATCATCGGTTTGCGCGGCGGTCAGCGCTGGTTGGATACCCACGCCGTACCGATGCGCGATGCGGAAGGTAATATCGCGGCCCTCTTGGGGCTGACCCGCGATATTACCGAACGTAAGCAGGCCGAAGAGCACCTGAAACTGGCCGCGCGGGTGTTCAGCGAGGCGCACGAAGGCATTCTGATTACCGACGCCGTAGGGATTATCATCGACGTGAATCCAACCTTTTGCCAGATCACCGGCTACAGCCGCGCCGAAGTCATCGGTCAAAACCCCAGTATGTTGCAGTCCGGCAAATACGGTGCGGATTTTTACCGGGATATGTGGCAGGCCTTGCACGAAGCGCAGCATTGGCAAGGGGAATTATGGAATCGCAAAAAAAACGGCGAGTTGTATGCGGAATGGCTGACGGTCTCCGCCTTGTGCGATGCCGACGGCAAGATCACTCACTATGTCGGGCTATTTTCCGATGTCACGCAGGCCAAGCAGCAGCAACAGCTGCTGGAATTATTTGCCCATTACGATCCGCTCACCCGCCTGCCGAATCGGATTTTATTCGCCGATCGCTTGAATCAGGCCATCGCCCACAGCAAGCGGGAAAACACCTTGTTGGCGATTTGTTTTCTGGACCTGGATGGGTTCAAGCCGGTCAACGACCAATTCGGCCACGATATTGGTGACCGGGTGCTGGTTGAAGTGGCGGAAAGAATCAAAAACGCGATCCGCGCGGAAGACAGCGTATCCCGGCACGGCGGCGACGAATTCGCGCTGTTATTGGGCAATGTAGACTCGATTGCGCAATGCGAACAAGCCATCATGCGGATTCATCAGGCGATTGCCCTGCCGTATGTCATTGACGATAAGCCGATTTCGGTCGGCGCCAGTAGCGGTTTTACCGTATATCCCCTGGATGATGCCGGCGCCGACGCCTTATTGCGGCATGCTGACTATGCCATGTACCAGGCCAAATTGGCCGGCAAAAACCGTTGTCAGTTGTTCGATGCCAGCCACGACCAACAAGTCATGCATCGCCACCAGCAGCTGCGCGACATCGAAGCGGCGTTTTTAAACAACGAATTGTGCATGTATTACCAACCCAAGGTCGACATCAAAACCGGCCAGGTCAAAGGCGTGGAAGCCTTGATCCGTTGGCAGCATCCGCAGCGCGGTATGGTGCCGCCGCTGGAGTTTTTACCGGTGATTGCCTCCACCGATCTGGAAATCCGCATCGGCAATTGGGTCATCGCTCAAGCCTGCGAGCAGTTGGCGGGCTGGCATGCGCGAGGCTTACAGCTGGAGGTCAGCGTGAATATCTCCTCCTATCATTTACTGTGGTCCGGCATCGGCGCGTATATCGACGAGACCTTGCGCCGTCATCCGGAAATGGATGCCCGCTTTCTGCAATTGGAAATTCTGGAAAGTACCGCCTTGGACGATTTGTCGGCGGTGAACCGGATTATCAAAAGCTGCCGGGAACAACTGGGCATTAGTGTGGCCTTGGACGATTTCGGTACCGGCTATTCGTCGTTGACGCATTTGCGGCATTTGTCCGTGGATACCGTGAAAATCGATCAGACCTTTGTCCGCGACATGCTCGACGATCCCGACGACTACGCCATCATAGAGAGCGTCATTGCGCTCAGTCAGGCTTTTAACCGGGAAGTCGTGGCGGAAGGCGTGGAAAGTCAGGAACAAGGTATCGTGCTGTTGTTGTTGGGTTGCCATCTGCTGCAAGGTTACGCGATTGCCCGTCCCATGCCCGCTGCGGCGATTGCCGAGTGGGTGATTGCTTACCGGCCGTTCAGCGACTGGCAGATTTATGCGAATGCCGAGCTGTCGGCGGAACAGATCGAAATTGCGATTCGCCGCTTCGACACCCGGCAGTGGTTGCAGCGGGTACAAGCCTGTCTGTTCGCGGAACCGCACGACACTTTAAAAAGCTGGCCGATCTTGGAGCAACGCCGTACCCATCTGGGACGTTGGTTAAAGCAAATACAACACGACAGACAGTATGCCCAGGATTGGTTGGAGCATATCGAACAATTACAACGGCAATTGCACGTGCTGGCCGAGAGTTTGCTCAGACGCTGCGAGGCCGGCCAGCGCGACGCCGCGCAGGCGGGTTTTAATGAGCTGCGGGCTATTCAGCAGCAAATCGACGATCTGCTGATTTTGTATACCCGGCTCCCCAATTTGGACGAGATGTAGATATTTAACATGGAACCCTTGCCTTTAAAAGATATACATTTGCCCGATTCGGTGGCTTTTTGGCCGCTGGCGCCGGGCTGGTGGTTGTTGGCGGTGTTGCTGCCGCTGCTGATTTTTCTGTGCCGTTATTTTTATAAGCGCATCCGCCGCCAGACTGCGGCCAAAACCGCCGCGAAATTGTTGTCCGCCATTCGCCGGGAAAGCGGCGCCGATGCCAGACAGACCTTGGCGGCTTTGTCCGCCTTGTTGCGGCGCGTCGCCATCAGTACCGCGCCGCGCAGCGATGCCGCCAGCTTGCGTGGCGAGGCTTGGTTAAGTTATCTGGACCAATCCCTGCCGGATGCGCCTTTTAGTCAAGGTCCCGGCCGCTGTTTGGCCGACGGTCATTACCGGCAAACGCCGCCGGCCGACGCTGAGCTGGAGGCGCTGTTCGAGCTGTGCGAACGCTGGTTGAAACAGCAGGCGAAAAAACCATGATCGAATTGCACTGGCCTTGGTTGTTATGGTTGTTGCCGCTACCGCTACTATTGCGTTGGCTGTTACCGGCGCGTGCCGCCGCTCAACAGGCGGCATTGAAAGTCCCGTTTCTGGACGATTTCGGCCCCAGCGCGAGCCGGGTAGTCAGCAGCGAGCGGCGCTGGCCTTTATGGTTGGCCGCACTGGCTTGGCTGTGTTTGCTGATAGCGGCCGCTCGCCCGCAATGGTTGGGCGAACCCATCGAGCAAGCGGTCAGCGGCCGCGACTTGATGCTGGCGGTGGACGTGTCCGGCAGTATGCAGGAAGAAGATTTTATCCTCGGCAAACAGCGCGTGGATCGCTTAACCGCGATTAAACAAGTGGCCGGCGAGTTTATTCAGCGCCGGGTCGGCGACCGCCTGGGCTTGATCTTGTTCGGCACGCAAGCTTACTTGCATGTGCCCTTAACCTTTGACCGCAAGACTGTGCAAACCTTGTTGCACGAGGCTTTTATCGGCATTACCGAGGACGACCCGAAAACCTCGATCGGCGACGCTATTGGTTTGGCTGTCAAACGTCTGCAACAGCAGCAAGATGCCAGCCGGGTGTTGATTTTGTTGACCGACGGCGCTAACACCGCCGGCGAATTGATGCCGTTAAAAGCCGCCGAACTGGCCGCCGACCATCACCTGAAAATTTATACGATAGGTATAGGCGCCGACGAAGTGTTGGTGCGCAGCCTGTTCGGCACCCGCCGGATCAACCCGTCCGCCGATCTCGATGAAAAAACCCTGACCGCCATTGCCAATGCTACCGGCGGCCATTATTTTCGCGCCCGCAATACCGAAGAGCTTGAAAAAATCTACCGCATGCTGGATCAACTGGAACCTGTTGAAAAGGACAAACAATACTTCCGGCCGCGCAGCGAACTGTTTTATTGGCCGCTGGGCTTGGCCTTGTTATTGACGGGCTGGTTAACTTTGGCCCGATTGAGGTGGTCATGAATTTTGCCGATTTTCATTTCTTGCGGCCCTGGTGGTTGCTGGCTGTATTACCGGCCGCGCTGTTTTTGATATTGTTGGTGAGGCATCGGCAAGGGCGCGGTAACTGGAGCGAGGTGTGCGATGCCGAGTTGCTGCCATTTATTTTGCAAGACAAGCCGCTGCAACAGTCGCGCGGCCCTTTATTCGGTGCCGGTTTTGCCGCGTTGCTGACCATCATCGCGCTGGCCGGCCCCACGTGGCAGCGCTTGCCTGGCCCGGCCTTTAGAAACGATGCCGCGCTGGTGATTGCCTTGGATTTGTCTAAATCCATGGATGCCGCCGATATCAAACCCAGCCGCATCGGCAAGGCTCGCTACAAAATCGCCGATTTATTGAAGCAACGCAAGGACGGCCAAACCGCGTTGCTGGTCTACGGCGGCGATGCCTTTACCGTCACACCGTTGACCAACGATACCGCTACCATCGACAGCCAATTGACTGCGCTGACCACCGACATCATGCCCAGTCCCGGCAGTAATACCGGCGTGGCGCTGAATGCCGCGGTGGCTTTGTTGCGCCAGGCCGGCCTGGTCAAGGGACATATCCTGCTGGTCACCGACGGTGTCGATGCCGATGTGGCCGAGCAGGCCGAACATTGGCTGGGCGATTACCGGCTGTCGGTGCTGGCGGTGGGTACGCCGGAAGGCGCGCCTATCCAGTTACAGGGTGCCGGGTTCTTAAAGGATAGTAACGGTGCCATCGTGATTGCCAAGCTGGACGAAGCCGCGTTGAGCACATTGGCCCAGCATGGTCGCGGCATTTATCAGCCTGTAACCGCAAACGACGCGGATGTCGAAAATCTGGGACGTTTGTTCAATAGCGCCGATACCGGTAGCGAAAATTTGGATAGCAATCTGTTGTTGCAACAATGGGATGAAAAAGGCCCTTGGCTGTTGCTGTTGGTCATACCCTGGGCGGCTTTGCAATTTAGAAAGGGCTTGTTATTGGCACTGCTGTGCTTATTGCCGTTGCCCAAAAATAGCTACGCGCTGGATTGGCAAAGCCTGTGGCAAACGCCCGATCAACGCGCCAAGCAGGCTTTCGAGCAACAGCAATATCAACAAGCCGCCGAGCAGTTCGATAATCCGGACTGGCGTGCCGCCGCTCAGTACAAGGCCGGTCAATTCCAAGAAGCTGCCGAGACCTTAAAAAACACTCAAACTGCGGAAGGCCATTACAATCGCGGCAATGCGTTGGCCCAGGCCGGCCAGTTGCCGGAAGCCGTGCAAGCCTATCAACAGGCGCTGCAACTCGATCCTAACCATCAGGATGCGAAATACAATAAGGAACTGGTCGAGAAGAAGCTGAAAGAACAGGAACAACAAAAGCAGCAGGACAATAATCAGCAAGACGATCAAAAGCAGGACAAACAGGATTCGTCCGCTCAACAGCAAAAACAGCAGCAGGATGGCGAATCCGATCAAGCCGACAAAGATTCGCAGCAGGAGCAAATGCCGCAGGACAAACAGCAAGCAGAAACCAAGCAGGATGCCGAGCAGAACCAGGCGAAGGAAGACCAACAACAGTCCGCAGCCGACGCCAAACAGCCTGCGCAGCCGCCCAAACAAGAACCCAACGAAACGGAAAAAGCCGCGCAAGCCACGGAAAAAGACGAAACTCAGCGCGCCAACGAGCAATTATTGAAGCGCATACCGGATGAGCCGACCGGCTTGTTGAAGCGTAAATTCAAATATCAGTACGGTCAGCGCAATCGAGGAAACCAGTCCGGTCCGGCATGGTAAATGCCGGTATGACTACAGTTGAAAATCCAGGGTGGCTTTAGCCTTGATTAAAACCAGGCACTTTAAATCTCCTTTGTCAGATTCAAATGGTCGTCATTCCAGCAGGGAAGCGGGTATGACGGACTTACGGATAATCTGACAACGTAGAATTAAGCCCAACTTTCTTATGACTTGTGATGCGATGAAACGATGGATATAGGCCTAATACTAATTTTGATCCTGATCAACGGCGTGTTTGCGATGTCGGAAATGTCGTTGGTTTCTTCCGGTCTGGCGCGCTTGCAGAAACTGGCCGGTGAAAAACGCGCGGGTGCGCGTACCGCCTTGAAGCTGCACAAAGATCCGTCGCGGTTTTTGTCCACCGTGCAGGTCGGCATCACGTCTGTCGGTATTCTCAGTGGCGCGTTGGGTGAGGAGGCTTTGACCGAGCCCTTGCATAGTCAACTGCTGAACATTCCCCTGCTGGCGCCCTATGCGCAGAGCATTGCACTGATCGCAACGGTATTCCTGATTACTTATTGTTCGGTAGTGATCGGCGAACTGGTGCCCAAGCGTCTGGCCTTGCTGCATCCGGAGCGGATTGCGGTGTTTATCGCCCGGCCTATGCATACGCTGTCGCTGGTTGCCAGTCCGGTTGTCTGGCTGCTGTCGTCGTCCAGTACGCTGATACTGCGGATATTCGGCGCGCATAGACCGCCGCAGACTAGTGTTACCAACGAAGAAATCAAACTGCTGATGGAAATCGGCGCGGAAACCGGGGTGTTTCACGCCAGCGAAAGCCATTTGGTCGGCAACGTTTTGCAACTGGACGAACAAATGCTCGGCGCGGCCATGACGCCGAGACAGCAAATATATGCCATCGATTTGAGCGACTCTGACGCAGCGGTGCGCGAGAAAATCGCCGACTGTCCGTATGCCCGGGCGGTCATTTGCCGGGACGGTCTGGAAAATGTGGTAGGAATATTGCAAAGAAGCGATCTGCTGAAGCTGGCGATGGCCGGCACAGCCTTGGATATAGTGCCGCTGCTGCATACGCCGCTGTACGTGCCGGAAGCGATGACCCTGAGTCAGTTGCTAGCGTTCTTTCAGGAAAAGCGGGCCGATCTGGCGTTGGTCGTCGACGAATATGGCGACATCGAGGGCTTGGTGACGCTTAGCGATGTGCTGAAAGCCATCGTCGGCCATCTACCCAGTCGCACCAATCTGGACGTCGATGTGGTGCAACGTAGCGATGGTTCGTGGTTGGTGGATGGCGGCTTATCGATTCAGCGCTTGAAATCGGTGATTGGTGTTGACGGCAATTTACCCGGCGAGACCGACAATGCCTATCACACCGTCGGCGGCTTCATTCTGTTTTACCTGGAAAAAATTCCCCAAGTGACGGATAACTTCGAATTTCGGCAATGGCGTTTCGAGATCGTCGATATCGACGGCACCCGCATCGACAAGGTGTTGGTCAGCCAAACGCCGCCCGAGGCTGCAATTTAGCGGTTCGTTAAGCTGCGTTGGGCCTAAAGCGCAATAGGCGCCAACCAAACTATCCGCTAACGTGGTTTGTATCGGGCGTAGTCCGTTATCAGTTAATTGATTGAAAAAGATTATTTTGCTTAAAGGAAAGACCATGACACCCAAGCTCCAGACTCCATTCCGCTATTCGCCGCTTATGGCTGTGCTGTTTTTGCTGAGTTTTGCCCTACCCGCCCTTGGCGCCGATTTGAAACCGGTCCTGGAGGCCTCGCCCGCCTTGTTAAAGCTGTTGAGTATCGCCGAAGTTAAACCCGGAGAAGTCGGCGAATCGCTGAATGTCTCGGCCCGGGTGGAACTGGATCAAGCACGGGTGGCGCGCATCGGTGCCTCGGTCACCGGGCGGATTACAGAGATCAACGCGATGCTCGGTCAAGCCGTCAAAAAGGGCGAACGTCTGGCCTTATTGAACAGCACCGAGCTGGGTAAAGCCCAGTCGGACTATTTGAAAGCAGCGTCCCAAGTCAATCTGCGCCGCATTACCGTCAAGCGCGCCGAACGCCTGATGGAAAGCGGCGTGATTTCGGAAGCTGAATTTCAAGAGCGGCAAAGCGTGTTGACCGAGGCGGACGTGGATTTACGCGCGGCCAACGATCAGCTGCGGGTGATGGGCATGAGCGAAGCCGATTTAAAGCGCCTGGACAAGCAACGCAGCATTCATTCGTTCTCGCCGGTGACCGCCAGCATAGACGGTGTGGTCATCGAACGTAACGTCGCCATCGGCCAGGTGGTGCAGCCGGCGGACAGCTTATATACCGTCGCGGATTTGTCGCACTTGTGGCTGGTTGCGGAAATTCCCGAGCAACAAGCGCATTGGGCCCGTCAGGGGGATCAAGCTTTTGCCGAGGTGCCGGCACTGCCGGGGCAGGAAGTCAGCGGCAAGCTAATCTACGTCGCCGACATGGTGGATCCCGACACGCGTACGGTGACAGTCAGAATGGCGTTGGCCAATCCGCAGCGCCTGTTTAAGCCACAAATGCTGGCCACATTGAAGTTGAGTAGACCGGGTTCGCAAACTTTGATCGTGCCTAGTCAGGCCGTGGTCAGGGAAAATGATAGGGATTTTGTGTTTGTCGACACAGGGGCGGCGCGTTTTGAGATGCGCCCGGTGCGGCTGGGTCGCGAAGAAGCCCAGAAACGGCCGTTGCTGGAAGGCTTGAAAGCGGGGGAAAAAATTGTAGTCGGTGGTGCGTTTCATTTGAATAACGAGCGCTTGCGCAGCATCTTGGAGTAAACCATGATTAATAGCTTTATTGCAGCCGCACTGCACCAGCGTGTGCTGGTGGCGGTGCTGGCGGTGGCGCTCACGCTGTTCGGGGTGCGCGCCGTGCAGCAGTTGTCGGTGGATGCGTTCCCGGATGTCACCAATATCCAGGTGCAAATCGCCACCGAAGCCAGCGGCCGCTCGCCGGACGAAGTTGAACGGCTGATCACCGTGCCCTTGGAAATCGCGATGGCCGGCCTGCCCGGCCTGGAAGAAATGCGCTCCATGAACAAAAACGGCCTGTCCCTGATTACCTTGATTTTCACCGATAGCACCGAAGTGTATTTTGCCCGGCAATTGGTGATGGAACGGCTGATCGAAGTGAAACAGCAGATGCCGGAAGGTATCAATCCGGTGCTCGGCCCGGTATCCACGGGTTTGGGCGAGGTCTATCAATATACCCTTGAGCGGGATGACGACGGCCAGCGGGCCTTGACCCAGGAGGAATTGCAGCAACGCCGCGAAGCGCAAGACTGGGTGGTGCGGCCGCTGCTGCGCGGTATTCCGGGTGTCGCGGAAATCAATTCCCAGGGCGGTTATGTCAAACAATACCAGGTACTGGTGAACCCCAACCGCTTGCACCATTACCGAATATCGTTGCGAGAGGTCTTCGATGCATTGGCGAGAAATAACGCCAACAGTGGCGGCGGTGTCTTGCCGCATTTTGCAGAACAGTATCTGATTCGCGGGGTGGGTCTGATCAACGACGTCAAAGACATCGGCAACATCGTATTAAAGGAAGAAGACAGCGTGCCGGTACATATGCACGACGTCGCAGAAATCAAAATCGGCCACGAAGTGCGGGCCGGGGCCGTATTGAAAGGCGGCTATACCGAGTCGGTTGGCGGCATTGTGATGATGCTGCGCGGCGGCAACGCCAAGGAAGTGGTCGGTCGCATCAAGGAGCGGGTCGCGGAAATCAACGCCAAGGGCATGCTGCCACACGATCTGAAAATCGTCTCCTATTATGATCGCAGCGACCTGGTCGATGCCGCTTTGCATACGGTTACCAAAGTGCTGCTGGAAGGTATCGTGCTGGTGGTCATCGTCTTGTTCCTGTTTTTGGGCGACGTGCGTTCCAGCTTGATCGTGGTCAGCACCTTGATCGTGACGCCCTTGGTCACCTTTATCGCGATGAATCAGCTCGGTCTTTCCGCCAATTTGATGTCGCTGGGCGGTTTGGCGATTGCAATCGGTTTGATGGTGGACGGCTCCGTGGTGGTCGTGGAAAACGCGTTTCGGTTGCTGGGCGAACGCAAGGGCCGCGCCACCAGCCGGGTGAAAGTAGTGATGACTGCTGCTCAGGAAGTGGCGACGCCGGTGTTGTTCGGCGTCGGTATCATCGTGCTGGTGTTTTTGCCGCTGATGACTCTGCAAGGCATGGAAGGCAAGATGTTCGCGCCGCTGGCGTATACCATCGCCATCGCCTTGCTGATTTCGCTGGTGGTGTCGCTGACCTTGTCGCCGGTATTGTGCGCCTTTTTACTAGAGGGGCACGACGGCGAACACGACACTAAGCTGATTGCCTTCATTAAACGGATTTATCTACGCATGCTGGATTGGGCGATGGCCAATCGGCTGAAGGTGGTGGGCGGAGCGGTCGGCGTGTTCGCTGCGACACTAGCCTTGTTGCCTTTGCTGGGCACGTCGTTCATTCCGGAAATGAAGGAAGGCTCTATCGTGCCGGGCATCAACCGAATGCCGAACATTTCGCTTGAGGAAAGCATCAATGTGGAAATGCAGGCGATGAAAATGGTGATGGAAATTCCCGGCGTGAAAACCGTGGTCAGCGGCGTGGGCCGCGGCGAAAGTCCGGCCGATCCGCAAGCGCAAAACGAATCGACCCCCATCGTTACGTTGAAGCCGCGCGCGGAATGGCCGAAAGGCTGGAATCAGGATGATATTGCCGATGCCATGAGTGCGAAACTCACCGAAAACCTACCGGGTATGCAGGTGGTAATGGCGCAACCGATTTCCGACCGGGTGGACGAAATGGTAACCGGTGTGCGCTCCGACGTAGCGGTGAAAGTATTCGGCGACGATCTTGCCGAACTGAAACGGCTGGCGGACGATATTGCCGGCGTTGCCAATAGCGTAAACGGTGCCCGCGATATTCGGGTCGAGCGCCTGACCGGTCAGCAATATTTGAATATTACCGTCGACAGGCAAGCTATCGCCCGCCACGGTTTGAATGCAGCGGACATTCACGATGTCATAGAAACCGCGATAGCCGGCAAGGTGGCTACCGAGATTTATCAGGGCGAACGGCGCTTTTCGGCGGCGGTGCGCCTGCCGGAGCAGTTTCGGAATAATATCGGTGCCATCGATGCACTGATGCTGACGCCGGCGAACGGCGCCCGCGTACCGCTGGGCGATGTCAGCAACATCACCTTAAACGACGGCCCGGCCTTGATCAGCCGGGAAATGGGTAAACGCCGCATCGTGGTGGGGATTAACGTTCGCGACCGGGATTTGGGCGGTTTCGTCGCCGAGTTGCAAAAGGCCGTGGCCGACAAGGTGCAATTGCCGGAAGGCTATTATTTGCAATGGGGCGGCCAGTTTCAGAATATGGAGCGGGCCTTGGGACATTTGCAGATGATTATTCCGGTTACCATCGCGGCGATTTTCTTTTTGCTGTTCATGCTGTTTAAATCGCTGCGCTTTGCCGCATTGATTATTCTGGTGCTGCCGTTTGCGTCCATTGGCGGCATCATCACGCTGTTTCTCAGCGGCGAATACCTGTCTGTCCCCGCTTCGGTGGGCTTCATCGCCTTATGGGGTATCGCGGTGCTGAATGGCGTGGTATTGGTGTCGTATATCCGTTCGCAACGGGAAAGCGGTTTGAGCCTGGAATATGCGATTCGGCGCGGCTGCGAACAGCGATTCCGGCCGGTGATGATGACCGCCACGGTGGCCTTGTTGGGTCTGGTGCCGTTCTTATTTGCTATCGGCCCCGGTTCCGAAGTACAAAAACCCTTGGCTATCGTGGTGATAGGCGGCTTGATTAGTTCCACGCTGCTGACGCTGGTGGTATTGCCGGTGTTATACGGTTGGTTCGATGATAGACGCGATATACATAAACCTTTCTCGATGAAGTAAATGATCAATTGTATGCATAGACACTATTGCGCGTGGCTGCTGTATGGCCTGTTAATGCTGCTGAGCACCGCGATACAGGCGGCGGAGATTCAAGTGGCGGTTGATCGCAATCCGGTCGGCCTCAACGAATCGTTTCAGATTACCTTCACGGCCAGTGAAGATCCGGACGGCAACCCCGATTTCGCGCCCTTGCAGGAGAATTTCGAAATTCTCAGTCAGCAGCGCAGCAGCAACTCCTCGTGGGTGAACGGCAAAAGCAGCCGCAGCGAACAATGGATAGTCCGGGCGATGGCTAAACAAGCCGGAGAGTTGTTCATTCCGCCGATTGCCTTCGGTGCCGATAGCAGCAAGCCTTTGAAACTGGTCGTGAATGAAAATACCGCCGCTCCGCAAGGCAACGACGACATATTTCTGGAAGTGGCTGCCACGCCCGAGCAACCATACGTGCAGTCGCAGGTGCTTTACACGCTGAAGTTGTTCCGCAAGGTACAGATTACTCAGGCCAGTCTTAGCGAGCCGGAGATCAAGGATGCGCTGGTCGAAAAGCTGGGCGAGGACAGTACCTACGCCACCCAGATCAAGGGCGTGGATTATTGGGTGACCGAACGCAAATATGCGATTTTTCCGCAGCAAAGCGGCGTGTTTACCATTGCGCCGTTGATCTTGAATGCCGAATACATGAGCAATCAACGCCAGCCGCGTTTTAACGGTTTTTTCAACCGGCCCGATACAGAAACTCGCCGGGTGGCCTCCAAAGCTATCACCTTAAACGTGCAAGCGGTGCCGGCCAGCTTTAAAGGCCCGAACTGGTTGAGTGCTGAATCTGTAACGCTCAGCGAAACCTGGTCCGACGCGGGTTTGCAAACCAAAGTCGGCGAACCCTTGACTCGTACTCTCACGCTAAACGCAAAAGGCGCCACGGTCGGCCAGTTGCCGGAACTGCTCGATAAAACCGCTATCGACGGTATCAAAACCTATCCCGATCAACCGGTGCTGAAGGAAGATAAGGAAAGCGACGGCTTGACCGCGTTACGCGAGGAAAAAATCGCCTTTATTCCTTCCAAACCCGGCGAATACACCTTGCCGGCGCTGGATATTGCCTGGTTCAACACCAAAACGCAGAAAATGGAAACCGCACACCTGCCCAGCGTCAAGCTAAAAGCTTTGGCCAGCGCCGAAAATGCCCAAGTGCCCGCTCCCCCAGCTGCGGCGACCGTGGCGCAAGAGCCGGCAACTAGCCAAGTGACCACATCGCCGATTACTGTTACCAGCAGCAGCGACACCCGCTTTTGGCAAGCTGTATCGGCGACTTTGGCACTGGGCTGGTTGCTGACTATCGTCGTCTGGTATCGCCGCCCGTCAGCCAAAGTATCAACGGGCAAGGGCGTTGAGCAGGTGCCGGAAACAGCCATGGAAAAGACGCTGAAACGGGCTTGTTGGGAAAATAAGCCGCAGGCCGCCAAGCAGGCCTTGCTGCAATGGGGTAAGGCCGAGTTCGGCGCGGAGAGTTTGGGCGCAATTGCGGCCCATTGTGCCGAGGCGCTTCGCGAAGAGATTTTGGCTCTGAATCGCTTGTTATATTCCGGGCGGAATCAGGATTGGCAAGGCCAGGCTCTTTGGCAGGCGTTTTCCGCCAAACCAACAGCGGTCAGCAGCGATGGGAAAAACGGCGATGGTTTGGAGCCCTTGTTCAAGATCTAAGGTTCGAATCTGAGACAGACTCAGTCGCGGCCGTTCAGATGTGCCAAGGCAATATATAACGCGGCAATCGAGCGGGCTTCGCTGCATTCGCCGCTGGCTAACAAAGTATCGATACTATTCAGCGGCCAAGGCACCACTTGCAGCTCTTCCGGTTCGTCGCCGACCAGTTTTTCCGGATACAGTTCTTCGGCGAGAATAATATCTATCGTGTGTTCCAAATAGGCCGGCGCCAGGGATACGCGGTGCAAATGGCGTAATTTGGCGGCGCCGTAACCGATTTCTTCTTTCAATTCCCGATTGGCGGCGTCCAGCATGTCTTCGCCGGCATCGAGCTTGCCTTTGGGTAAGCCCAGTTCGTAACGATGGATGCCGGCGGCGTATTCCCTAACCAGCAGCACGGTATCGGGGTCCAGCATCGGCACAATCAGCACCGCGCCATGCGAGGCGCTGCGGGCCAGGCGCTCGTATTGGCGGCGCTCGCCGTTACTAAATTCCAGGTCCAGGGCTTCGATGCAGAATTGCCGGGTTTGGGCGATGACGGTTTGTTTCAGGATTTTCGGTCTGTTGGGCATCGGCTCAGGTTCTACAACTTGGTTGCTGATTGGTTGCTGAAGTGGATTTGCTTTCAATGCCAAGATCGGCGCGAAAGCAATTCTAACTGTTGGCTAACTTGAAAAATCCAACCACGTTTTGCAGTTGTTCGGCTTGCCCGTTCAATTCCTCGGCGGTTGCCGCCATTTCTTCCGAGGCGGCCGCGTTTTGTTGGGTTACTCTGTCCAGCTGGCGCATGGCCTCGCTGATTTGCTTGATACCGCTGGCTTGTTCTGCTGACGCTGCATTGATCTCTTGCACCAGGTCTGCGGTTTTAACGATATCCGGCAACACATGGCCGATCAGTACGCCGGCTTTTTCCGCAATCGATACGCTGTTGGATGCCAGTTCGTTGATTTCCGCCGCCGTGGTGCGGCTGCTTTCCGCCAGTTTACGGACTTCCGCCGCCACTACGGCAAAGCCTTTACCGTGTTCGCCGGCGGAAGCGGCTTCGATTGCCGCGTTTAAGGACAGCAAATTGGTTTTGTAGGCGATGTCTTCGATCAGTCCGATTTTTTTGGCGATGTGTTTCATGGCATTGACGGTTTCGATCACCGCTTCCCCGCCTTGTTTGGCCTCGCTGGCGGATTTGCCGGCCATCTGTTCGGTAACGTGAGCGTTTTCGGTATTTTGTTGCACCGAAGCGCTGAGTTGTTCGATGGAACTGGTGGTTTCTTCGACACTGGCCGCCTGCTCGGTGGTGGCTTGGCTGATCGATTGCGCGGTAGCGCTGACTTCCTTGGACGCCGAGCTTAATACGTCGGCGTTGCCGAGAACTTGCTGAACGACGTTACTGAGCTGGTCACGCATGCTTTTTAAATCGTACAGCAAACTGCTGCTGTCGCCGTCCCGCAGTTCTATCGCCACGGAAAGGTCGCCGGCGGCCATGGTATTGACCGCTTCGGCGGCATAGCTGGGTTCTCCGCCAAGCTGCGTCATTAAGCTTTTAGTGATCAGATAGCCGGCAACGCCGCCAATCACCACGGAAATTAGCGCCAATGTGGTAATCAAGTTCACGCTTTGATTAACCGTTTCTTTGGCTTCTACTCCGGATTGTTTCATTAGCTTGGTTTGAAACTCGATTAGCAAATTGACCGCATCGATATAACTGGTTTGCAATTTTCTAACTTCGGACAGCAGGAAATCCGCAGCTTCCGCCTGCTTGCCTGCTCCGGCCAATTTGATGAACTGATCCTGGGCGGCAATATAAGGTGTACGGGCATCCAGCACCTTTTTGAGTACGGCTTTACCTTCCGCGCTGCTAATACTCTCGTCGAGTTTATCCAGGTTTTCCTTGATAGCTCGACGCGCGTCTTGAATGCGGGTGAGTTCCTTGTCGATGGTGGCTTGGTCTTTGACAATCAGGGTGTTGCGCATCGATCGGGCGATAATATTGATATTGTCGATGGCATTATTGGCCCAGACCGTTTTCGGAAATTTATCGTTGACCATATTGTCGATGTTGGACAGCAGGTCGTTCATCCCGTTGATGCTGATACCGGCAATCATGGCCAATAATAGTAGGACCCCACTGAATCCCAATCCTAAACGGGTTCGCACTTTCATGGCACTCATGAATTTAACTCCTTTCGATGGCTGAAGCCGGAACAAAACAGATATAAAAGCTTTTAATCCTTTTTCTTATAGACATCAAGCCTAGCTGAACTTGGCGATTTTCCGGTTAGAATAAAAAACTAATTTAGGCTGTGTTTGGGAACGACAAGAGCTATTGAATGATAAGGATAAACTGAAATGCTCGACTGGAAACAAATCGATACCGTACTGTTGGATATGGACGGCACTTTGCTGGATTTGAATTTCGATAATCATTTTTGGCAGGAGTTTGTACCCTTGCGCTTTGCCGAACTGCACAGCCTAACGCTTGAGGACGCCAAGCAGCAGTTGGCACCGCGTTTTAAGGCGATGGAAGGTAAACTGGAATGGTATTGCCTGGATTATTGGACTCAGGAATTGGCCTTGAATATCGCCGGGCTGAAGCAAGAGTTGGCCGGCTTGATTGCGGTGCATCCGCATGTCACCGAGTTTTTGGATGCGGTGCGAGCCAGCGGCAAGCGTTTATTGCTGGTGACGAATGCGCACCGCGACAGCTTGAACTTGAAGATGGAAAAAACCTGTCTGCATGGGTTTTTCGACGAAATCGTTTCGTCGCACGATTTTGGTTTTGCCAAGGAGCAGCAAGGTTTTTGGCAAATCCTGCAAGACAAACATCTGTTTGAAAAGGATAGAACGCTGCTGGTAGACGATAGTGTTGCGGTGCTGGCTTCGGCCCGGACTTTCGGCATTGCTCATCTGGTGTCGATCAGCAAGCCGGATAGTCAACGGCCGGTTAAGCAGGTTGCTGAGTTTGCGGCGGTGGAGGATTTTCGGGCGTTGATGCCTGGTTTGTAGCTGTAGCGGGGCGCGGCGGCCGGTGCTCTCTGGGTTTGTGCTCTGAACGCGGCGGGCGTTTGTCGCGCTGCATGACCCGTTCGCGAGGCTCGCGGCGTTCGGGTTTGACTACGTCTTCCACCATCAATTCGGGCGTGATGGTTTGCACCGGCACTTTCTCGCCGATGTAATCCTCGATGTCCGGCATCGAATAAGCGTATTCCTCGCAAATAAAGCTGATCGCTTCCCCGCTGGCACCGAAACGGGCGGTACGGCCGATACGATGCACGTAATCCTCGACATCCTGAGGCAAGTCGTAATTGAACACATGCGAGACATCGGGAATATGTAGTCCGCGCGCCGCGACGTCGGTAGCAATCAACAGCGTGACCCGATTTTCCTGGAAGTCGTTGAGCAGACGCTGGCGCTTTTCTTGGGGCACGTCGCCGCTGAGCATGGCGGTTTTGTGGCCGTTGGCTTGCAGATAATCGTCCAACTGTTCGGCGCAACGTTTGGTATTGACGAAGACAATGCTGCGCTGCGGTTGATGCTGTTTCAGCAAGCCCAGCAATAGCGGGATTTTTTGTTCATTGGCGGGACAGTAAGCCACTTGGTTGATGGCTTTGGATGTCACTTCCTCGGATTCGATACGAATCAGCACCGGGTTGTTCATGTGCTCGTAAGCCAGTTCGGTCACTTTATAAGACAGCGTGGCCGAGAACAGCATGTTCAGGCGCTTTTCCGCCGGCGGCATGCGGCGCAGCAAGAAGCGGATGTCCTTGATAAAGCCCAGATCGAACATGCGGTCGGCTTCGTCCATCACGGTGACTTGAATGTTATCCAGCGTGAAGGCGCCCTGCCGGTAAAAATCGATAATCCGGCCGGGTGTGCCGATAATGATGTCGACATTGCCTTTGATTTTATCCAGTTGCTTTTGGTAGTCGGTGCCGCCGTAGATCAAGGCAAACTTCAGGTTCAGATACTTGCTCAGGGCCAGTGCATCTTTATGAATCTGAATCGCCAGTTCTCGAGTTGGTGCCAGAATCAGCGCGCGCGGGTTTTTGATTTTTTCGCTTTCGTCGTTGATCAGATGCTGAAAGGTGGCCAGCAGAAAGGTGGCGGTTTTACCGGTGCCGGTTTGGGCTTGGCCGGCAATGTCTTTGCCCCGCAACGACAAGGGCAAGGACTTATCCTGAATGGGCGTGCAGTTGATGAATCCTGCTTCTTTCAGACCTTTAATGATGGAGTCGGACAGCTCCAAATTGCTAAAACGCGTTTCCGTTAAATGTGTTTTCTTCATAGCCCGATAGAATAAACTAAAAAGCCGCGCGGTTGAAATCGATTGACAATTAAAGCGCCGCGAAACTATAGTCTTGACTTTGTAAACTAATGGAGAATGGCGTGAGCGACCTAGTCCTTCATGTATCAGACGCTGATTTTAATGAAACTGTGTTGAAAGCCGGTACGCCGGTATTGGTTGATTATTGGGCAGAATGGTGTGGTCCATGCAAAATGATTGCCCCGGTTTTGGATGAAATTGCATCCGAGTATCAAGGCAAACTCACTGTTGCCAAGCTGAATATCGACGAAAACCCCAAAACGCCTCAGCACTACGGTGTAAGAGGTATTCCGACTTTGATGCTTTTCAAGGGCGGCGAAGTGGAAGCGACTAAAGTTGGCGCCTTAACCAAATCCCAATTGGCTGCGTTTATCGATAGCAACATCTAAATCAAGCCGAATCACCGGATTTATTAAAAATGTTTTTGATAAGTCCGGTTATTGCGCTAGAATTTTCTCCGCTTGCTTCTTCGCATCCTGAACGTCCTTAATTAATCCAACAACTACCTTCCGCTGTAAACGGCACTCTGCTGTTTTGCATTTCTTTCATTTCCCTTAATCAACATGAATCTTACCGAGTTAAAACTTAAACAAGTCACTGAAATCATTGCAATTGCCGAGTCTTTGGGCCTGGAAAATATCGACAGAGCCCGAAAGCAGGAATTGATTTTTGCGATTTTGAAGAAACAGGCGAAGAGCGGTGAAGATATTTTTGGCGATGGGGTTTTGGAGATACTGGCGGACGGATTCGGTTTTTTAAGAACCCCCGGTTGTTCTTATTTGGCGGGACCGGACGACATTTATGTATCGCCCAGTCAGATCAGGCGCTTTGGATTACGCACCGGCGACACAGTCAGCGGTAAAATCCGCCCACCCAAGGAAGGCGAACGTTATTTCGCGATGTTGAAGGTGGAAAGCATCAACTTCGAATCGCCCGAGCAATCCAAAAACAAGATTTCCTTTTCCAACCTGACGCCGCTGTTTGCCAACAAACGTTTCCGTCTGGAACAAGGCAACGGTACCAGTGAAGATTTAACCGCCCGCATCATCGATTTGATTGCCCCTATCGGTAAAGGCCAGCGCGGCCTGATCGTTTCGCCGCCGAAAGCCGGTAAAACCATGATCATGCAAAGCATCGCCCACGCGATCGCCGAGAATAATCCCGAATGTTATCTGATCGTGTTGTTGATCGACGAGCGTCCGGAAGAGGTCACCGAGATGGAGCGTTGCGTGCGCGGCGAGGTGGTATCCAGTACCTTCGACGAACCTGCCACCCGCCACGTACAAGTGGCCGACATGGTGATCGAAAAAGCCCGCAGAATGGTGGAGCACAAGCACGACGTGGTTATCCTGTTAGACTCGATTACCCGTCTGGCCCGCGCATACAACATGGTAGTGCCGTCTTCCGGCAAATTGTTGTCCGGCGGTGTTGACGCCAATGCGCTGGAAAAACCCAAACGCTTTTTCGGTGCGGCGCGGAATATCGAAGAAGGCGGCAGCTTGACCATCATCGCCACCGCACTGGTGGAAACCGGCTCGCGGATGGACGAGGTGATCTTCGAAGAGTTCAAAGGTACCGGTAACATGGAACTGCATCTGGAGCGGAAAATCGCTGAAAAACGGATCTATCCGGCCATTAACATCAACCGCTCCGGCACCCGCCGCGAAGAATATCTGGTTGATCCTGACGAACTGCAAAAAACCTGGATTTTGCGCAAAATCCTGCAACCGATGGACGAATTGGCCGCATCCGAGTTTTTGTTAGGCAAACTCAAAGACTTTAAAACCAACGCCGCGTTCTTCGAGTCGATGAAACGATAAGTACCAAACTCCCGCCGACGAGCGATACGCATCGCTCGTCGCAAGTTAGCCAAACACTCTCCAATCCTATTTTACTTCCCCTGTTTTATCCATAAAACACAAAAGCCTATCCTCAGTCTGAGGCGCAGGTAGCCGCGCAGCAACACATTTGATGGTTATCGATGCGATTAATTTTGTTATATTGCGCGACGACCTTAAACGAGGAGTACGGCCTTGCGAACAACCAGCAAATTTTTTATGCAATTCGTCCGATTGGCGGGCCCTTTCTGGTGCTCCGAAAATAAGACTACCATCCGCACCTTATCGGCGTTTTTGGTCGCGTTGACAGTGGCGCAAATTGCGGTCTCGGTGATTATTACCGAGTGGAGCGCGGATTTATTCGATGCTCTGGAACAGCGCTCGATGTCGAGACTGTTTACCCAAGTTGGATTGATCGTCTTGATTTTTATCGCGAATATGGCGATTACGGCCACCCATTTGGTCGTCAAACGTCGTTTGCAATTGAGCTGGCGGGGCTGGCTAACCGACAAATTGATCGGTCAATGGATGCGTGACGGCCGGCATTATCTGGTGACGCACTTGCCGGGCCAACACGATAATCCCGATGGCCGGATCGCCGAAGATGTTCGCATTTCCACTGAATATGCAATAGATCTGTTACACACTTTCTTTTACTGCGTGCTGTTGTTGACCAGTTTTACCGAGATATTGTGGACCTTGTCGGGGACCGTTACGGTAGATTTAGGTTTGATCGAAATCCCCATTCAAGGCCATTTGGTGTGGTTGGCGCTGATTTACGCCGCTAGCGCATCCACGCTGGGTTGGTGGATCGGTAAACCGCTCACCATGGCTACCGACAACAGGCAGACCGTGGAAGCCAATTTCCGTTTCGCGCTGGTCAAAGCCCGCGAGAATGCTCAGGCCATCGCCTTGATTCACGGTGAGCGTCATGAGAATCCGCATTTTCACCGCTTATTCGGAAATATTGTCGATGCCTGGAATCAGCAAACCCACGCCTGGCAGCGTATCACCATGTTCAGCTCCGGTTATTCCATATTGTCTATGGCGTTCCCTATTCTGGTGTCGGCACCGCGCTTCATCCTGGGTACTATCAGTCTGGGTGCGTTGATGCAATCCGCGCAGGCTTTCCAACAAATGGTCGCGGCTTTATCCTGGCCGGTGGACAATATGGGCAAGGTTGCGGAATGGCGCGCTTCAGTCGAGCGGGTATTAGGATTGAGCAAGGCTTTAGAACAATTGGAGCGGGAAATCGCCAAACCCGATCCCTATCGGATTCGGTTGGTTAAAAGTGACAAATCCGTATTGGCGTTTCGCGATTTATGCATTTCGCGTTTGGACCGAATCGTTTGCGTGTCCACCCTCAACGAAGAAATCAGGGCCGGAGAGCGGGTATTGATTGCCGGTAATGCATTTTCCGGCAATAAGTTGTTCAAGGCGATTGCCGGGCTTTGGCCATGGGGCGAGGGCTCTGTAGAATTGCCGGATGATGAAACCATGTTCTTTATGCCGCCGCGTCCGTATCTACCGACCGGCACTCTACGCGCCTCAATTTGCTACCCTTCCGACGCATCCGTTTTCGATCAGCAGGTCTTGGAAAATACTCTCGAGCTGGCTGGGGTTAAAGAGTTGAAAGAGCAGCTAGATCAGGTTGCCGATTGGGAAAAGAATCTCGAGCGCGAACAGAAACAACGCTTGGGTCTAGTTAGACTGTTGTTGCACAAACCTAAATGGATATTGATGCAGGAAGCCTTCGATTCGCTCGACCCTGAAGGTGAAGTGGATATGGTTAATCTGATTCATAAAAGGCTCTCAGATTCAGCTGTGCTGACCATCACCAAACAGCCCAATATACAGGCCTTGTACAAACGGCGGATTACCCTCTGTTAACGGGTAACTCGCTCTAGGGCGTCGTTGTCGGGAGTTGTCATGATGTCTGCTAACAAGCTGCGCGGGGTCAATCTGGGCGGCTGGTTGGTTTTAGAAAAATGGATGACTCCCAGTTTATTTGCCGGGCTGAATGCCAGGGACGAAACCAGTTGGTGCGTCGAATTGGGCCGCGACGCCGAAACGCGTTTGCAGCAGCATTGGCAAACATTCATCACCCGCGCCGACTTTGCCTGGTTGGCGCAAGTCGGGATCAATGCGGTGCGCATCCCGGTTGGCTACTGGCTGTTCGCGGCCGACTACCCCTATCATCATAGTTTCGGCACGGCGCGACACCCCTTTGTCGATGGCGGCGTTGAGGTGCTTGATCGTGCGTTCGATTGGGCCGAAGAGTTTGGTTTAAAGGTAGTTGTCGATTTGCATGCCGCGCCCGGCTGTCAGAACGGTTTCGATAATGGCGGCATCCAGGATGTCTGCGAGTGGCATACCCAAGACACCTATATCGACTATTCCCTGGAGACCGTGGAACGATTGGCGCAGCGCTACGGCAAGCGCCCGGCCTTGCATGGGATTGAGGTCTTGAACGAGCCGCGTTGGGATGTGGATACCGAATTGTTGAAACGTTACACCAGCGCCGCGTATTGGCGTATACGCCGCCATTGTCCGGCCGAACGGGTGGCGGTAGTATTTCATGATGGTTTCAGGTCATTTCGCGAATACGCGGGCTTTTTACAGCCGCCCGAGCATGGCAATGTGATCTTCGATATACACCGTTATCAATGTTTTGTGCAGGACGATATCGACAGGGATATTTATCGGCATCTGCAAAAAGTTGTTTGCGACTTGAAAACCGAAGCCGACTATATCATCGGCGGCCTGGGTTTGCCGACCTACGTCGGAGAATGGAGTTTGGGTTTAGATGCAAAGCTTGCAACACTTTGGGCCGACGGGCCTTTCGATTATGTCCATACGCAGATGGACGACTTTCAATTCGATATCGTTTGTCGTGGCTACGCGGCCGCCCAGTTAGCCGTGTTCGAAAAGTATTTGGGGTGGTTTTTCTGGAGCTATAAAACCGAGAATATGCCGCAATGGAATTTTCGGGAATGTGTCGAGCGTGGCTGGTTGCCGGGCAAGTTTGCTTGACGCTTGGAGCGCTTGCGAAAATATTTAGTATTTTAAGTGGGGGATTTGCGTTCTGGAACGTCTTACTATTAACAGCATCATAGCAATCATGCCGGATGGGTATGTTTTAGCCGAGAATGATGATTAGGTGTAATATGAAAACAAGACGATCTCGAACCAAATTGGACAAAATGTCGCCGGAAGCCTTGGATGCCTGCTTCCCGTCGGCCCGCTATTTTCAAGTTCACTTCGAATATCTGCATGAAACCATAAGCGAATTGAAACAGCAGGTTACTCAAGCCAATCAGCAAATTGCCGAACTGCAACAGCAGCTGCAAGCCCATTCATTAGGTGAAATGCCAACGGTAAATTACGCTGCTGATACAAAATCCACGGGCAATTTGCGCCAGTCTTAACAGCATTACGGTTGCTTTAGATAGCCGTTACTGTTTTTTTTCACCCAGCGGATTTGCCCGGATTCCAAGGTTTCCCGTTTCCAAAACGGCGCCTGACTTTTCAAGTTTTCCATAATGAAGCGGCTGGCGTCAAAAGCGTCGCCGCGATGCGCGGACCACACCGCCACCAGCACCAGCGTATCGTTGGGCGATACTTGGCCGATGCGATGGATCAGCAACACGTCCAACAACTGCCACTGGCCTTGCGCTTGTTCGACAATGCGCTGCAATTGCTTTTCGGTCATACCCGGATAATGTTCCAGGTGCATGCCGCGCACCTCGTCGCCTTGATTAAAGTCGCGCATGGTGCCGACGAAGATACCGGTGGCCCCGTATTTGCCTGCCATGCCGGCAGCTTGGCCTTGAAAATCGGCCAGCTCCTGCCAGGGGTCGAAAATCTCGGCGCAGAGTTTGATGGTCATAATTTCAACCTCCGGTGACCGGTGGGAAAAACGCTACGTCGTCGCCGTCGTTAACTTCGGCCTCCAGCCCGACATACTCCATATTGACCGCCGCCAACAGCGTATCGGGTATGTTCATGTTTGGATTGACCCGTTGCCAAACCTCGAGTACCGACAGCGGAGCCTCTATATTTAGTTCGTCGCCGCTACGGCCAACGCGGTCCTTCAAGCTTGCAAAGTAAAGCACTTTAATCGACATCTTTATTCACCCGGTAATACAATGCTTGGCTGATTTCACTTGCCTAGTATGCCATGTCCAATTCACCGCTCACTCATTTTAATGCCGCCGGGGAAGCCCATATGGTGGATGTCGGGGATAAGGCCATTACCCAACGTCAGGCGGTTTGCGAGGGTTACATAGAGATGCAGCCGGAAACCTTGGCGCTGATTGCGGCCGGCAGCCACAAGAAGGGCGACGTGCTGGGAATCGCCCGCATAGCCGGCATCATGGCCAGTAAAAAAACCGCCGAGTTGATTCCTTTATGCCACCCTTTGCCGATCAGTCATGTCGAGCTTAGCCTGCAAGCCCAAACCGACTTGAGTCGTGTCTATTGTCAAACGACCGTGAAGACTACCGGCCAAACCGGCGTGGAAATGGAAGCCCTCACCGCGACCCAGATTGCTTTGCTGACTATTTACGATATGTGCAAAGCCGTGGATCGCGGCATGACGATTCAAGGGGTGCGCTTGCTGGAAAAAAGCGGCGGTAAGTCCGGGAATTGGCAGCGGGACGAGGCTTAATCGGCCCTTCCCGCTTAATCGTCGGCTTTCTTGTCAGGCTCGCGGTTGATGATTTTTTCGTCTATGGCTTTGTGCAGCAGTCGTATCAGCTCTGCAGAGCCATCTTCTCCAAACTCCAAGTCGTCCGATTTTGTCAGGCTGGCGTTGACGGTTAAGCCGCGGCGCTCTTCTTTCAACTTGATTGTGTACTCGGCTTCGTCGTAATTATTGTTGAATAAAGAGCGTAACAAGCCGACATCCTTGCCGCCGGTGTCGGGGTCATAACGTACCTGAAAGCGTTGATCTTCCTGGCTTTTATCCAGCACTTCGATATTGCTGATTTTCAGTGCAGTGGCGACCATTTCCCAAGCCCGGTCGGGGCGGGTTTTCAAGGTAAGCACGGGCTTGCCGCCGTCGTCGGTAAACGCCATCAAATCGGCCAGAGCCGATTTGGGTTTCAAATCGTCGACGGCTACCGCAGGCTGCGGATTGGTGTGTTCTATCGGCAAAACCGGCGGCAGTTCCAGGTGATGGGTGTCGCGGTATTTGTCCGGCGCATCCGCGCAAGCCGTCAGCAACAGGCAAGGCAGGCCGTAAGTCAGCGTTCTCAACAGCATAAGGCTCACTCGCAAAAAAAGCGTCTATGTTCCAGCACCGGGAAAGACAGGCGGGTTTTTTCCAGGCGGCTTTTATCGATTTCGGCGCTGACGAAGCCAGGGCCGGTTTTATAACAATCCAGCACCACGCCCCAAGGATCGATCACCATGCTGTGGCCGTAGGTTTGCCGGCCGTTCATATGAAAGCCGCCTTGATTCGGCGCAATGACGTAGCAGAGGTTTTCGATCGCGCGGGCTCGCAATAGCACTTCCCAGTGCGCGGCGCCGGTTTTAGCCGTAAATGCGGAAGGAATGACCAATATATCCAGGCCCTGCCGCGCCATAGGCCGGAAAAACTCCGGGAAACGCAAGTCGTAGCAAACCGCTACACCTAGCCGGCCGAACGGGGTATCGATCACGCAGGAGGCGTCGCCGGCTTCCACAGAATCGGATTCCCGGTATTCTTCGGCGGTATCCGGCACGCTGACGTCGAATAGATGCACCTTATCGTAGCGGGCGACTCGGTCGCCTTGTTCGTTGTAAATCAGACAGGCCGCTCGGACTTTATTGGGGGCGGTGGCCTGCATCGGCATCGTGCCGCCTATCACCCATACGCCGTATTTTTTCGCGGTGGTGGCCAGAAAATCCTGGATGGGGCCGGTGCCATCCTGCTCGCTGACTTTAACTTTGTCGTATTCGTTCATGCCCATGATGGCGAAATTTTCCGGCAAGGCCACCAGTTTCGCGCCAGCTTTCACGGCTTCGGCTATCTGTTTTTCAGCTTCGAGCAAATTGGCGCTGACTTGTGGTCCGGAGGCCATCTGGATGGCGGCACATATGGTCATGAGGTGTCCCTGATTTTAATTGTTTTCGATAGTTTTAACTGCTGTGGGAAGTTCGCTCGGCAGAGCCGCTCATTTGCTCAGTGACTCCAGCCAGCCGCCGGTTAAGCCGCGCCAGGCTTTTTGCACCAAGCCGTCTTGATCGTGTAGCGGCGTCACTTCGACATTGCCCCATGGCCCGGCAAGTTTGTATTGCGAGCCGAAAAAATAACCTTCTTTGTAATCGTCCGTCACCACTTGGGTAATGACGGCAGCGATACCGCCAACGATTGTACCAGCAATCGGCACAGCCCCGGAACTCTTGGGCACGACGGCAACGCGGTGATCCATGGTCTTTTTCACCAGATCTGCGGTGCCGGCTATGCTGAGTTTCGCCGATACCGCGTCGATCAATAAATTGTCGGTATAGGCCAAGCCGTTGCTGATTTTGAAGTCGCCGGTAATTTGATCAAAGGCTAGGCCCTGTCGGTAGACGTCGGTAAAATCCAGACTCAAGCGTTTGGCCCATTGTTCCATGGCGATCAAGCCCAGCAAGCGGCCGAAGCCCGGCTCGATGCTGGAAATGCGGCCGTCGCTGAATTTGAGCTGCATTTGCCCGGTCAGATTGGCCGTCGCGAACTGCTGCGGGGCGCCGCGCCAACCGCCGTTGAAATTGATTTCGGCATGCGTGCCTCTTAAATCGTCGGTAAAACCCAATTGCGACAAGAATAAGCCGAAACCGTTCATGTTCAGCTTGCCGGTCAATTGTGTCGAGCTGCCGCCGACCAGTTTGATCCAGTCCGCGCTGAAATCGATGGTACCGGCCACGCTCGCCAGTTGCACGTGTTTGAAGTGAATGCCGTTGATCAGCCGCTCGGTATTCAGTTTTAAGCTGCCCAAATCCACGCCGCGCCATAGCAGCTGTTTGCTGTCGATGTCGATTAAGGGCAAATCGGTGACCACTTCTTCCGCAGCGTCGAAATTCAGGCTGTCCATCGCCGATAAATTCAGGTAATCCATTTGTAACTTGAT
This sequence comes from Methylomonas rosea, assembly GCF_024505055.1. Classification (GTDB taxonomy): domain Bacteria; phylum Pseudomonadota; class Gammaproteobacteria; order Methylococcales; family Methylomonadaceae; genus Methylomonas; species Methylomonas rosea. The sequence goes on from NZ_JANIBL010000002.1 coordinate 43,549, forward strand.
AACATTGGCGCCGCCGCGTTGATCGGGTAAGGTCAACTTGCCGCGCGCCATCGGGCTGTCCAGCGTGGCTTGCCAAGCCTGATTCAAATGCTGGAGCCGGCATTTCAGCGCGCCGATGTTCTGGCCCTGCCAGATCAGTTGCTCGGTATCCAGAATAACTTCTTTTAACGTCGGCAAGCGTTGCTGAGTCTCGGTATCGGAGAATGCGGCAAGCGCATCGGATAATTTGAACTGTGGCTGCTGAATTTGCAATTTCAAACCCGCAGGTTCGAAAAAGTCGGCCTGTTCCTGACCGAAGACGATATGCCCGGAGTGCAGCTGATTTTGTTTGCCGTCGATCAATAGTGCCGCGTTAAGCTCTTTGCCGTAAGCAACTTTTAATGGCAAATAGGCGCTGCTGTTTTCGAGGGTAAATTGCAGATTCAATGCCTGTTCTTGGTCGGCCGATTTGGCCAGTGCGTCTTGCGTGTTGATCGTTACGCCCTGTAAATTGCTGTTTATGCTCAGGGTAGACGGCAGGCCTGCGTCGTAAGGCAGCGTCAATACGGTTTGATAGTTGAAGCTACCGTTGGCCACCTGGTTTTTCAGGAAGCTGAATTGCTTTTCCAGGCGCTTGATGTCGGTCGTGCCGTCTATCAGAATTTGCGTGGCACTGGCATCGCTTTGCAGTATGGCGTGTATCGGATAACCCAGGGTACTGCCTTCCAGGCGGTTGCTGCTCACCCTTTCTTCGGTAAAACGCAGTACGCCGCTGATGTCGTTGACCGCAAGGTCGACCGGCTTGACCAGCAAGCGAGCCTTATCCAGATGGGCATCGACTTTGACGGTAGTCGGCAGCGTTTCGTAGTAAGCGATTTTCAGATCAAGATCGACCTGGGTATTGCCATCCGGGGCCAACACTTTGGCTAGCGGATCGATTTTGGCGCGTAACGGGGTTTTTTGCAGATACTGCAAACTGTGCGGTAACCTGCTCTGCACCTGGCCCAACACGTAAACATAATCGCTATTGGCCAGATCCGGAATCGAGACCACGGCTTGATTGATGTCCACGTTTTCGCTATGCCCGCCATTGATGGCTACTTTCAGATCCGCGCCGAGGAATTGCACGTCGGCATGCACTGCGCGCAAATGCGGCCATAAGGCGTTGAACTGGATTTCGCCGTCGTCTATCGCAAACACCACTTCAAACCGACCGGGGCCGTTGGTAAAAGGAAAGTCCGCCAATTTGCCGTTCAACAGCATTTCGCCCTTGTCGATATGCCCGCCGATAAAGGCGTCGTCCAGCCAGGCGACCGCATCCTTACCCATGATTTTGGCCGGCAGGTATTGCGGTACTTTACTGATGTCTTTGAAATTGCCGAAGCGGGTGCGCATATCGATAACGGCACTGTCGTTATTCTTCGGGATACTGAGTTGCAGGTTGGTTTGGGTGTGGAAGGCCGCGCTGTCCAGTTGCAGATTTTCGCTGGAGATTTGCCAGTCGGTGTCGGTTTGCCGCCAGTCGATTCGGCCTTGTAAGCGCGGGACGTCCAGGCTGCTCCTAAACATTTCCGGCGCGTTGAACTTGGCGTTTGCGCTGTCTAATGTTAGTTGCCCACCCTGGTCGTCGGCAATGATAGAGCCGCTAAGTTCCTGTAGTTGCGGCACGTCGCCTTGGGCATCGTTACCAAGCTGGCTGAAATGTCCGTTAAGCGCATAGCGTTGCTGCTTACCGTCAGCGTAAAACGACAGGTCTTGCAAATTGCCGCGTGGATTGAGTTGCAGCCATTTACCCAAATCGGTTTGCTCTGCCGGCAAAAACGGTGGTATCACATGCATCAAGGCTTGCAAATTCAACTGCTTGATCACACCGCTCAGATTGCCTTGCGCGTCCTGCTGTAGATAGACTTCTCCACCCCGCCAGCGCTGATGATTTGCGAAGACATTGATGTCGTAAGCGCTCCAGCGTTGCCGGCCATCTTGCTCGGTCCAGCCCAGATTGCCTTCGAAAGTGTCCAATTGCAGGGTTTTACCTTGCTGTCTGGCGAGTTTAATCTGTTGGCCTTGCAGATAACCGCTGACTTGGTAAGGCATGGAATCGCGCCATTGGCTCCAGATCCGCATATCGCCGGAGCCTGATTCCAAATGCAAGCCCAGCGGTAAATCCTCGATCAGCCAGGCCGGCCCTTGCAGATTGCTGCCTTCCACATAAATTTGGCCGTTAATCGCGTTGGCCTGGAAGATATTGCCGTTAAGCCGTGCGGAAATACGCAAGCTGTCGCCGTATTGCTCCGGCAAGCTGCTGAGTAGATGGATCTCGTGGCTTTGATCCAGATAGTGGTTTTTGATCAGCAAATCGAAGTGTTCGACAGTGACCGGGGACCGATGCCGCTTCAGATCCTGCCAAGTTACCTGACTTTGCAGAATCTCGTATTTACCGCCCTGCAATAGCCATAGCGGTTGTTCGTCGCTGCTTTGCAGGCCCTTGATGCTGAGGCTGCCATCTTCATTACGCAGAATATCCAGTTTGGCGCCCACCAGCGTCACCCAACCGGCGGCCATCGGGTCGCGGGTCAGCAGCCATTCCAGCAAATCGATGCCGATCCGCACTTCGCGCAGGCGGATGGCTGGCTTGGCATCGGCTTCGGTGCCTTCGATAGCGATTTCCCGCAGCAATAATTCCGGGCTGAAGCCGCGCATATTCGCGCCCAGTTTGCCGATATGCAGCGGAATGCCGGTGGTCTCGCGGACTTTTTGTTCCAGTGCGATGCGGTAATCGGCAATATCGATCAAAAAAACCCGTACCGCGCTCAAGACGAGGGCTATCGCGATCAGCGACCAGAACAGCAGGTGTCGGGTGGCCCGGGTGACGTGGTGAATAACCAAAATAGCCGCCTATAACAACACCACGTCGTAGTGCTCCTGATTGTATTCGGCTTCAGCGCGGATTTTGATGCCGACTTTCAAGAACATTTCCAGCTCCGCCAACATATCGGCTTCTTCGTCGAGCAGCATTTCCACGACTTGCTCGGACGCCAATACCAAGATTTGTTGGACATTGTATTGTCTGACCACCCGAATAATTTCCCGAAAAACTTCCAGACAAATCGATTCCGGGGTTTTCAGGACACCGCGGCCGCCGCAGGTCGAGCAGGGTTCGCAGAGGATGTGTTCCAGGCTCTCGCGGGTGCGTTTGCGGGTCATTTCCACCAGGCCTAGCGCGGATACTTCGGTAATTTTGGTTTTGGCGTGGTCCTTGTCCAAGTTGCGTTGCAAGGCGGTCAACACCTGCTTCTTGTGATCCTCGCTTTGCATGTCGATGAAATCGATGATGATGATGCCGCCTAAATTCCGCAGCCGCAATTGCCGGGAAATGGTCTGCGCCGCTTCCAGATTGGTCTTGAAGATGGTTTCTTCCAGATTGCGACCACCGACGTAACCGCCGGTGTTGACGTCGACGGTGGTCATCGATTCGGTCTGGTCGAACACCAGATGGCCGCCGGATTTGAGTTTGACTTTGCGGTCCAGCGCTTTGCTGATCTCGTCTTCGACGTTGTAAATGTCGAACACGGGCCTTTCGCCGGAGTAATGCTCGATCACCGAGACGATTTCCGGGACGAAAGTTTCGGCAAACTCGACCAGCCTTAGAAAGGTTTCCTTGGAATCGACCCGGATTTTTTCGATGCCGTCTTTGTACAAATCCCGCAAGGTACGGATGCTGAGCGGTAGGTCTTCATGAATCAAGGTTTTGACCTTGGCTTTACTGCTTTTTTCCAGGATGGATTCCCAGAGTTTGTGCAGAAAAGTCATGTCCGAATACAAAATCACATCTTCCACGCATTCGGCGGCGGTGCGGGCGATGAAGCCGCCCGGTACCTGATGTTTTTGCTGATAGGCTTCGATGCAGGCCCGCAAGCGGGTGCGCTCGGATTCGCATTCGATGCGTTGCGACACGCCGGAGTTGCCGGCATAGGGCATGTAAACTTGGTAGCGGGAGGGGATGGAAATGTCGGTGGTCAGCCGCGCGCCTTTGTTGCCGAGCGGGTCCTTGGTGACTTGTACCACCAGTTTTTGGCCCTCCTTTAGATAGTGCTCGATATTTTCCGAGGCTTTTTCGGCCAGCTCCTTGCTGCTGAAATCGGATAAATGTAAAAACGCCGCTTTTTCCAAACCAATATCGACAAAGGCCGCTTGCATGCCCGGCAACACCCGGCACACCTCGCCTTTGTAAATGTTGCCGACCAAGCCTTTTTGCCGCACCCGCTCGATAATCAGTTCTTGCAGTACGCCGTTTTCGATCACCGCTACTCTCGTTTCCGGCGGCGTGACGTTGATTAATATTTCTTCGCTCATGGGATGATGTCTATGCCTGCTAGGCTTAATAATTGCGCGGTTTCGAATAGCGGTAAGCCCATCACGCCGGAAAAACTGCCGGTGATCGATTCGATAAACACGCTGGCCAAGCCTTGAATTGCATAGGCTCCAGCCTTGTCGTGAGGTTCCCCGGTTTGCCAATAAGCGACGATTTCCTGATGGCTCAAGGGCCGGAAGCGCACTTCGCTGACGCTAAGCGCCTGCCAGTGTTGCTCTCCGCGTAAGGATACCGCGCTATACACTTGATGCTTGCGTCCCGACAACTGGCTGAGCATTTCAATCGCATGCTGCAAATCGTCGGGTTTACCCAGGATGCGGCCGTCGCAAATCACGCTGGTATCTGCGGCCAGTACCGGTAAATCGGTAGCGGTCGATGCCAGACAGAGCGCGGATTTTTCCGCAGCTACCCGCTCGACGTAAGCGGCGGGTGCTTCGCCCGGCCACGGCGTTTCGTCGATATCGACCGCCATGATACTGTGACGGATGCCGATTTGCTTGAGCAATTCGCTGCGGCGCGGCGAGGCGGACGCCAGGAGTAGTTGTGGGTGCATGCGCTTAACGATGATAAGGGTGGTTATTCAGCAGACTCCAAGCCCGGTAGATTTGTTCAGCGACAATCACTCGAACCAAGGGATGCGGAAAAGTCAGCGGCGATAAACTCCAGGATTCCTGCGCCAGATCGCGTACTTGCTGGGATAAGCCTTCCGGCCCGCCTATCATCATCGCGACCGGCTGACCGTTGCCTAGCCAGCGTTGCAGCGCTTGCGCCAGATTCGGCGTGGTCCAGGGCTTGCCGGGAATGTCCAGCGTCACCACGTGCGCCCGGCTGGGCAATGCCGCTATCATGCGTTCTCCTTCGTCCTTGGTTATCCGGGCAATGTCGCCGCTGCGGCGCTTGTCCGGGGCGATTTCCTTTAACAGCAACTCGCATTCGCGCGGCAGCCGCTTGGCGTATTCATTATAACCTTGCTGCACCCAGTCCGGCATTTTGTTGCCAACGGCGATCATGTGTATTTGCATGGTGTTTACAGGAAACGCGCTCTAGGCAAGCCCAAATGAAAGCCCTGGACATAATCGACGCCCATCGCCCTCAGCCGGGTCAGGATTTCTTCCGATTCGACAAATTCCGCCAGGGTCTTCATGCCCAATTGCTGGCAGAGCCGATTCAGATTTTCGATCAACACGCTATCGACCTCGGATTCGACTATGTTGGCAATAAATGCGCCGTCGATCTTGACGTATTCGAAATGTAGGTCGCGCAGATAATGGAAGGAATTGTAACCGCTGCCGAAATCGTCCAGCGCAAAGGCAAAGCCCTTCTCCCGCAAATTGCTTAAAAATTTGCGCATATTGGATAAATCGCCGATGGCTTCGCGCTCGGTGACTTCGAATACCAGTTTTTTCGGCGGGATGTGGTATTGCCGGCAGAGATCTTCGGCATATTGCAAAATGTCGCGGCGCTGAATTTCCTGCGGCGTCAGATTAACGAATACGGTGGGCATTTGGCCGGTGGCGGCACGCTGCTCGGCCATGAACGCGGTGACCTTGCGTAGCATCACATGATCCAGATTCAAGCTGATACCGTATTTGTCGGCGGCATCGATAAACACCCCGGCCGGGATAATCTCGCCGTCTTCGGTAGTCAGCCGCGCCAGCGCTTCGTAAGCATGCAATTCGCCGCTGGCGCACGCCATGATCGGTTGGAAATACGGCACGATGCGCTCTTCCTTTAAGGCCTTTTTCAACACTTCCGACAGACCCAGTAACTTTTTGTTTTGGGCAATGCCGGTTTCCAGGCTATGTAAGGGGCAAACGAAATTTTTGCCGGCGGCTTTGGCTTGATACAGGGCCAAGTCCACGCCCGCCAGCAAATCGGCAATGACCGGCGCGTCTCTCGGAAAGGTAGCCACGCCGACCGACATTGTCAGGCTGATATGTTCTTGATAAGGCCCATCGACCTGGTATTCGAAATCATGCACTGCCTGCCTTAACGATTCGGCAATGATCAGCGCGCTGTGGCCGTCGGTACCGGGCAGCAAGGCGGCAAATTCGTCTCCGCCCAAACGCACTAATACATCGCCCTTACGAAGCTGCTTTTTCAACAGTTGCCCCAGGTGCACCAGCACCTGATCGCCGATCATGTGTCCGAAGCCGTCGTTGACACCTTTAAAGTTGTCCAAATCCATGGATAACAGGGCGAATTGATCGTTATGGCGGGCGGCGCGACCGAATTCGTATTCGAGGATTTCATTAAAATAGCGGCGATTGTGCAGACCGGTAAGCGGATCGTGTTCGGCGTAATACGCCAGTTCCTGTAGGGTGCGCGACAAGGTCTTGCTGGAGCCGACCACCATCACCATTACCGCCAGCAACGAGCGGATGATGCTTTGTTCTTGAGCCGTCAAGCGTAGCCCGGAGGCGTAACTGACGCCGAGGATACCGCCGACGCCAATTTTTTCGTCCGGTACGCCGACTGTGATCGTTTCGATTTCCTCGAAGTCGCGTTGCTGTTTAATGCCGGTGATGAAAAATTCTTCCAGCTCAATCAGGGTGTCGGCTGGAATTTTCAGTTCCGCCAGCAGATTGTCTGCCAGGCGTTTACGAACGAAATTCTTGGTTTCTTCGCTGTATTGGCCCAAGTAATACAAATAAATGCTGATCCCGGATTCGTTGGTGAAAGCGATAGAGAAAAAATTAAATGGGAAAAAGCCGTGAAATTCCAGCAAGATATCTTGGATGAACTCTTTCCATTGCGTGACTTTTTCGTGGGAGAGGATGATGTTCTCCAATACCGCGGATTGCCGTTCGAACAGACTTTTGTCGATTAGCGTCAGCTCCATCCTCTGCAACAGCTCGTGGGTTTCGGTGATCAGCGAGGAAATCATCCGGCAGTTTCGCTGCGCGTCTTTGTCCTGCTGCTGGTTAAGCAGCGTCAGGCTGGCGGCAATGGTCTTGCAGCGCTGGGCGTGCCCGGCTACCTCTGCTTTCGCAGCGTCGTTGTCGGCCAGCACCGGCAGGCGCGCCGCCAACTTGCCGACCTCGCGTATCGCCAGATCGATGATGCCGTGCTCGAAGGTTTGCGTACGGTTTTGCGCTTCCAGTAATTCGGTCAGCGTACGGATGCTGTGGATATGCAGCGATTTGAGCTGCGAAGGTTTTTTATGCGGATAGTCCATTTATTCGAGATCCAGCAAATCGCTGCCGCACTGCAAATCGTACAACCAGTTTAGAAAATCGATTTTGGCTTGGCCGCGATAGACCGGGCCATGCTGCGGAGCGATGAGCTCCACGTCCAGTTTGCGCACCTGCTGCACCCAATAGCGCAAGGCGCGGTTGGAGGCCATGTAGCGTTTATGAAAGCCCTCGGCAAACGGCAAGTGTTTTTGGAAATCGTCAACGAAAATATCGCAGTTATTGTTCGGCACCATTGACGCGCCGACATCGCCGGAAAACAGAATTTTCGAAATCGGGTCGTAAACATTGATCTGGCCGGGCGAGTGCAGGAAATGCGCCGGGACAAATTGCAATTGCAGGCCGGAGTGTAAGCTTACCGTTTCGCCCTGATCGGCCACGCCGACAAAACGGCGCATGCCGGAAATGCCGTAATGCGGCAGGAAACGCAGCCAAATGCGGGAGGCGTATATGCGTGCCGGCGTCAGTTTCATCCAGCTGCTCAGGCCGCCGACGATATCCGGATCCTGATGAGAGAGCGCAATGGCTTCGATGTCGTCGGGATTCAGGTATTGCAGCATTTCGTTGAGCACTTGCGGCATCACGCCGAAGCCGCCCGGATCCATTAATGTGCCCTTACCGTTATGCACTATCAGGTATTGGTTGGAGGGGATGCCGTCTTCTTCGCCCGGCTCGCTTTCGTTTAATAAAACGTAGCGGTGATTGCTGCTATTGAATAGTGTGACATTGTTGCGCATGGTAAGGATTCCCCCTAAATCCCGTTGCTTTTTGGTTGGCGTAGGTTACACGAAGCCCGTGGGTTTGCGAAATCGGTTCCGTCGCCTAAGTTATGAGCCGTTGGATACGGCGTGGTTTATTTAAACCGATTTTTTGTCGGATTGGCTTTTTTCAACCAAATGTCGTTAGAATGTTTGCTGTATTGGACTTTGACGATAACAATGGTGATGCTAAGCGCGCTGTTATGGACCCCGGCGCTGGGGGCAATATTGCTGGTACTGGTCTCCGGCCGGAACAGTCGATTGATCAGAATTGTAGCTAATCTATTTAGTTTGGCGGCTTTGTTGCTGGCCTGTTTGCTATTGGTCCAGTTCGATGCCAACGACACAGCACTGCAATTTAGCGAGTTCTATCCCCTCAACCCCAAGCTGGGTAGTGCATACGCATTGGGTGTAGACGGCCTGTCGATGCCGATGCTGGTACTGGCTACTCTTTTGACTTGTATTTCTCTGCTGGCTTCATTCTCCTTGTCCGATAGCATCAAGGGCTATCACATCTCCGTTTTGTTGTTGGAATTCGGCATGCTCGGCGTGTTCATGGCACAAGACTGGGCGCTGTTTTACATTTTTTGGGAAGTGACCTTGATCCCGCTGTTCTTCCTGATCGACCGCTGGGGCGGCAAACGCCGGCATGCCGCCAGTTTGAATTTTGTGTTGTACACGATGGGCGGCTCGGTGTTCATGTTGCTGAGTCTGCTGGCGATCAGTCAATACGATTTGGAAAACCAGGGTTCCCTGATGGCCTCTATGGGCCAAGCCGCGCAAAACATGCCGGAGGTCGAACAAGTGCTGGTGCTGCTGGGGTTTCTGATTGGGTTCGGCGTGAAAATGCCGATCTTTCCCTTGCATGGCTGGCTGCCGCTGGCTCACGTCGAAGCGCCCAGTCCGATCAGTATCCTGCTATCCGGCATTCTTTTGAAAATGGGTGCCTACGGCTTGTTGCGCTGCGTGGTGATGCTGCCGGTCGCCGCCAAATTGATTCAACCTTTGTTGGTGTTTCTGGCCCTGTTCGGCATGATCTACGGCGGCTTGCTGGCCTGGCGGCAGCGCGATCTGAAAGCCATGGTGGCTTACTCGTCCTTGAGTCATATGGGCGTGGTTTTGCTGGGGATCGCCGCGCTGAATGAAACCGGCTTCACCGGCGCGATATTGCAAATGACCGCTCACGGCCTGATTGCCGGTGCGTTGTTTTTGTTAGTGGGCCTGCTTTATGAGCGTACGCATACCCGCAATATCCAGGATTACAGTTCGCTGGTGCAGGTCATGCCGCGCTTCGCCACGCTGACAACCTTGACCTTGCTGGCAGCCATGGGCCTACCCGGTTCCGTGGGTTTTATCGCCGAACTGCACACTTTGATCGGCGGCTTTCAGCAATGGGGCGGCCTGATGGTGTTTTTTAGTTTAAGCATTTTGATCAGCGCGGCTTATGCGATGCGCACCATCGGTTTGCTGTTCACCGGGCCGGTCAAACCGCAGATGCGTGACATCGCCGATTTAAAATCGCTGGAACTGATGGCCTCCGGGGTGTTGGTCGGCGGTATTGTGTTATTTGGTTTATTGCCGGCGCCTTTGATTGAGTTGTCTACAGCGACGGTGGGGAAGATGTTGTTGGTGATGGGGGAGAGGTTGCCGTGATGTTGCTTTTTGCTGGACGTGCGGTCGCTTGGATGATGATGTGTCGCTATCGCGACGGTTTTTTGAAGTCGGTTCTCGCACCGACAGGCGAGATACTTTCTTTTGCTCCGTCAAAAGAAAGTATCCAAAGAAAAGGCGGCCCGGATGCCGCTTATTTCCTGTGCTCCTCACTTTTGACAGGGGTTGCCGAAAGGGGCTTCCTGCCCCTTCGGCAACGCGATGCATCCTTGCATCGCCCCTACGGGCTGACCCTGCCAAAAGCTCCGGTGCTCGGCGCGGCATACGGGATAAACACCCTTGCCACCTTCAAGGGACGAGTCTCATCGTTCGGTGTGTCAATAGATATGGAATTGATTTGATCATGCACGATTCCTTATCGAATAGCGCCTCTCCGCGCGACATTATCCTCGACGCGATCCACCACCTGGATCATGTCCTGCCGGGACAGGCGCCGATTCACGATTTCGTGCATCACAATACCTTGCATGGCTTTCAGCATTTGCCGTTCGAACAAGCGTTGGCGGAATTTACTCAGTTAACCGGTATCAGCTGCTATCTGTCGGCCGAACAGTTTCGCGAGCTTTATGCGCAGGGCCGAATTGACGATGGCGATATTGACGCCACTTTAGGGCAGCAATTTGGGGATACGCTGGATACCGAGATTTGCAAGGTCCATGGCAAAACCATCACTCAGCAAATGCTTTATCGGCTGGCCTTGCTGCACGATTTGTCTGCACTGACGCCCGCGCAATTCGATTGGCAGGTGCGCGAACTGGGCGTGTTGGATAGGCCGTCTGCCGCGGGCGAAACCGCTCGGGAGTTGTGGGACGCCTTGCTCGCCAAGCTTGGCTTGCAGATGCTTGACTTGCATCCGGAAGATTTGCTCGACCTGTCCGCCGAGCAAATCCAGCAATGGTTGCCGGATACGGCAGATGCCGGCGCGGAGCAGCATCTGCGCCAATTCAGCGAGGAGAGTATGGCAAAGCTGTTTTCGCGGGTCGGCGACAGTTTGACCGTGCGTGGCTTGCTGTTGGCTTTGACCGGCAAGGATATTTTGGACACGGTACGCCCGCAATTGATCCGTTTGTGCTCGTCCTTGCTGGACGAAGGGCTGGCGGCCTGGCGCTTACCCAAGCGGGAAGAACTGGGTTTGTATCAAGCCTGGCGCGAGAGTTTGATCTACGACGCCCAGCCGGTTTTTCAGGAATTGAATGATTGGGAAGCGGTTACCGCAGCGTTGCCGGCCGATGCCATTGACGCCATTACCCAACAACTGACGGCGCTGGCTGTCCCGGAACAAGGCTGGGCCGGGTATTTGCAAAGACTGGCCTTGGAATTGCCGGGTTGGTCCGGCTTGATCAACTGGCGTCAGGGCCACCCGGATTATCAAGCAGACGACGACACGAAGCCCTTATTGGCCGATTACTTGGCGATACGCTTGACCCTGGACCGGCTTTACGCCGAACAGCTTTGCCGCCGGCAATGGCATTGCGAGGCGCAACTGGACAAACTGCGCGGCTATTTTTCGAAAAACCTGGCGGAGTTTTCGGTCAGGCAGGCCTTAATTCAGGGCCAATTGCCGGAATATCTGGCACTGGCCGCGCAATCGTTATTAAACGAGGCATCGCGAGACAAGCAAGCCTGGCAGACCTTGGCCGAACGGATCTGGACTTGGCAGCTCAGCCCGCTGGCGCCCTCGGCCCTGAGTGTTTATAACCAGGGGTGGCGGCTGTTTCGGGTCTGTCAATTACTTGGTTTAACCGCCAATGATGTGCAGCATTTAGAGCCGGTACTGCTATTGGAGTGCCTGGGCATTATCGACGCTTTCAGCGAAGCACAGCGTAGCACCGTTTGGCTGAACGCCTATGAACGCCACTATCAGCAAGCGCTGCTGCAAACCTTGCACGCTAATCACAATAGAGGGCGTTGGGCGCAACGCAATAGCCGGCCCGAGGCGCAAATCGTGTTTTGCATGGACGACCGCGAGGAAGGTATCCGTCGCCACTTGGAAGAACTCAATCCGGCTATCGAAACGCTGGGGGCCGCTGGGTTTTTCGGCGTGCCGATGAATTATCAAGGCTTGGATGACAGCAAATTGACGGCTCTGTGTCCGGTTGTCGTGGTGCCGGCGCACAATGTTCAGGAGTGCAGTCAACCCGGCCAGGAAAAAGCCTTGGCCCGGCACCGGCAAGGCCGTAATCTGAAGCAACGAATTGCCGATTTGCTCCATCATGGCTTGCGCCGCGATGCGCTGCTGGCGTATCCGGTGATTAACGCCATGGCGCCGTTTACCTTGCTCGGTTTGCTGGCGAAAAGCTTCATTCCGAAAACTCAGCATCAGCTGTTGGTTGCGGCGGCGAAAGAGATCGCGCCCGATGTGGCCTCGCAATTGAATTTTACCGCTACCGACGCCGCGACGCCGGCCACACCGCAACAGCCGAGACTGGGCTTTACCGACCAGGAACAAGCTGATCGGATCGCCGGGTTTTTGCGCAATACCGGCTTGACCTATGGCTTTGCCGAATTGGTGGTCTTGATGGGCCACGGCTCGATGAGCCAAAACAATCCGCATTTATCCGCTTATGATTGTGGGGCTTGTAGCGGCCGGCATGGTGGACCGAATGCGCGGCTGTTCGCGGCGATGGCCAATCGTCCAGAGGTGCGGCAATTGCTGACCGAGCGCGGCATCGTTATTCCAGACGATACCTGGTTTATCGGCGCCGAACACAACACCTGCGACGAAGACATTACCTGGTATGACAGCATTGCCGTGCCAACCGAGCGGCAAGCGGCTTTCAATAAATTTATGCAGCAGATGCAACACGCACAGCGCATGTCTGCTCATGAGCGTTGCCGACGCCTGGCTTCCGCGCCGCGTCGGCCCGAACCGGAACAAGCTTTGCGGCATTTTCTCGGTCGGGCCGCCGATTTTTCCCAGGCTCGACCGGAGTTGGGCCACGCCACCAATGCCGCCGCGCTGGTCGGCAGACGCTCGTTGACGCAAGGTGCGTTTTTCGACCGCCGCTTGTTTTTGATTTCCTACGATCCTAGTCAAGACCCGGAAGGCATGGTGCTGGAAGGTATCTTGTTGGCGGTTGGCCCGGTCGGTGCCGGCATCAATCTGGAATATTATTTTTCCACCGTGAATAACGAGCGGCTGGGTTGCGGTTCGAAAGTGCCGCACAATCTGACCGGCTTTTGCGCGGTGATGGAAGGTGCCGGCAGCGATTTGCGCACCGGTTTGCCCCGGCAGATGATCGAGATTCACGAGGCTATGCGCTTGCAAATCATCGTCGAAGCCAAAACCGCAGTGCTGGAGCAAATTTATGGCCGGCAGGAAAGCCTGCGAGAACTGATAGGCGGCGGCTGGGTGCATCTCAGCGCCAAAGATCCTGACAGCGGTGAGATATTTGTATTTCAGCGCGGCGTCGGCTTTGTGCGTTGGCAGCCCGGCGACATCGAGCTGGCGGTAAGGGACAACTCCCCGGATTGTTACCGCGAGGAAACCCAGCCGGTGACGCCAATGCTGATTAAGCAGCCCGAATTAATGGGAGTTGCGTGAGTATGGTAGCCTACGCAACCTTGATTCCCTTGTTTCCGTTATTGGCTGCGCTGCTGATAGGTGGCCTGCATTTTTGCAGGATTATCGACGGCGAGGCCGGCGAGAAAACCACCGCCCGGCTGGCTTTGACGGCTATCGGCCTGTCTGTGCTGACGGCCTTAGGTTTATTGATAGCCGATTTATCCGGCCTGCTTCCCGACTCTGTGTCTTACGGTATCTGGCTGCGCAGCGGCACGCTGACCGTAGACTACACACTCGCCACCGGCGGCTTCAATCTGGTTTTGGCGAGTTTGTTTTCCTTGCTGCTGGTGGTGGCGATACGTTTCTCGGTGAATTACCTGCACCGCGAGGCCGGTTTCCACCGCTTCTTTTTCATCCTGAATCTATTTGCGGCGGCGATGCTGCTGTTGGTGTTGTCCGGCAATGCGGTGTTTACCTTTATTGCCTGGGAGATCGCCGGGGTTTGTTCTTACTGGCTGATAGCCTATGCCTACGACCGCCCCATTGCCGCACATAACGCGACGCGGGTGTTTGTCACCAATCGCATTGGCGACGGCGGCTTTATTCTGGCCATTGGCCTGGCCTTGGCCTGGCTGGAAAACGCCGACTGGCAAACGATCAACAACAGCGCGGCCGACCTGGAACCGGGCGACGCCACTTTGTTGGCCTTGAGTTTTGCCGTGGCGGCATTTGCCAAATCCGCGCAGATCCCGTTCACACCCTGGCTGGCGCGGGCGATGGAAGGACCGACGCCGTCCAGCGCTATTTTTTACGGCGGCGCCATGATCCATGCCGGCGTGTTTTTAATCATTCAATTGCAGCCTTTGTTTGTGCAGGCGCCGTTGGCCATGCTGCTATTGACCGTGATTGGCGCATTGACGGCGATTTACAGCCATTGGGTGGGCTTGAGTCAGACTGATATTAAAAGTTCGCAGATTTTTGCCACTTCCGCGCAACTGGGCTTGATGTTCGTCGAATGCGGGCTGGGCTTTTGGAGTTTGGCGGCCTGGCATCTGTGCGCGCATGCGGTGGTGCGTTGCTATTTGCTGCTAACCGCACCCTCCATCTTGCATAACACTCACGGTCAACCGATCCAACCGGTGGCACCGGCGCTGGCGAATTGCCGTTGGGCGTTTATCGCGTCCTTGCAGCGCGGCTGGCTGGAGCCGGCCATGGATTGGCTGTTGGTCAAACCGGTTTTGCGGCTGGCCAAGGACGTGCGCTATATCGACGAACACATAGTCGATAAGGCCTTAGGCGCGCCGGCACCGGCGATCAGGGCGGTGTCGTCCTTGGCGCAATGGGAAGAACAAAAAATGGGCGCCAACCTGGATAGCCAGGAAGATAGTTTCGCGCAAGGCAGCGGTCTGGCCGGTAAGCTGGCGCAGTGGACGGCAGCCCTGCTGAACTGGTTTGAATATCATTTTATTCTGCGCGGCATCGGCCGTGATTCGATTCGATTCGGACGGCGCTTGGGTCAGGCTGCCAACCGTTTCGAGCAACTATTGTTACAGCCGCGCTATCTGGCGTTGTTTGTGTTGATCACCTTGATGGTAGCGCTGGGATACCGATGAATACCCCTATTGTTTTCTGGCACGTCGTGGCGGCGGTGCCGCTATTGACGGTGTTGACCCTGGTACCGCTGCTGACCATGTTGTTGGTGGTGTTCGCTAAGCCCATTTACAGTGTGCGGCTGGCCTTCGGCGGCGCGCTGCTGAACGTGGTGCTCGGCATTTATTTGTTGCTGATATTCGATTCGGAAACGCCCGGCATCCATCTTGCCGAACATTTTCAATTGCTGGGGATGAACTATCGGGTAGGCGTGGACGGCACCAATATTCTGTTTATTCCTCTGACGGCAATTTTAGGTTTGCTGGCGCTGGTCTACACCATGATCACTCGGCATCGCCAAGACCGTTTGTTCATTGCCTGCCTGCTGGCCTATCAAGGCATATTAATCGGCGCGTTTGCCGCGCTAAATACCCTGCAATTCTGGTTCTGGTGTTTGCTGGAGCTGGTGCCGGTGGTGTTATTGACGGTATTTGCCGGCACCGGTAAACAGCGCAATCATGTAGTTAAATCGGTGTTGCAATACTGGCTGTCCGGCTTGGCGATGAGCTTGGCCGGTTTTATCTTGCTGAGCTTTGGACTGGCGCAAAACGGCATGGATTTAAGCTTCGATTGGTTGACCTTGAAGCACCACAACCTGGCAATTCCCAACGAAACCCTGATATTTATCCTGCTGTTTTTCGGCTTTGCCATCCGCATGCCGCTGTTTCCGTTCCATGCCTGGCTGCCTTTGCTGGCGGAACACGGCACCGCCGCCAGCGCGGCGATTTTTTTGACCGGCTTGAAACTGGGCATTTACGCCCTGATTCGTTTCATCTTGCCTTTGGTGCCGGGCGCTGCCGAGCAATGGGTGCATTTTGTCGTCGATTTGGGCTTGATCGGCATTTTTTACGGTGCCTTGCTGGCGCTGATGCAGATCAATATGCGCCGATTGCTGGCGTTTGCGGTGATCAGTCATACCGGCATGTTGGCGATTGGGGTGTTCTCCTTCAACGATTTTGCGTTGGAAGGCAGCATTCTATTGTCGATAGCGTATGGTCTGGCGACGGCCGGTATGTTGTTCAGTATCGGTTTGATTTACGAACGCACTCGAACCTCCTTCCTGCCGCGCCTGGGCGGCTTGTTCGAAACCAATTCGACAATTGCCTTGCTGTTTTTGATTTCCGCGCTCAGCACCATGGTCATGCCCGGCACGCCGGGTTTCGACGCGGCGCATTTGCTGATCGAAGGCACCATCGAGGAACACGGCTGGTATATTGCAATCGCGATTTTGCTGGGCAATGTGCTGGGTGCTGCGTTTCTGCTTTGGGCGTTTCAGCGGCTATTCATCGCCCACCCCAAGCGCTTCGTCGAGCCTTACGGCAGCATTCACCATCCGGTGTTTAAGGAGCGCATTATCGCCGTGACCATCTGCGGCCTGCTGATCGGCACCGGTTTTTACACCACGCCCTGGTTGAAATTTATCGATCAGGAAGCCAAGGAAATTGGCGAACATTATCCGGAACATCACAGCCACCACATGAACGGCCCGCACCATGACTGATAGTTTTCCATTGCTGTCCCTATGTCTGGCCTGGCCGCTGTTGGGAGCGCTGTTGCTGGCGTTTATCCAGGATAGAGAATTAGCCAAGCGCGGCGCATTGCTGGTTGCTGTGGTGGAATTGCTGTTTACCATTGCCGCGGCTTGGGTTTTCGATGCCGAACGCGGCGATTTTCAGTTACTGGAAGACTATCCCTGGATACCCGGACTTAATATCCATTATCAACTCGGCGTAGACGGAATCTCGATATTGTTTTTACCAATGACAGCCCTACTGACCCTGATGGCCCTGCTGGCAAGCTGGAATAGCGTGCGGCATTTAAACCGCTTTCAGTTGGCGCTGATGCTGGCCCTGGAAAGCGTGACTATCGGCGTGTTTACCGCGTTGGATTTGGCCTTGTTCTTCCTGTTTTGGGAGCTGACCTTGCCGCCGATTTTCTTTTTGATCGGCTTATGGGGCATCGGTGCCGAACGGCGGTACGCGGCGATGAAATATACCTTGTATATGTTGTTCGGCGGTGTGCCCATATTGTTCGGGATCATTTTGCTGGCGATTAATCACGCGCACTATACCGGGGGGGCAATTCCGCAGGACTTGGCTTTCAGTTTGCCGGTTTTACTCAATACGCCGATACCCGAGTCAGCGCAGGGCCTGATCTTTCTGTTACTCTTTTTGGGGTTTGCCGTAAAAGCGCCGTTGCTGCCGTTTCACACCTGGCTGCCGACTACGGCCATTGAGGCGCCGGCGTTCCTGAGCGCCTTGCTGGTTGGTTTGAAGCTGGGTGTTTACGGTATTATCCGTTTTGCGATACCGCTGGCGCCGCAAGCGGCCTTGGAGCATCGCTGGCTGTTGGCCATACTGGGTGCGGTGACACTGATTTACGGTGCCTTGATCGCGTTGCAGCAAACCAATCTGCGCCGCTTGCTGGCGTATTCCAGCATCAGCCATGTCGGTCTGGTCATTGTCGGCATCGCCGCTTTTAATCTGCAAGGTTTGCAAGGCGCGGTGATGCAATTGCTGAATTTCGGCATCGTCGCCGGTAGCTTGATGCTGCTCGCCGGTATGATCCAGCAACGCTTGGGTAGTACCGATCTGGTTCATCTCGGCGGCTTGGCCAAACCTATGCCGCGCCTGACCGTCTTATTTTTTGTATTTGCGCTGTCCAGCATCGGCGTACCCGGCACCAATGGCTTCCCGGCGGAATTACTGATGATTCTCGGCGCTTTGCAGGCTTATCCGGCACTGGCGATGGTGGCATTGTTCGGCGCGGTATTGGGTGCGGCGTATCTGTTGGGTTTTGTCAGACGGGCATTCTTCGGTCCGGTTGTGCACGACAGTGTCGCCAGAGCCCAGGATCTGCGCCCCCGCGAGCTGGTTTTGTTGGTCGTGCCGGTGCTGCTGGTATTGATGATAGGCCTTTATCCGCAATGGCTGTTGTCCTGGCAAGAAACCAGTTTGCAGTTCTGGTCGCAGCGATTAAGCATGGCGGTTCCGCAGATGACAACGGAATCGAAACATACGCAGAGAACCGCAATTTTAGGTGTGCCGAGCGATGGTTCGATATAACTTTCGCTTTAGCCTAGATTTAGATCGCAAAGCAATTGCTATATAGTTTCGATTCGATATAGTATTGCCGGTAAAGACATACTCTTTTGAACAATCAGTTCCGGACACGCTCTGGAACGCATAGTTATGAAAAATAAGGACACCCATTATGATTACACCCGCGAAATTACTGCTCGAAAACAAAGCTTGGTCGGAAGAGATCAGTAGAAAAGACCCGGAGTTTTTTATCCAGCTGGCCAAAGAGCAAAAGCCCGATTTTTTATGGATAGGCTGCTCGGATAGCCGGGTGCCGGCGGAGACAGTCGTCAATGCCAAGCCGGGCGAAATTTTTGTACATCGCAATATTGCCAATCAGGTTATCACCACCGATTTCAATTGCCTGAGCGTCGTGCAATATGCCATCTCGGTCTTAAAAGTTAAGCACGTTATCGTTTGCGGCCATTACGGCTGCGGCGGCGTGAAAGCGGCCTTGCAGCCGCAAAAGTCCGATCTGGTTATCACCAATAAATGGTTGCTGCACATTAAAGATGTATACCGTTTTCATCAGGAAGAGCTTGAGTCTATTCCTCCGGAGAAAAAAACCGATCGTCTGATCGAGCTGAATATCGTCGAGCAAGTTTACCGATTAGCTCATACCTCGATCATTCAGTCCGCCTGGAAACATGGGCACAAACCCACCCTTCATGGCTGGGTATACGGTCTGAACGACGGCTTGATTAGCGAATTGATCAAACTCGACCACAACACGCAAATCAATCCG
Organism: Methylomonas rosea; assembly: GCF_024505055.1. GTDB lineage: Bacteria > Pseudomonadota > Gammaproteobacteria > Methylococcales > Methylomonadaceae > Methylomonas > Methylomonas rosea. Next base: position 62,503 of record NZ_JANIBL010000002.1, read on the forward strand.
ATTTACCGCTATGCCGACTAGCATCCGGATTTTCGTAACGACTGGGTAAACCAATGACATCTCAATTGAATTCTTACATGAAACATCTGCACCAGGACTTACCGGCCGGCATCGTGGTCTTTCTGGTGGCTTTACCGTTATGCCTAGGGGTTGCGTTAGCGTCCGGCGCGCCGTTGTTTTCTGGAATTATTGCCGGCTTGGTTGGCGGTATTCTGGTTTCCTGGGCCAGCGGCTCGCAATTAAGCGTTTCGGGACCGGCTGCCGGATTGACGGTTATTGTCTTTGAGGCCATCGAAACCTTGGGTGGTTTTGGCGGTTTTTTGCTGAGCGTAGTGCTGGCCGGCGGCTTGCAAATAGTGCTGGGCTTTTTGAAAGCCGGCGTGATTGGCGCATTTTTTCCGGCTTCGGTGATTAAAGGCATGCTGGCAGCGATTGGCTTGATTTTGATTATCAAGCAAACGCCGCATGCCACCGGTTACGATACCAGTTTCGAAGGCGATGAAAGTTATATGCAAGAGAGCGCCGAATCGAGCTTCTTCGAATTGTCGGAGGCCTTGGAAGCGTTTACCCCAGGCGTTACCATTGTCAGCGCCGTGGCACTATTGATTTTGATCGTCTGGGACTCCGGATTTATCAAGCAATTCAAACTTTTAAAGCTGATTCCCGGTCCGTTGCTGGCCGTTATTTGGGGTGTCAGTTTCAACGCCCTGGCACTGCATTTTGCGCCCGATATGATCATTGGCGAAAAGCACTTGGTATCGCTTCCCGAGTTGGGCAGTACTGCCAACTTTATCAACCAATTGCGTCTGCCGGATTTCAGTTATTTCAGCAATCCGAAAATTTACAGCGTGGCGGTGACCATTGCGATTATCGCCAGTCTGGAAACGCTGCTGAGTATAGAAGCGGTCGATAAACTGGACCCGCACAAACGCGTTGCACCGACCAATCGGGAATTAAAGGCTCAGGGCTTGGGCAATATGGTCAGCGGATTGATGGGCGGCCTGCCGATTACCGCCGTGATCGTGCGTAGTTCGGCCAATATCAATGCCGGTGGCCAAACCAGAATCGCGTCGTTCTTCCACGGTGTCTTGCTGTTGGTCAGCGTGCTGTTTTTCGCGAAATACTTGAACATGATTCCATTGGCCTGTTTGGCGGCGATTCTGCTGCAAACCGGCTACAAACTAGCCAAGCCGGCATTGTTCGTGGAGTTTTATCGCAAGGGCTGGAATCAGTTCGCGCCGTTTGCGATTACCGTTGTGGCGATTTTATTCACTGACTTGTTGCTGGGTATTGCCATTGGGATGGCTTGCGGTTTCTTCTTTGTATTGAAAGCCAATTTCCATGCGGCAATCACTTTGACCCAGCACGGTCCGCATTATCTATTGCGTTTGCATAAGGACGTTTCGTTTTTGAACAAGGCTTTGCTGCGTAAATATCTGGATGAAGTACCCGATGACAGCGAGTTGTTGATCGACGGTACCAAAGCGCAATTTATCGATCTGGATATTATGGAAACCATAGCCGATTTCTTGCAGGCTGCGGCGGATCGTAATGTCGCGGTAGAAATTCAGGGCTTTAGCGTTTCCTGTCCGACATCCTCTTCCGGACATTAAGTCTCTTTGTCGGGCCAGGCAGCGAGCGTTGCCTGGCGGTCATCTTCGGCTTGTTCTGGAACACGGAGCAAGCCGGGGAGGAATGAGACAGTACACTATTCGGTAGGCGAAGCCTGAGTGTCTGCCACAAGCTCCTTGGCGGAACACTTTTCATCGCATTTCAATCCTTTGCTGCTTCGCAGCGATTGGTAGGCGGAATTTAGCCGGCCGGCGACCTCTCGATAAGTCCAATAGCAACAATAATTTCTTAACGCAACAGCCAGGGTTTTGCCGGAAGGTGATAGCCCAGATTAATCTTTTCCTGTTGTTGCCCTTGTCGTTCCTCTTCGCAAAGCAGCGGAGCTCCTTTTTCAGTCGCCGAATCTTCGATTACCTAAGCGCCGAATTGTTGCTTGGCTTTGGCGTCGCTGGGTTTTAGTAACTGCTAAACTTCTTAAAATGACGAAGATGATTGAGGTGGTGAATATGCGCGAACTCATTGGCAAACAAGATTTTATCGCTTCTCGTGAGGAGGATAGCCGGGTAATAGAATACCGTTTATGAAAACCAAGTATGAGGATATAGTCGGCTTACGTAACCATTTGCTGAATGCAATCCTGTTGGTCGCTGCAACATTAGGTATTCCAAGTTTGGGAATATCCTTATCGCGAGCAATGTTCATGGGCTGGCAACCGGTCATGACCGTCCAGATCTTGATTTTGATAGCGCTTTGGTTGCTATGGTTAGGCCGCAAACGGATTTCCTACATCGCCCGGGCAATTTCGTTGATGGTTATATTCTGGGTGGTTACCTACGGTGGACTGTTGCAATTCGGTCTGATTGCCGGCAGTAAACTATTCGCGCCGCTGTACACTTTATTGTGCGTGTTTCTATTCGATTTTCCGCTTGCCGGCTGGCTGATGGTTATCAATATTCTGAGTATGGCTTTGCTCGGTTTTGTGGCTACTCAGCATTGGGTCAAATTCGATGTCGATTACCAAGTGTATGCCTATCATCCGCTGCCCTGGCTGAACGTTATTTGGAATCTTTTCGCCTTCAATAGCATTATTGCTTTTTTGAGCTGGCGAATGCTTGAGAGGTTGCGAAACAACGAAGAACAGGCCCGCGCTAACGCCGATTATCTGCAAAAGATTACCGCCAATGTACCTGGAGTGATATACCAATATTTGCTGCGCGCCGACGGTAGTTCTTGTTTGCCTTATGCCAGCAGTAAACTCCTCGATTTGCTGGGGGTGGCGCCGGATCAGGTGGTGGACGATGCCGAGCCGTTATTTGCCATTACGCATAGTGACGATTTGCCGGCCATCAAACATCTGATTGCCAAATCGGCGCGCCAATGCGAGGTGTTCAGGGCTGAGTTTCGCGTGCTGCATCCCGAACACGGTAGTCGGTGGATAAGCTGCCACGCCACACCGGAACGCGTTGAAAACGGCGCGACCCTCTGGCACGGTTTTTTTACCGACATTTCCCGGCAAAAAGCCAACGAAGCCGAGCTGGAAGAAAACAAGGCTTTGTTCCAGCGTTTGTTCGAACGGCTACCCATGCCGTTGGGTGTGGTGAATCGGCATGGGCGTATCGTCGAGCTCAATAGCCGTTTCATCCAAACTTTTGGTTACACCAATGCGGAAGTGGTTACCCTCGACGATTGGTGGCCATTGGCTTTTCCGGAACCGCTGTATCGGCAACAGGCTATGGCTATTTGGGAGGATGCCTTACGCGATGCCCAGGAAAATGGCAGCGACATTCAGGGCTTGGAATATCGGATAACTGACAAGCGCGGCAAAATTCGCACGATGGTCGTTTCCGGCATCACCCTTGACGACGGATTTTTAGCCACTTTTTTCGATGTTACCGAACGTAAGGAAGCCGAACAAACGCTACAGGCCAGCGAAAGTCGCTTCCGGCAATTGGTGGAAAATTCGCCGGTCGCTTATTTGGCTTTGGATATTAGCGGTTATATTCTGGATACCAACGATAAGCTCTGCCAAATGCTCGGCTACCGCTACGAGGATTTATTGGATAGGCATTTTAACGAACTCAGCGACCCGAATTATCCTATCGACTTTATCGATCATTTTATCGATTTACAACAGATGGGATCATTACCCACGGGGCAGGAGTTACACTTGCGGCATCACGACGGCGGCACGCTCATCGCCTTGTTGGAATGGGGTATTCAGTTGGACGTCGATGGCCAGTTCGTGCAATGTCACTGTGTATTGCATGACATCAGCGAACGCAAGCGGATGGAGAACGCATTACTGGAAGCCAAAATGGCCGCCGAAAGCGCCAATTCGGCGAAATCGATGTTTCTGAACAGTATGAGTCACGAATTGCGTACCCCGTTGAATGTGATCATCGGCTTTGCGGAGCGGCTAAATATTGGCGAACCAGAACCTTTGCTGGCGCTACAGCAAGAGCCGGTGGCGTATATCTTGAAGGCCGGTCGGCAATTATTGACGCTGGTGGACGATGTGCTGGATTTGGCGCGTATCGAGTCGGGTAACTTGGAGCTGTTCATCGAGCCAGTGCGCTTACAAGGTGTCCTGGACGATGTCATGACATATTTTAAAGGGTTGGCCGCGCAGCGGCATATCGAGTTGCTGATTGTGGATGGTGCCCAGCTCTCGGTAAGGGCCGACGCGTGCCGGCTGCGACAAATCATCCAAAACTTGGTGTCCAATGCCGTTAAGTACAATCGTGAAAACGGCCGAGTGACGATTTTATGCCAAAAAACAGACGGCAAAGTGCGGATATGCGTCGAGGACACGGGCTTGGGTATCCAAGAAAATTTGCAATCCGAGCTGTTTCAACCGTTCCAGCGTTTGGGTGCGGAAACTACTCATATCGAAGGCACCGGTATCGGTCTGGTGATTTGCCGATATTTGCTGGAAGCCATGGACGGCAGCATTGGCTTTAACAGCGAGCCGGGTGTCGGTAGTCAATTTTGGCTGGAGTTACCCAGCGCCGAGGCCGCGGCGGAGGCTTTTCCTGCATCAGCCGATACGCATTTGATTTAAGTTTTCTTAAATAATATTGCTGAGGTTTTAAGCGATGTTGGCGATGACGTACATCAATTCGGTTTCTTGCTGCGCGATGCTCTCGCATAAGGCAAATTGCTCGATAGCGCGTTGTAGATTTTCTCGCGGCTGCTTGACTTTAAAGTAGCGGTTGCTTTGCAGATAATCGCTAAAAAAGCGCAACCCGAGCTCGAACGGAATCAGCTCGATGGCCGCATACAGATAGTCGTAATCGGCCTGTTCGAAAAACTGCCCGGCCTCGGCCAAATAGCTGGTCAAAATGGTTTTGCAGCGGGCGATGTCGAATTGATTGCTGGGCCGAATATGACAACAGGAGCGCAGGCAGTCGCCGATGTCGTAATGCACCAAGCCCGGTTTGACGGTATCCAGATCGATTAGGCTGACAATCCGGTCGCTGCCCGGCTCGAATAAAAAGTTGTTCAATTTCGGATCGCCGTGTATCACGCGCTCCCGTAATTCGCTGCGCTGTTTGGCTCGTTCCAGCACTGCGATTCGGTCTCGAAAGCCCTCGATAAACTCTTGGCATTGCCGAAACTCGGCATCCATCGCGACCGGCAGTGGTCGGTCCAGAATAGCCAAATAATTTTGATAATAAGCGGGGGCGATGTGGAAGCCGGGTAGCGTGTCATGCAGCAATTCCGGCGCTAGCGTGCCGCAGAGGCGGTGAAAATGCGCCAGCGCAAAGCCGACTTGGCTGGCTTCCGCCTGATTGCTGAGTTGCTCGCGGCTCTCGGCCGGACTGATCAGCTCTAAAGCCCGCCAAATTTGGCCGTCGTCATCACGGTAAAACGCTTCTCCATCGTTGGCTGGCAGTAGCGCCGGAATCCGAAGCTGTATGTTAGCCGGGTCTTGCTGCGCGATATGGCGGTTCAGCTGCTGCAAATTGGCGACAACCTGTTCCGGCTGTGGAAACACCTGGCTATTAATGCCTTGCAACACAAATTGGGCGTCTCCGGCATTCACCAGGAAAGTGTCGTTGATTAAGCCGTTGCCGAGCTGGCTGATGTTGCCAACGTCATGCCCGCCGGCAAACTGTCCGGCGATCCCGTGCAGCTTGTTCACAAGCCGGCGAGTTGCTGGCTAAGCGCTCGCAAGGCTTGACCTCTGTGGCTGAGGGCATTTTTTAGCTCCGGCGCCAGTTGCGCTGAAGAGCATTGATATTGTTCCACCCAAAATACCGGATCGTAACCAAAGCCGTTCTCGCCGACCGCTTGCCCTAGAATCCGGCCTTCCCAAACGCCTTGGGCGACGATGGGCGTCGGGTCCAAGGCGTGGCGCAGATAGACCATCACGCAAATGAAGCGCGCCGAGCGTTGTTCCTCCGGCACCTCGCGCATGTCTGCCAGCAATTTGTCCAGATTGGCTTGGTCCGAAGCGCCGACGCCGGCATAGCGTGCCGAGATCACGCCCGGCGCACCGCCCAGTGCATCGACTGCCAAGCCGGAGTCGTCGGCAATGGCCGGCAAGTTGCAATGTGCGGCGGCGTTGCGGGCCTTAATGATGGCGTTTTCGATAAAAGTCGCGCCAGTTTCCTCCGGCTCAACCACATTAAATTGCGATTGCGGCAGGATTTTATCGTTTTGCAGGATGGCTTGAATCTCGCGGATTTTGCCGGGATTGCCGCTGGCTAAAACTATCGAGCTCATTCCAGCTTACAGTACGACTCTGAGCGGGGCCGGCTTTTTGGCGTCTCGCAACGCGGCCTGTTGTTTTTCCAACAATTGATTGATGCCGAATTCGGCCAGTTCCAGCATCGCGTTCAATTCGTCTTTTCTGAACGCATGGCCTTCGGCTGTGCCTTGCACTTCTATGAAGTGGCCGGCTTCATTCATCACCACGTTCATGTCGGTTTCGGCTTGATGATCTTCGGCGTAATCCAGATCCAGTACCGGTACGCCGTTATAAATCCCCACCGATACCGAAGCGACTTGACCATGCAGCGGGTTTTTCTTGATTTTGTGGGTTTTCAACAAATGCTCGATGGCAATTGACAGTGCCACAAAGCCGCCGGTGATAGACGCGGTGCGGGTGCCGCCGTCAGCTTGAATCACGTCACAATCGATGGTGATGGTGTTTTCGCCCAAGGCTTTCAAATCGATGGCAGCACGCAAAGAGCGACCAATCAAGCGTTGGATTTCCAGAGTGCGGCCGCCTTGTTTGCCCCGGCCGGCTTCACGGTCCATCCGGCTATGAGTAGAACGCGGCAGCATGCCGTATTCGGCCGTGACCCAACCTTCGCCTTTACCTTTTAAAAACCGTGGGACGCTGTTATCGACGCTGGCGGTGCATAAAACCCGGGTGTCCCCAAACTCTACTAACACCGAACCTTCGGCGTGTTTGGTGTAATTACAGGTAAAGCGTATCTCTCGTAATTGATCGGGATTGCGTCCGCTTGGTCTCATATTCATCTCGTTGGTATATAAATTGCCGGCATTATACTGGCTTTACCGGGCGGATTTTTAACTATTGCCGGCACTTAGGGCTTGCTGCAACTCCGCGACACTTTGCGGTCTATTCTCCGGAAATACCGCCATGGCCCAATCGATGGCTTTGAGTAAATACTCAGGAAAGTGCCGTTTGTGCGCCTTTACGGCGGGCGGCAAATCGTCCTGTTTGATGCGGTCCGGCGAGGGTGGCGGAATTTTATAATCCAGACAGGCGCGCATGCTGGCACCTACCGCATAAATGTCCGACCACGGACCGAGATTGCCGTTACTGTCGTATTGCTCGATGGGCGAATAACCGTTGGTCAGCACTTTGGCGCGATTGCGTTGCGGGTCCAGGGTGATTTTGCGGATGGCGCCGAAATCCAGTAGCAAGGGGTCGTTTTCGCTGCGGATCAGAATATTGGCGGGCTTGATGTCCAGATGCACCAAGCCTTTTTGATGCACCGCTTCAACGCCGGTCAACAACAGCTTGAATACGGTCAGCAGGAAGGCTTCGTTAATCGGCAGGCTGCGTTTGTGCAGGATTTTGTCCAGGGTGATGCCGTAGTCGTAAGTCATCACCATGTAAACTGTGTCGTTGGCTTGGAAGAAATTGATGACATCGACGATGTTATGGTGCTTCAGCATCGCCAACACTTTGGCTTCTTCAAAAAATAGAGAGCGGCCGCGCATGAACAAAACCTTGGCCTCTTCGTTGTTGGGGACCACCAGATTATTCCAGGTGCGGTGCGCCAACTTGCGGGGTAGATATTCCTTAATCGCCACCTGAATCTGATCGGCCAGCTGTCTGGCCAGATATACAGAACTAAAGCCGCCGTGCGCCAATTCCCGCTCGATCATGTACTGATCTATAATGGTTCCCGATTGAAGGTAATTCCATTCCTTGGGATAAGTTTCTGGATCGTAGTATTCGGCCATGTGCAAAGCTGGGCGGGTTAAGCGTAACGATTATAGGTGAAAAATGATAAGAAGCATGACCGCTTTCGCGGACGGCGAAATAAGCGCCGACAATCTGACCATCCTTTGCGAGTTACGTTCGGTTAACCATCGTTACAGCGATCTTAGTGTCAAGTTGCCTGAGCGGCTGCGCTTTGTCGAAGCCGACGCCCGACGCCTGATTGCCGACAAACTGAAGCGAGGCAAAATCGAATGTGCCTTGAGTTACAAAAAACAAGCCAGCGATAACAGTTTCAATATCAATCGGGAAATAGTCGAAAAATTGCTGACGGCTACTGCCGGTATCGAAGCGTTGATGAGCAATCCTCAGCCGTTTTCCGCATTAGAGGTGCTCGCGTTTCCGGGGGTGCAGCAAGAAACCGAAACCGACAAGGAGGCGCTACGCGAAAAAATTGTCCAGTTGCTGGACTTAACGCTGGATAAAATGCTGGAAACCCGCGCCCGTGAAGGAGCGCAACTGGCGCAATTATTGGAAGACCGCTGTCATAAAATCAATTTGCTGGTCGAAGCGGCCCACAAACGCATGCCGGATGTGTTGCATAACTTGCGTAGTAAGTTAACCAGCCGGGTGCTGGAGATGGTCGCCGAACCTAATTTTGATCGTTTGGAGCAGGAGTTGGTGTTGCTGGCGCAAAAACTTGATGTGGCCGAAGAACTGGATCGCTTGGAAACCCACGTCGCTGAAGTGTTACGCACCTTGAAACAACCGGAACCCACCGGACGTCGTCTGGACTTTTTAATGCAGGAAATGAACCGCGAAGCCAACACCCTGGGCTCCAAGTCCGCCGACCGGGAAATGACGCAAATTTCCATCGATCTGAAAGTATTGATCGAGCAGATGCGTGAGCAAATACAGAACATTGAATAATGTTCTGGCTGCTCCAGACAATCCAGCAACCCGTTGCAGGCCGCGTAAATCGCGGCTTTTTTGTGTCTGGCATATCTAGCAACGTTGAAAGATAGTTAAATCAAACCATGCATCCATCGATCAATAGGCTGATTTACTTGTGCAGCTTGTGTTGTGGCGTCTACGCGTGCCAATATCTGAAAATTAAATATACATATGCAATTTAATCATTAATAAGCTGGGCGATTGCGCTGGCATAATGAGATCACTTATCGAATATTATGAAGTTTGAGGTGATTGTCTATGAATTTAATGTATACGGCTTCCGGATTTGTCGTGGGTATGCTGGTGGGCGTTACCGGTGTCGGCGGTGGTTCGTTGATGACGCCGCTTCTGGTCTTTTTGTTTGGCTTTAAACCCGCAGTTGCAGTAGGCACCGATTTACTCTATGCGTCGATTACGAAAACCGCCGGGGTGTTTGTTCATCACGGTAAGCACGGTTCGGTGGATTGGAAAATTGTCGGCTGGTTGGCGCTGGGTAGTTTGCCTTTCGCCGGTATAACCTTGTATGTACTGAAAAATCTGATGGAGGTTGGCAAGGAAGTGACCGGCGCCATTACCTTTACCTTGGGCGTGGCGTTGTTACTGACGGCTCTGGCCTTGTTGGTGCGCAGTATTCTGTTGCGCAAAGCGGCCAAGACTGCGGCAATCGATGACGAGCATAGTAATCAGGAAAACAGTGGCCGTTTTTCGCCGCGCTGGGAAAAAGTTGCTACGGTGTTTACCGGTGCGGTGCTGGGAGTGTTAGTCACATTATCCTCGGTGGGTGCCGGGGCTTTAGGGACTGTGGCTTTGTTATTTCTGTATCCAAGAATGACCACATTGAAAATTGTCGGTACCGATTTGGCGCATGCGATTCCTTTGACCGCCGTGGCCGGTTTGGGGCATTTGAGTCTGGGTAATTTCGATCTGGATTTGTTGATCAGCTTGTTGCTGGGGTCGGTGCCGGGGATTTGGATCGGCAGTCATTTGAGCGCCAAGATTCCGGAATATTTTCTGCGCCCGGTGTTGGCAACCTTGCTGCTGGTGATAGGTGTTAAGTTTGTATTGCAGTAGAACCGTATTTAACGGCTTGGCTTGAAGAAACCGTTCTCGGCAATGACGAGAACGGTTTTTTAGTTTGACTATTTCGGTGCGCGTTTGCGTTCGTTTTCAGTCAATAAGATTTTACGCAGACGAATTGATTTAGGCGTCACTTCGACCAGTTCATCATCGCTGATAAACTCCAAAGCTTGTTCCAGCGTCATTTTTTGAATTTTGGCGCAGGTCAAGCTGTCGTCGGTACCCGCGGCACGAATATTGGTTAAAGGTTTTGGTTTGGTTGGATTAACCACTAAATCGCTGCTGCGAGAATGGATGCCGACTAATTGGCCTTCGTAGATTTCATCACCGTTAACCACTAACAACTCGCCGCGAGCTTGCAGCGGATACAGCGAATAATCGACCGCTTTACCTTTAGCCATGGAAATCAACACGCCACGCACGCGACTACCAACCGCGCCTTCTTTCACGGGGCCGTAATGGTCGAAGACGTGATAGAACAATCCGGAGCCGGAGGTTGCGGTCAAGAACTCGGTTTGGAAACCCAATAAGCCCCTAGAAGGCACCACATATTCCAAGCGGATGCGGCCTTTGCCATCGGGTACCATGTCTTTCAGGTCGCCTTTCCGTTCGCCCAATTTTTCCATGATGGTGCCTTGGTGTTGCTCTTCCACTTCAATCGTGACGTTTTCAAACGGTTCTGATTTCACGCCATCAATTTCGCGAATGATCACTTGTGGACGCGATACGCCTAACTCAAAGCCTTCGCGGCGCATGTTTTCGATCAACACCGATAAATGCAATTCGCCACGTCCGGACACTTTAAATTTGTCAGGGTCATCGGTAGTTTCAACGCGCAGCGCGACATTGTGTTGTAACTCTTTTTGTAAGCGGTCATAGATTTGGCGGGTAGTAATGAACTTACCTTCTCTGCCGGCAAACGGTGAGTTATTAACCTGAAAGGTCATGCTCACGGTTGGCTCATCGACAGATAGCGGCGGCAATGCAACCACATTGTTAGGGTCGCATAAGGTTTCCGAGATTTTCAGGTTTTCAATACCGCAGAAAGCAATGATGTCGCCCGCTTGCGCACTTTCCACTTCAACGCGTTCCAAGCCATGGAAACCATACAGTTTCAACATCCGACCGCTACGATTTTTCCCTTCGTTGTCCACGATGGTCAACGGCATATTGCGCGTCACTTTGCCGTGTTGAATGCGACCGATGCCGATAACGCCGACATAAGAGTTGTAATCCAGGCTGATGACCTGCATTTGGAAAGGTGCATCGACCTCAACCGGCGGCGGCGCTACTTTATCAACGATGGTTTGAAACAGCGGTGTCATATCGCCGCCCGATACGTCGGCTTCCAAACCGGCAAAACCATTTAACGCCGAGGCATACACAATAGGAAAATCCAACTGCTCATCGGTTGCGCCTAAGTTATCAAACAAATCAAAGGTTTGATCGACCACCCAATCCGGACGGGCGCCTGGGCGATCCACTTTGTTAATCACGACGATGGGTTTTAAACCCAGGGCAAACGCTTTTTTGGTGACGAAGCGGGTTTGCGGCATTGGGCCGTCGACGGCGTCGACCAACAGTAAAACCGAATCCACCATCGATAAAACCCGTTCGACTTCGCCACCGAAGTCCGCGTGGCCTGGGGTGTCGACGATGTTGATGTGATAGCCGTTCCAGTCAATCGCGGTGTTTTTTGCCAAGATGGTAATGCCGCGTTCTTTTTCCAGCGCGTTGGAGTCCATCACCCGTTCGTCGACTTTAGTGTGCGCGTCGAAGGTGCCGGATTGCTGTAAAAGTTGGTCAACTAACGTGGTTTTGCCGTGGTCGACGTGGGCGATGATCGCGATGTTTCTGAGTTTTTCTATCACAATAATTTACTAGATGATTTTTAAGGAACAGATAGGCCGAACGGATAAGCCGCCCAGCGGGATTTAGTTTTGGTTTCCGCGCTGGCGCGGACCGATTGGCTGAGGGATTAACTTTGTTGCCAAGGCAAGCCGTGAAAACGCCAGCCGCCAGTATTGCCGCGGTGCTTGTTTTCATCCAGCGGGCCTTCGAAGCCTTCCAGAATGTTGATCAGATGTTCGTAGCCCGCCGCTTCCAGGGCTTTGGCAGCGTCTACAGAACGTTGTCCGCTGCGGCACAACAGCAGAATCGGCGCGGTTTTATCCGGGGCATGCTGTTGCACTTGGTCTATGAAACCCGTGTTTAATTGCATGCCGGGAAATTCTTTCCAGGCCACATGAATCGCTTGCGGCGGGTGGCCGACAAAGCTGTGTTCGATGGCTGTCCTGACATCGATCAGTACCGCTGCCGAATTGGCTTGTAATACAGCCCAGGATTGTTTGGGGTCGAGATTTTCTATCATTAATTTACCGCTTCATTTTTGCCCGATAAAACAGGCTTCGTTTCTGTTGCCGAATCGCACATCGCCGAGTTTTGCGTATTCCTGGTAAAAAATCACGCTTAAGGGGCTGAATAGCCGCAATAACTCGTTGTTTGCCAGTAAATACTCGGGATTGCTGGGGCCTTGTTGGTCAAGTTTGTTGCGGGTAAATGTTTGATAAAACAGCAGGCCGCCCGGTTTCAAGGCTGCCATTATCGCATTACACAGGGTTCGGTCAAGAAAACGACAGATGACAATCACATCGTAAGTCTGCGTTGTAAGTGTTTCGGCGCTGATATTGCATTGCCGAGTGGTGATGGAAAGGCCTTTTTCGGCAGCCTCTTGTTGCAATAGTTGTAAAGCGACCGAAGAAATATCCCAAGCATCCGCATCAAGCCCGGACTCGGCCAAGAGTATGGCATTGCCGCCCTGGCCGCAGGCCAAATCCAGCGCGTTGCCGTGCTTGGGTAGCAGGTATTGATGCTGACTTAGCACCTCGGCAGGCGATACCGGAGTGGAAGTGTTTCGATACGCAGCATCCCACTTGTCTTGCAGATCGCTCATGGATTCATGCCGATCCGATGCGGTAGCCAAGCTTGAATAAACTCCAAAAACGACCGGACTTTGGCCGACAAATATTTGCGGTGTGGGTACACCGCATAAATTTCCAGCGGCGAGATACCGTACTGCTCCATGACCACTTGCAGCCGGCCTTGCTCGATGTCACGGCCGACGATGTAACGCGGCAACATGATCAGGCCCAAGCCGTTCACCGCGGCGTTGCGGATCGGATCGGCCATATTGGCCTGCATTCTACCCGTGACGGTGACGGTGCGTTCCCCGAGTATGCCCTTGAAGCGCCATTTGTTACGCGGTGGGATAGCCCAATTGATCAGGCAGCTGTGATCTTCCAGGTCTTCCGGGTCTTGCGGAGTGCCATGCGCCTTGAGATATTCCGGGGAGGCGCACACGACCAGTGATGAGCTGGCCAACTTTCGGGCCACCAAGCTGGTATCGTTCAACTGGCCTAGATAAATAGCCAAGTCGACACCTTCATCGATTAAATCGACTTGTCCGCCTTTCAACACCATCTCTACTGAGAGATCCGGGTAGTTTTTTAAGTATTCGGTCAAGCCCGGCGAAATATGGCTGGCGCCGATGACCGGCGGCGCCAGAATTTTCAGGGTGCCGCGCGGCTCCGTTTGCAGATGCGTGATCGCCGATTCCATCTCCGCCACGTCTAGTAGAACTTGCTGACAGCGTTCCAGGTAGGCTTCGCCAGCCTCGGTTAGGCTTAAGCTGCGGGTTGTGCGATTGAACAAGCGTGTGTTCAGTTCGCTTTCCAATTGCATGATGTGTTTGGTAGCCATGGCCCTGGAAATATCGAGATCTTTGGCGGCTCCGGCAAAGCTGCCGGCTTTGGCGACGCGGACAAAGACATTCATGCTGGTTAGTTTGTCCATGGTATCTCCTGGAAAGTAAAAAATTCACCAAAAAGCGTTGACATTTTTATTGTTTCGAAATTGTATACAATTTATTTAGTAAAAGCCTAATTGTAAACTTTTTTCTATCCTGTATAGTGCGCTGCAACTGAAAAGCAAACGCATGAAGTCTTGTCAAGCACAAGATTTAAAAACAGAGAATTTGAGCACAATGAGCGAATTTAAAAAAGACATCTTAATCGGCACCCTCTTTATTGCCGGTATTTGGAACTTTATTTCAGGTTTGTTCGTAATCTCCACTGTGTTGTTCGCTGCCACGTCCATGTTTAGCAATATGTCGACCAAGGCGCAGCTGAATAGCTGATCCAAGAATTTGTAACTACCTCCTGGTGTTGTAATAACGAGCGGAACCTCCTTCTAAGCACTCCGCTGGTTTTTTTGCCTTCCTCTGCGCAAGCATAGGGAGGCTTTTTTTTGCCGATAGATTTTTTTGGGCTGTTTCGGCAACGTGCTATGATTTTGCAGTTCCCAATCCACACAAAAACTAATGAGCGAAGTTTTACAGCAATTGGCCCTGGTTCTCGAGCAGCGTAAGCTGCAAACCGCCGATCAGTCCTACGTGGCCAGTTTATACGCCAAGGGCTTGGATCATATTTTGAAAAAAATCGGCGAAGAGGCCACTGAAACGGTGATTGCCGCCAAAGACGGCGACAAGGATAAAATAGTCTATGAAACCGCCGATCTTTGGTTTCACTGCATGGTTATGTTGGCGCATCAGGAACTCGGACCGGAACATGTGATCAATGAGTTGCAAAGGCGCTTCGGATTGTCCGGTTTGCAGGAAAAAGCGCAACGCGACATTTCCTGATGGTTAAATTTAGGAGTAAAAAATGGGTTTAAGTATCCCTCATCTATTAGTAGTGTTAGTTATCGTGGTCTTGGTGTTTGGCACCAAGCGCCTGAAAAATATCGGCTCCGATCTCGGCGAGGCGATTAGAGGATTTCGCTCAGCTGTTAAGGAAGGCAGCGAAGATAAAACGATTGCACGTAAGGAAGAGGAGCCTTTGGAAGGCGAAGTCGCTAATAAAGAAAAAGATCGGGCTTAGTCTGCGCTATGTTCGATGTCGGCTTTTCAGAGTTGTTGATGGTTGGCTTAGTGGCGCTATTAGTGCTTGGCCCGGAAAAATTGCCGAAAGCAGCCCGCTTAGCTGGATTTTGGGTAGGAAAAGCCCGTACTGTACTGGCCACCGCGAAGGCGGAAATTAAACAGGAATTGCATGCTGAGGAAATGCGCCAGTTAATCCAGCAACAGTCCATAGCCGGCGAATTGCAGAAAGTGGTGCAGGATACTCAGTCGGCCCTTGACGATATTAACTTCAATGCTCAGGCAGCGACCGAGATCAATCAGGACGATGACAAGCCAAGCACCGCTGGATAACGAGCAGTCTTTTTTTAGCCATTTAGTCGAACTGCGCGACCGCCTGTTAAAGGTGGTGCTATGCGTGTTACTGGTGTTTGTCGGTACCGCAAGCTACGCGAACGAGATTTACGCCTATCTGGCGGAGCCGCTGTTGCAGCATATGCCGAAAAACAGCACGATGATCGCCATCGATGTCGCATCGCCGTTTTTCACCCCGTTCAAACTCGCATTCGTAGTAGCGGTGTTCGTTTCCATTCCCTTCATTCTTTACCAGTTCTGGGGCTTTGTGGCGCCTGGCTTATACCGTCATGAAAAGCTGATGGTGGCGCCGTTGCTATTGGCTAGCACGTTATTGTTTTACAGTGGCGCAGCCTTCGCCTATTTTCTGGTATTCCCGCTGGTGTTCGGCTATCTCACTTCGGCGGCGCCTGCCGGCGTGGCGGTGATGACCGATATAGCCACTTATCTGGATTTTGTGTTGGCGATGTTTTTTGCCTTCGGGTTATCGTTCGAAATTCCGATTTTCACTATTGTATTGGTCTGGACCGGGATTATTACGCCGGAAACACTGTCCGAAAAAAGGCCGTATGTCATCGTCGGGGTGTTCGTCATCGCGATGTTTTTGACGCCGCCCGACGCCTTGTCGCAAACGCTGTTGGCAGTGCCGATGTGGTTGTTGTTTGAATCCGGATTGCTGTTTTCGCGCTTATTTGTCAAAAAAGAATCGGCGGCTGAGGATCGTGAATAGTATCGCCCAGCGTTTCGCCAAGGTACGCAAGCAACTCCGCCAGGCCGAAATCGATTCGCAACGGCCGCTGGGCAGTGTGCGACTACTGGCCGTCAGTAAGACCAAGCCTGCTGCCGATATTGCCGAAGCCTACCGTTTAGGTCAGCGCCATTTCGGCGAAAACTATTTGCAGGAAGCGCTAAAAAAACAGCAGGAATTAGCGGCGTTCAATATCAGCTGGCATTTCATCGGACCGATTCAGTCCAATAAAACCAAGCCTATCGCTCAGCAATTTGCCTGGGTACACAGTGTTGATCGCTTGAAAATTGCCGAGCGCCTCAGCGAGCAACGCCCCGACTATTTGCCGCCTCTGAATGTTTGTTTGCAAGTCAACATTAGCGACGAAGCCAGCAAGTCCGGCATTGAGTTGGCTGATTTGCCGGCGCTGATCGAGCAAGTTAGCAAATTGCCGAATTTGTGTTTGCGCGGCGTGATGGCGATTCCGGAGCCGCAGCAGGATTATCAGGCGCAATGCTTGCCTTATCGGCGACTTTATCAAGCGGTACGGCAACTTGAGCGTAACGATCTTGATACCTTTTCGTTTGGGATGAGCGGTGATTTGCAAGCGGCGGTCGCCGAAGGCTCAACGCTGGTGCGGATAGGCACTGCGCTGTTCGGCGAGCGTCCTAGCCAATAATTTGTTTTTAATGGATAATGGCGGCTATTTTCCGATAAATCCCCATTTTTCAACGCGATGAAACAAAAGCTGGAAGCCCTTTTACAACAAGCCGTTACAGCCCTTAAAACTCAAGGTATTCTCGAAAACGATTTTATTGCGCAAATCAATTTAGAGCGCACGCGCGATGCGCAGCATGGCGATTTCGCCACCAATCTGGCAATGTTGCTGGCTAAGCCGGCCAAACTTAATCCTAGACAACTGGCCGAAAAAATCGTCGCTGCTCTGCTCAGCGATGCGCTGATCAGCAAGGTTGATATCGCCGGCCCCGGATTTATCAATTTCTTCATCAATCCCGACAGCCAGTTTCAGATTGTCAAACAGGTACTCGATGCCGGAGCTGAGTTCGGTTTAAGTCAGATCGGTGCAGGAAAGCGGGTGCAAGTCGAATTCGTTTCCGCCAATCCTACAGGGCCTTTACATGTCGGCCACGGTCGCGGCGCTGCTTATGGTTCGGCGGTAGCGGATTTGCTGGCTGCCGCCGGCTTTCAGGTCGAGCGCGAATACTACGTCAACGATGCCGGCCGGCAGATGGACATTCTCGCTACCAGCGTCTGGTTGCGTTATCTGGAAGCCTGCGACGAGGTTCTACCGTTTCCAAGCAACGGTTATCGCGGCGAATATGTCCGAGACATTTCCGCGAATCTGCATAAAAAAGCCGGCGATACATACCGCCGGGCCGCCGCGCAAGTGATGGCGGATTTACCTGCCGATGAGCCGCAGGGCGGCGACAAGGAAAAACATATCGACGCGTTGATCGACAGAGCGAAAACCCTGCTCGGTGCGGCCTACAAAGAGGTATTTCAAGCCGGTCTGGACGAAATTCTGGATGATATTAAAGATGATTTGGCGGAATTCGGCGTCAGCTATCAACAGTGGTTTTCCGAGCGTTCGCTGATGGATGATCATTCCGTTGAGCAAGCTTTGCAGCGTTTGGATGCGGCCGGCTATCTTTACCAGCAGGAAGGGGCTACCTGGTTTGCCTCCAGCCGCCTGGGCGACGAAAAAGACCGAGTCGTGGTGCGTGATAACGGTCAGACCACCTATTTTGCGTCCGATATCGCCTACCACATGCACAAACTGGATCGCGGTTTCGATCAGATCGTCAATATCTGGGGTGCCGACCACCACGGCTATATTCCGCGCGTAAAAGCGGCGATGCAGGCCTTAGGCGCCGACGAATCCAAGTTGAAGGTATTGTTGGTGCAATTTGCGATCCTGTATCGCGGCGACGAAAAAGTACAAATGTCGACTCGCTCCGGGGAGTTTGTAACCTTAAGACAGCTGCGTAACGAAGTCGGTAGAGATGCTTGCCGTTTCTTTTATGTGATGCGCAAATCCGAGCAACATATGGATTTCGATTTGAAGCTGGCCACCTCCAGAAGCAACGAAAATCCGGTGTATTACGTGCAGTATGCGCATGCCAGGGTGTGCAGCGTGTTGCGCCAGCTCGACGAAAAAGGCCGGCAACGCAATCCGCATTTGGGTATGGAACATCTGAATCTGTTGACCGAAGAGCAGGAAACCGCGTTACTGACTACACTTTCCAAGTACCCGGAAGCTTTGGAACGTGCTGCTGTGAATTACGAACCTCATCAATTGATTCATTATTTGCGTGAACTGGCCAATCAGTTCCACAGTTACTACAACGCACACCAGTTCCTGGTAGACGACGACGAACTTTGTAATGCCCGCATCAATTTGATTTGCGCCGTGAAGCAGGTATTGGTCAACGCCCTATCCCTATTGAAAATCAATGCACCCGAAGCGATGTAATGGCCAGAGACTATAAGCACCGCGTTCAAAGCCCCAGTTACACCAACAACAGTCGCAGAAAGCCGAAAAAGTCTTCGGTAGCACTTTGGCGTTGGTTGCTGGTCATCGCGCTGATTGTAGCTTTTGGGGTGTTTTTGAACATGATCCGCAAAATGGTGCCGGAGCTGGTGGCAGGCAAACCGGAAGCGGAGATTCCGCAAGTAGTGGAAAAGTTAAAACAGGAATTACCGGTCAAGCCGCAAACTCAAGCGGCCGCTGAACCAGAAAAACCGGCGGAGCCGTCACAGCCTACGGAACCGGAAGAGCCGCGTTACGATTTTTAT
Source organism: Methylomonas rosea (assembly GCF_024505055.1). Taxonomy (GTDB): domain Bacteria; phylum Pseudomonadota; class Gammaproteobacteria; order Methylococcales; family Methylomonadaceae; genus Methylomonas; species Methylomonas rosea. The sequence goes on from NZ_JANIBL010000002.1 coordinate 81,343, forward strand.
ACCATACTGCCACAGGCGGAAGTGGTGGTGCCCGACTACGAAATCAAAACCCGGGTGCGTGAGCAGCTGGTCGGTAAAACCAAGGCGGCCAAATACATTATGCAGGCCGGCTCGTTCCGGGAAGCCCCGGAAGCCGAGCGCCACAAGGCTAAGCTGGCATCGCTCGGCATAGAGTCCAGGGTCGAGAAAGCTAAAGTCGGCAATGTTATCTGGCATCGCGTTAAGGTCGGTCCCTACGATAATCCCGCCAGCGTTTCCACGATTAAGGAATTGCTGCAGAAAAACGGCATAGGTGTGATTGTTACCGAAAGCGGTCAATAAGCGTTCAACAAGTCCAGGGTTTTGTCTGGTGTCGCTCAAGCAATTCCCCAGCGCAATGCTGTGTGCGGTACGGTAGTAAATTAGATTGACTCGCTTGCCGTTTTAAGCTCTGATAACTTAAATAATTACGAGAGGAGAGGCCTTATGGTTAACAAAAAGACGATGGTGCTGATGCTGTTGGCGCTGATCATGTTGAGCGGTTGCAGCCGGGTGTTTCGCGCTAGTGACACCAAAGACGACGATTTGATCGAGGTAAGCTACGAGGCGGTGGACCAACTGATTCTCGATTTACGCGAACCCTTACCCAAGGGCAGCTTGGTCGTTATCAATTCGCTGGTTAATGTCGGCGAACTAGAACAAACTTTGGCGTTTGGCCGAATTGTCTCCGATCAAATCTCCTCGGCCTTTCACCGCTCAGGTTACCGGGTGATGGGTATGGAGCTGCCTACCGAAATTTTTGCTAAAAACGATTCGGGCATCCTGCAACTTCCTGATAAAACCAAGGAAGCTTTAAATAATGTCGGCGCTAAAGCCGTCGTTATTGGTTCGTTTGCGCCAGGCTACAATAACGTCTACGTTTCGCTAAGGGTTGTAGACATCGCCAGCCAGAACGTAATTTCCTCCACCGACTATTCTGTGTCGATGGGGCCGGATGCCAAGGTTTTGGTTAAAAAACCGCAACCCCCCACACCTGCCAAGCCATAGCATTCAAACCTTAAGCGGATTGCCATTCGGCAATCCGCTCCACGCTGACACCCTGGTCGTCAGACTTCCTTGGATTCTGCGATTGCAGAGCATCGGCCTTTTGTAAAAATCCAGCCGTATTACAGTTGTTCGTGAGCCAAGTTTCGTACTAATAATGCGTAGATTGCCTGCGGCGTGTCGAAATTGCCGTAAGCCAATAGCAATTTAGCGTAAGCGGCTTCCAGCGAAGTATTCCAGATCATTTCCGCGCCACAATCCAACAGTTCCCGAGTAGAGGCATAGGCGCTTTCCGAATACAGCGCCGGCGCTAGATAAATTTTGATGCCCCGCCCTGCGCAGCGTTTGACGAACTCGACCAGGCTGTATTGCTCTCCAGCCGCGCTAGACGCGCAGGCCGTGCCGGAATGGTAAAGGTCGTGTAGCACAGCATCGACGGCGTCGAGATTGTATGTTGAGTAGTCAAGGCCGGGATAAGGTCTGATTAACAAAATTCGTTTGGAAAAGTCGGGTTTAAGCGCAATTGATGATAGCTCGCTTGGCGCCAAATTTTGCAGGGATTGAAATTGCCCGTTTTCCAAGCGCATCCAGGCCTGCGACTGCACGCTGATGAAATCGCTACTTAAGGGCAGGCAGGACGACAGGCGGGCACCGAGATGAATCTGCATGACTTGCCCCGGATTTCGATACGGCACAAACACGCCGGCCAGATCGAGTTGGCGGATAAATTCTACCGCACACAGAAAGTTCGCCACGCCGTTGGCTTGCGGGTTATCCAGCGGCAGGTCGCTGGAAACCAGCAGCAGTGGAATCGACAGACCATTGAAATATAGACTTAGCGCCGCTGCGCTAAATGCTAGGCTGTCCGTACCGTGAGTGACGATGATGCCGTCGAATTGGCCTAGATCCTCGCCTTCAATCGCAGCGATGATTTGCGGCCAGTGGCTGGGATGCAGGTTTTCGCTGAGAATCTGCAAGGGCTGTAAGGTTTTGAAGTTTACCGAATCCGGCTTGGGGTCTTGTTCGGTAAAGCGTTGTAATAACTTAAAACCGGCATTGCCGTCGGTATTCATGGTGTCGCCGCTAAGCTGCGAACCTATGGTGCCGCCGGTAAACACCAGCAGGATGTTTTTCTTCATAAACGATGGTTTCTAGTATGATGTTTTGCTTACAAAGCCCATCTTAAACACTCTGCATGAAAATATCACTGATCGTGGCGATGGCCAGTAATCGCGCCATTGGCCTGAACGGCCAAATGCCCTGGCATCTCTCGGCCGACTTGAAACGCTTCAAACAAATCACCATGGGTACGCCGATCTTGATGGGCCGTAAAACGTTTGAGGCCATCGGTCGGCCTTTGCCGGGACGGGAGAACATCATTATTAGCCGCGACCCGAATTATCAACAGCCTGGTTGCCGGGTGTTTACCGGCATCGATAGCGTGTTGCAAAACTATACCGATAGCCCGGAATTATTCGTGATTGGCGGCGCCACCTTGTATGAAGCAATGCTGTCGTATGCCGATTATTTGTACCTGACCGAAATCCACAAAACTTTCGTGGGCGACACCTTTTTCCCGGAGATCGATGTCAGTCAATGGCGGGAAGTTGCCAGGGACGATGTTAAAAACGATCAAACCGTTGATTTTACCTATAGTTTTTTAAAGCTGGAAAACATCCGGGTTGGTTCTAGCGGGTACTAGATTTTGGCGGCCGGTCAGAATTGGGTGTTTTTGTCATAAAACTGTCATATTTGCTTCATACTATTGTCACGCTAGGTTGGCAATATGAATCTTAAGTTTTAAACATTTCGAGAAAATATATGAAAAATACATTCAAGCTGAAATCGCTGGTTTTAGGATTTGGTTTTGCATCGGCTGCTTTGGTCGGCGGTGAAGCAGTGGCGGCTCCCGCGACATTGGATCCGGCTTTGCCCGAATATGCGGCAGCCAGTGGCGTGTCCGGCAACATCTCCAGCGTTGGCTCGGATACTTTAGCTAATTTGATGACCTTGTGGGCCGAAGAATTCGGCAAGATTTACCCCAACGTCAACATTCAGATTCAAGCAGCCGGTTCTTCGACCGCGCCGCCGGCTTTGACCGAAGGCACCTCTAATCTGGGTCCGATGAGTCGGAAAATGAAAGACAATGAAATCGACGATTTCGAAAGCAAATACGGTTACAAACCTACCGCAGTTCCGGTTGCTATCGACGCGCTGGCGGTTTTTGTTAACAAGGACAACCCGGTTAAAGGTTTAAGCATTCCGCAAGTCGATGCGATTTTGTCCTCAACCCGTAAATGCGGTTATGCCACCGACATCACCACTTGGGGCCAAGCCGGCCTGACTGGCGGTTGGGCAAGCAAACCTATTCAGCTGTATGGCCGTAACTCGGTGTCCGGTACTTACGGTTTCTTCAAAGACGAAGCGCTGTGCAAAGGCGATTTCAAAAGCAACGTCAACGAACAGCCTGGTTCCGCTTCGGTCGTGCAATCGGTCACTACATCTGCAAACGGCATCGGCTATTCCGGTATCGGTTATTCCACCTCGGGTGTAAAAGCCGTACCTTTGGCCTTGAAAGACGGTCAGCCGTTTGTTGAAGCTTCTCCTGAGAACGCTACATCAGGTGCGTACCCGCTGTCTCGTTTCTTGTACGTTTACGTCAACAAAAAACCTAACGAGCCTCTGGCCCCTATGGAAAAAGAGTTCATCAAAATGGTGTTGTCTAAGACCGGCCAACAAGTCGTTATCAAGGACGGCTATATTCCGCTGCCCGCCAAGGCCGTAGAAAAAGCCTTGACGCTGATTCAGTAATTACATCAGCCAAGGATGTCTGATCAAGGGACAATTCTGCATGGACGCAGCAAGGGATTGGCTAATAGAAACAATGTCATTACCTCCTCTCGCCAAAGTAGTGGCGGATGATCTTGTATAATATCAAGCCGATAATTCCTAAGATTTATCGGCTTTTTTGTCTCTGAATGCGTTGCGATTGTTCGGCGCAGCTTTGTTAACCAACGATACCTTGTTATGACTGAAGCTCATCCTACTCAAGCGAAAGCCACGCTGTTCCAGACAGCGACTAGCGACCGTTATCAGCGCTGGCGGCTGGTAAAAGACAAGATGGTCGCGCGCGGCGTGGTAGCCGGCGGTTTGAGCATTATCCTCGCCGTGGTGTTGATCTTTTTTTACCTATTGTATGTGGTTTTTCCGATATTGCTGCCATCCCACGCGGAAGCGGTCGGCCGTTACGACGTGCCCGAGCAGGCTTTGGGCAATACCGTCTTCTTGTCGATGGAAGAGCAAAACGAAGTGGCGGTACGTTTTACCGACACCGGCAAAGCGATATTTTTTAGCGTTACCACCGGTCAGCCCATTCGCGTGGACGCGTTGCCTATTCCAGAAAACGCGCAAATTACCAGTTACGCTCATGGTGGTGTCGATAAAGGCGTGATCGCCTTTGGTTTGTCGGACGGCCGCGCCGTGGTCGTCAAACATGATTACAAATTGTCTTATCCAAACGGCAAGCGGGCAATTACTCCCGCTATTCAATATCCGCTCGGCGCCGAACCCTTGGTGGTGGATAAACAAGGCCAGGCGTTAACCAAGCTGGCGGTGAAGTTAGGCGATAAAAACAGCACTTTGCTGGCAAAAACCGCTGATAACCGTATGGTGTTGAGTAGTCTAAGTAAAAAAGAATCGCTGTTCGACGACGAAGGCTCTTGGGAAGCCACCGATTCGGTGATCGAGATGGCGGCTGAGGATGTAGATTTCATCCTTTTGGATAAAGAGCTGCGCAATCTGTATCTGGCCAGCCGTAGCGGCGATTTAACCGTGGTCGATATTCTCGACAAGAGCAAACCCGAGATCAAACACAAACTGAACGTGCTGAACCAAGGCGTGCAAATCAGCAGCATGGAGTTTTTGAACGGCGATATTTCTCTGCTGATAGGCGATACGAGCGGCGTGATGGCACAATGGTCCATGGTCCGCGATCAGCAAAACCATTTCAGTATTGAAAAACTGCGTGCCTTTAAAGTATCCGATGCACCGATTATTACCATCAATCCGGAACAGCGCCGCAAGGGTATGCTGGCGGCAGACGCCAACGGCGAGATCGGTATATATAGTTCCACCGCCGAACGGGAATTGATCAAGGAAAAAATCGCCGGCGGAAAACCTGTGTCCGTCACCTTGTCGCCACGCGCCAATGCCATGTTACTGCAAACCGAAGACGGCAAAATCAATCATTGGACTATTGAAAACGAACACCCGGAAGTATCCTGGAGTTCGTTATGGAACAAGGTTTGGTACGAAAGTTATCCCAAGCCCGATTACATCTGGCAATCATCCGCAGCCAGCAACGATTTCGAACCGAAAATGAGTTTGACGCCGCTGGTGTTCGGGACCTTAAAAGCCTCGTTCTACGCGATGTTGATGGGTGTGCCGCTGGCCTTGTTCGGCGCGATTTATACCGGTTATTTCATGGCGCCGAGCGTGCGTCAGTATGTAAAGCCGGGGGTGGAAATCATGGGCGCATTGCCGACCGTGATTTTGGGCTTTTTGGCCGGTTTGTGGCTGGCGCCTTTCGTGGAAGCCAATCTCACCGGGATTTTTGCGTTATTGATGATCGTGCCGCTGTCCGTGATGGTTTTTGCCTATTTTTGGCAATTCTTACCGGAACAAGCTCGCCACAAAATTCCCGACGGTTGGGATGCGGTAGTACTGATCCCGGTGGTGATATTCGGCGCCTGGCTGTCTTTTCAGCTAAGCCCGTCCATCGAAGCCTTGTGCTTTAACGGCGATTTACGGACCTGGATGCGCGAGGAATTTGGCATCGGCTACGATCAGCGCAACACGCTGGTAGTCGGTTTGGCTATGGGTTTTGCGGTGATCCCTATGATTTTTTCCATTGCCGAAGACGCGATTTTCAGCGTACCGAAGCATTTGACCACCGGTTCTTTGGCGCTGGGCGCTACGCCCTGGCAAACCATGACCAAGGTGGTGTTGCTGACTGCCAGCCCCGGTATTTTCTCGGCGATCATGATCGGTTTCGGCCGCGCGGTCGGCGAGACGATGATCGTGCTGATGGCCACCGGCAACACTGCGGTGATGGATTTGAGCATCTTCCAGGGTCTGCGCACACTGTCGGCTAATATCGCGGTGGAAATGCCCGAATCGGAAGTGAATAGCACTCACTATCGCGTGTTGTTCCTGGCGGCCCTGGTGCTGTTCATGTTCACTTTTGTAGTCAACACGCTGGCTGAAGTTATTCGGCAGAATCTAAGACAAAAATACAGCTCATTATGATGAAAGCATGGTTTAAGAGCGGTTCGCCCTGGATATGGATGACCGCCGGCGCGGTCAGTTTGAATCTGATATTGGTGGTGGGCTTGCTGCTGTTGATTGCGGTGAGGGGCTTGGGACATTTCTGGCCGGCCGACATCATCGAATATCGCTACCAAGATCGCGATGGCCCGGAGAGCGCCATTATCGGCGAAGCAGTGGCCACGTCGCTATTGCCCGCCGCGCAAGCCAGGGCCGCTGGGCATGAGTTGCTGGATAACGGCGAATACCTGGTGCAGCATCTGGTAAAAACCGGTAATCGCGATATTCTCGGTAGCGATTTTCGCTGGATTCAGCAGCAATATATCCACGGCCAATCCACACCGGACGATTTGATCATGGTCGAACGCCGCGAGTGGGGTAATTTCTATGGCCGATTGCTGGCGGTTAAGGAAGACGGCGCGGTAATCGCCCAAGGCGAGCAGGCCTGGCAGGTGGCGCAACAGAAACTGGCGACAGTGCTGAATCAGCACGACGAAATCGATAGTTTGCAGGATCACGAAGTCGGTGCGATCAACTATGAACTGGAGCGTCTGCGCTTGAAGCAGCGTGGGCTGGAACTGAAAAACGCCTGGAACGAGGCGGCCAAGCAAGAATTTGCCGCGCAAAAGCAGACTTACGAAAAACAATACCAAGTCATCCAGCAGCAAATCGGCAAGTTGAGCAAGGAAAGCAAACGCTACAGCCTGGTGGTTGCCGAAGCCGGAAACAAAGAAATTACTTTGCCCTTGAACCGAGTCGTCAAACTGACACGGCCTAATACGATGAGCGTGCTGGACAAATGTATCGAATACGTCGGTAATTTCGCCACGTTTGTCAGCGACGAACCGCGCGAAGCCAACACCGAGGGTGGTATTTTTCCGGCCATTTTCGGTACCGTGTTGATGGTGATGCTGATGGCGGTCGTCGTCACGCCGTTCGGGGTAATCGCGGCGGTTTATCTGCGCGAATATGCCAAGCAGGGTTTTATTACCCGCGTGATCCGAATTGCCGTTAACAATCTGGCTGGCGTACCGTCCATCGTTTACGGTGTGTTTGGTTTGGGTTTTTTCGTGTATATCATCGGCGGCAATATCGACCGCTTGTTTTTCCCGGAAGCGGCGCCCGCACCGGTTTTCGGTACGCCCGGTTTGTTGTGGGCCTCGTTGACGCTGGCGTTGATGACTTTGCCTGTGGTGATCGTTGCCACAGAAGAAGGTTTGTCGCGGATTCCTAAATCAATTCGGGAAGGCAGTTTGGCGCTGGGCGCCACCAAAGCCGAAACCCTGTGGCGCACGGTATTGCCGATGGCCAGTCCGGCGATCATGACCGGCCTGATTTTAGCGGTGGCGCGCGCCGCCGGAGAAGTAGCGCCTTTGATGCTGGTCGGTGTAGTAAAACTGGCGCCGACCTTGCCTTTGGACGGCAATTTCCCCTATCTGCATCTGGATAGAAAGTTTATGCATTTAGGGTTTCATATTTACGACGTCGGCTTTCAGAGCCCTAATGTCGAAGCAGCCAGACCCCTGGTTTACGCGACGTCCCTGCTACTGGTGATGGTGATTATTGGTCTGAATATGTTCGCTATCTCGATACGTAACAATTTGCGGGAAAAATACCGCGCCCTGGAAAATTAAATTCGCATATCCATCCGGAAGACTGGACCCTATACCATGACAACAGCCCAAAAGAATACCCACGCCATTGACATTAGCGCGTTGAAAAGGGAAGACAGAAAAAGTGTTGAGCAGTTGGAAACCTGCATCAAAGTCGAAAATCTGGATTTGTTCTACGGCCAGAAGCAGGCCTTGCACAGCGTGAATATGGAAATGCCGCACAAGAAGGTGACCGCCTATATCGGTCCCAGCGGTTGCGGTAAATCGACGCTGTTGCGCTGTATCAACCGCATGAACGATCTGGTCGACGGCGTGACTATCAAAGGCAAGATTCTGCTGGATGGCGATGATATTTACGATAAATCGGTGAATGTCGCTGCTTTGCGCCGGCGAGTGGGGATGGTGTTTCAAAAACCCAATCCGTTTCCGAAAACCATCTACGAAAACGTCGCCTACGGCCTAAGGATTCAAGGCATCAATGACCGGCGCATTCTCGACGAAGTGGTCGAAAAGTCCTTGCGTGGCGCCGCGCTATGGGATGAGATGAAAGATCGCTTGAACGACAATGCCTTGGGTATGTCCGGCGGTCAGCAGCAAAGGTTGGTGATTGCTCGGGCGATTGCCATCGAGCCGGAAGTGATCCTATTGGACGAGCCGGCCTCAGCACTGGATCCAATCTCGACCTTGAAAATCGAAGAATTGATTAACGAATTGAAGGAAAAATATACGATAGTGATCGTCACCCACAACATGCAGCAGGCGGCGCGGGTATCCGACTTCACCGCCTTCATGTACATGGGCGAATTAATCGAATTTGGTGAAACCAGCGAGTTGTTTACCAATCCGGCGAAAAAACAAACAGAAGATTACATTACCGGCAGGTACGGCTAGGAGGTAGACAATGGATAACAGCAAAATCAAACAGCACATTTCCCGTCAATTCAACGAGGAGATGGAAGATATTCGCAACAAAGTGCTGACCATGGGCGGTCTGGTGGAGCAGCAAGTTGATCTGGCGACCAAGGCTTTCATGGGTAACGACATGGAAAATGCCGAGAAAGTGGTGCAGCAGGATCAGTATGTCAACGAGATGGAAAAAGACATCGACCACGAGTGCACCGAAATCATGGCCAAGCGCCAGCCGGCAGCTTTTGACTTACGCATGTTGATTGCTACCATCAAAATCATCACCGACCTGGAACGCATCGGCGACGAAGCGGCACGTATCGCCAAAATGACCATGCGTCTGGAGGGTGCCGATTATTACCAAGACAAGTACTATGAAATCGAACATCTGCTGAATTTGGTCAAGGACATGCTGAACGGCGCCTTGGATGCCTATGCCCGAAACGATGTCGAGGAAGTGATTGCCATTACCGAACAGGATGCCAAGGTTGACCGGGAATACACCAGCATCACCCGGCAGTTGATCACACAGATGATGGAAAACCCGCGTAACATCACCAGAGCCCTGGATATGTTGTGGGCCGCTCGCGCCCTGGAACGGATCGGCGATCACTCCTGCAATGTCTGCGAGCAAGTGATATACATGGTGAAAGGCAAGGATGTACGCCATCTCAGCCGGGAAGAACTGGAACGTACTGTTAATTCGGTGCGTTAGTTGATGACATTGGCTTGCGCGGCTGCGGGATGGCGGTTAGTGACAGCGTCAATCAATCAGCCGCGAACTGCGCAAAAGTTTGGAACTAATCGCCAGCCCTGTTCGCGTTACATTTTTTAGTTGTATAACCGGTTGAACACGAAGGCCGTCGTTAGCCAGGCGGATCATGCCGCCACGGTGTTCGAAATCGGCAATGTCGCTGACCGTCAACACCGGAAAAGGTCTGACAAATTCCATGGTCGCCGCGAGAATTCTTTCCTGTTGCGCCGGGATATAAATCACTTGGCATTCGTGTAATTGATCGGGGATTGGGTCGATAATCAGCCGAATCGGTAAATCGTTTACCCGCTCACCTTCGATCAGCTTTGCCAGTACGCCGGTGACCGGCGAGTTGGCGTAACTGCAAAACAGAAAGGCCTTATTGGACGTCGGCCAGGTAATGAAGTAAGCAAAGTTATACAGATAGGCTGCTTTGAGTTCCGTCTCGTTAAAGCGCGGCTCGTCTGCTCTGGCCGATTGCAGCGGCGGTAAACAGCCCAACAATAGTAGCAATAGACACCGCCGCGCAACTGCGCGGGTGTTTGCCAAGACCGTGTGTAGGCTCGGATACCGCATCTAGTAGCGCACCGTGGCTTTAAGATAGTAATTGCGTTCGAATTCGCTACTGATCACGGCGTTGTCTATATAGGGGCTGAACTCCAGGTGTCGGTTGTCCAGCAAATTCTGTGCACCGACAGCCAGTTCGAAATGCAGATTCGGCTGCCAGCCCAAGCGCAAATCCAGACGATGATAGGCCGGCACCTGATTGATCAAGTGGTCGGTGTAATACCAATGCGCATCGAATTCCAATTGATACGGCAGATTAAAGTAGGAGCTGAGATTGAAACGGTTGCGGGCGCTATTGCCTTCAGCGACTGTTGCGGCACTGTCCAGGCTGCCATCGCGTTGGTGCAAGGCAATCGCAAACAGGCTGTAACTACCTTGTAATCGCCAGCGTTCGGAAACCCGCCAATTCAGTGCTGTTTCCCAACCGTAGGCTTCGCCGTTCGCCTTGTTGGCGATCAGAAACGGGATAGTGATGTTATCCCCGTTTACAAGCGGTGTTTGCGGTTCGGTGGTGCTGAGCCGGCCGTAATCGCTATAAAACAGCGTGGTATCCAGGTTAAACGCGTCGCTGGGGAAAAATCGGTAACCCAGCTCGTAACTAATCGCGCTTTCCGAGTCGAAATTATCGTCTCCCATCACGTTGGCAGTGGTGCCGGGCCCCACATTGAACAACACATTCACATCGTGATCGACCCGTGCCGGTACCCTCACCGCTCGAGACACAGCACCCCACACGCTGTGCTGCCGATTGGGCAGCCACAATAACCGGGCGGAAGGCTGGATCTCAAAACCGGTGAAATCGTTGTGTTCAACTTTACTGCCGTATATCAAGCGCAGCTCGTCTGCAAGAAATCGCCATTCGTCTTGAGCAAAGACGTTGAACAAATGTACATCGCGTTGGGTTGGGTCGAAACGCAGCAAGGCCTGTTTTTGTGTCAGTTGATCGCTATTGAATCGATAACCGGCACCCCATGTCACGTTGTGGGCGCGCCAACTAAAATCATGCTGTAGATCCAGGTCGAAGGTGCTGCGCCGATAATCCAGTCGACTTTGGTTGCGGACGGCATGGTCGAAATAACTGCGGATTTGCAGGCGGCTGTCGTTTTCCAGGGTTTGTTGCCAGCGCAACAACAAGTTGCCGCCATATTTTTTTGTGCTGTCGGGGCTAATTGGCGAAACCGGATCAAGGCTATTCAGCGATTGCTGCATCTCGCCATTGAAGTAATCGCCCTGCACGATCAAGTTTTTGCGGGCGTCCGGGGTCCAGTCGCTGCGAAAACCGGCACGGCCCATATCCAGGCTGTCGTTGGCTTTTTCGCCGTTGCCGAAATGAAAGTCCTCGCGATGGTTGTATTTACCGTAGACTCGATAATTAAAATCCGGACTGAGGTGACCGCCATAACGAAATGTTCCTAATCCGGGTTCTTCCTTGCTGGTGCCGCCTGACAGCAATACGCCTTGCGATTCCTGAGCGGAACGCGTAACGATATTGATGACACCGTTGACGGCGTTGGAGCCCCACAGCGTTGCGCCGGGACCTCGAATTACCTCGATACGGTCTATGTCTTCCAGCGGGTAGTCCTGCTCGTTCCAGTAAACGCCTGAGTTCAGCGGATCGTAAACGGTGCGCCCATCCATCATCACCAATAGCTTGTTGGCATTGATGCCGTTAAAGCCACGACTACTGATCGCCCACTGATTGGCATCCACTCTTGCGACTTCCAGGCCGGGCACCTTACGCAGCAGTTCCGGTATCGATTGCATCCCGGAACGCCTGATTTCTTCATGGCTGATGACGAATACCGCCGATGGGGTTTCGCTGATCGGTTGTTGGTTTTTTGAGGCGATGGAAACGGTAGTCGCACTCAACTCCTGGAGAGATAAGGCTTTTAGATGAGATAGGGTATCGTCCGCCCCGGCTGGGGCGGCGGTCCGCAGGGCAATACAGAAAAGCGCTAAGCGCTGAATTTTGTTTACCGATTTTAACTTATTTGCCATAACTTCCGTCATTTACGCCCGATTAAGCACGTGTGCATTGTAGACGGCGGCGATTAAATAGTAAAAACCGCCCTATTCGGCGGGTTTACCGTGAAGATTTATTTGATGGCGCGGATCAGTTTGATCATGTCGCTGCTGGCGGGATCGACGAATATTTTTTGGAACGGGCAAGCTTGCACGCTTTTTAAAGTTTGCCGATTGATATTGGCGCCCAAGGTGTTCACAACCAGCGGGTTGAACAAATTCATCAGCATAGCCAGGACTTTATTGGCGCTTAATACGTGTTCCAGCAGCAGCACTTGGCCGCCGGGTTTGCAAACGCGATAGAGCTCCTTCAAGCCTTTTCTGGGTTTCGGTACAGAACAGAATACAAAGCTGGCGATGACCGTGTCGAAACTGTTATCGGCATAATCCAGAGCCTGTACATCCATCAAAGCCAGATCAACGGCAATTTGTTTGCGCTGTTGTTTACGGCGAGCCATTTCCAGCATTTTCGGGCTGAAGTCGATACCGGTGATTCGGGCGTCTTCAGGGTAGAACGGGAAGTTTTTCCCCGTCCCCACCCCTACTTCCAAAACGTGGGCACCGCTAACTTGCGACCAGAGTTTTTTACGTAAACGGCGAAACAGCAAGCCTTCCAGAAAGCCTTCCAGGCCATCGAAATAAGGCGCCAGCCTGTCGTAGCGCTGCCTGACTTTAGTGCTGTCCGCCGTCATGCCGGCTTATTCCGCAAATTGCTGAATGCCGTCCAGGAACCAGCGGGTTTGTTTGCTGTTTATGGGTTTGACGAAATGCCATACTTCTTTGATGGGCTCGGCTTTACCACCGTCTTCGATGATCAGTGCGTCGAACATGACCACCGCTTCCAGTTCCGTGCCGGCTTCGCGGACATCAAGTAATTCGGCGTTGAGTTTCAGCACGTCGGTTTTGTTGCTGTCACTGGATGCTTGCAATTGCTCTTGAATTTCCACAAATACCTTGTCGGTGGTTAAGCCGCGGATTTCCGCCAAGTCGCGATTGTCCCAAGCTGCTTGCAAGTGACGGTACGCACTTTCCGCACCGCTTAAAAAGGCGCGCTGATCGAATCCTGCCGGCAGGTTGTTGGCATCGAAACTAGCGGGCTGTTGATAGTCATTGTTGCTTGATCCTGCTGTCCTGCCTTTTTTGAACAGTACATCGGTATCGAAACCCGAGCGGGCGGCTGCCGGCTGCTGGTTCTCGCGATAATAATTTTGCGATTCCGCTGGTTGCGAGTGAGCGGGTCCGTAACCGGTCGGCGCGGCGGGTTGCTGACGTGATCTGGCCGCAAACAAGCGATACAGCAGATAGGCGACGCCGGCAAACAGCAACATGTCCATCAGATTGATGTTTTCGAATGCACCGCCGAAGAACAAGGAGCCCAATAGACCGCCTAAAGCCAAGCCGCCCAGCATGCCCATCAGGCCGCCGCGACCTGCCCAGTTTTGTCTGGCTGTTTGATTTTGTGCGGCCGCTTGCTGTTGGCTAGCCGAACGGGTCGGCTGGCTGCTGGCTCCGCCTGGTGAGGTGGAGCGTTGAAAAGGCGTGCTATAGCTCGGTTTGCTACCGAAAGACTTTCCGCCGCCCATGCGTTTGGCCTGAGCTTCCTGGACACTGCCTAGCAGTAAGGCCAGCGCAATGAATAATGTTGCCAAGGTACCGATCTTTCTGTTCATAGGAATGTTTGCCTAAAGTGAATAAATGTATGCCGATAATCGGGGTAAAATCGTGTAATTCAAGTAGAATAGCCTTTCGCATTGCCCTATACAACCGCCGTCTACTGATTAACGACACCTCACAGACATTCTGAAAACATAAATGGTTGCATATTTGCGTCAATTTCTAGTTATGTTTTTGCTGCTTTTGCAAGTGGCGGCGCCGTTGGTGCATGCCCATGTCGGTAGAGATGCCATGCAGGGAGGTCTGCATTTGCACGAATTCGAGGCGCTGCATATCCATTATGATGACGACCCCGGATTTATGGCTGTCGATCACGATCTGCAAATTCAAAATAGTATTGTCAATTTGGGCTCCGCGATCAAACAGCAGCAATGGCTGGACAGGCTGACGCCGGTTTTCTATCTGATGCTTAGCTTAGTTCCCGATTTGGCAATTATGCGCCAAATCGATGGCGTAAATTTTTCTCCGCATATTCCGCTGTTCGCGCCCGACCCCTTACTCAGTCACAATCCATCCCGCGCGCCGCCGCTCTGAAAGGGGTAGGCTCTGCTGTCTCAGCAGGCTTAGTTAACACGTAGCAGCCCCTCGTCCCGAAAATTGGCCAAAAGTCCCTTCAGGCCTTTGGCTGCTCAGCCCTATTCAATTATTGCTTTGGAGTGCTCCATGAATGGATACCGTTATCTAAAATGCGGTTTACCTGTTTTACTGCTGGTTACGGCGCCTTGCCTTGCCGAAATAAATCCTGTCGGAGAGAGCTTAGCGGCGACTCGCGGCGAAAAGTTTTCGGAAAATTTGATTGTCGAGCACATGGATCCCATAGAGACCGATCAATCGTTGAGCTTGTCGCAATTAATCGAAATAACCCTGGAAAAATACCCGGATCGCCTGGTTGGCGAAGCCTTGGCCCAGGAAGCCAACGCCTTGGCCGAACGCAGTGATGCTTGGGTGGCCGGCTCCACGGCTGTGGGTTTAAATTATATGGATGACCGAATTGCCGACGACCTGGGTTCGCGCGAGGCATCCGCTCAAGTCGAAATCACTACCTGGAAATGGGGGCAGCGCGATGCCGGTCAGGCCGTGGCGGAACGGGCTGACGTTTCCGCGCAAAAGCAATCGGCCGCGGTCAAACTGGAAGTTACGCGCTTGATCAGGGACGCCTTGTGGAATATGGAAATTGCCAATATCGGTTTACAACAGGCGCAAAATGCCTTGTCGATCTCCGAGCAATTAATGAAAAAAGTCGAGCGCCGGGTCGAGCTGGGCGATTTGCCGCGCGCCGATTTACTGCTGGCCAAGGGCGAATATCTGCAAAATCGGGCGTTGGTAACCCAAGCCGAGGCGGAGGTGATGCATAGCCGTAAAGCCTATGCCAGCTTGACTACTTTGTCGCGGGTGCCGGGCAATTATCAGGAAAAATTAAGCGATATTAGCTCGGTGACCAGTAACCATCCGATGCTGGAAGCTATAAATGCCATCATCGACCGCAAACAGGCGGAAATCGAATGGACCAAAACCACTGATCCTATCAATCAACCCAAGCTCAGTGTAGGCGCGAAAAGCCAGCGGGATGGCCGCAGTGGGCAAGACATCGAGAGTGTCGGCGTCGGCGTGGTGATGCTGTTCGGCGGCGAGGCATATAACGCGCCGGAAATCGCGAAGGTGAATCTGGAGCTGAACAATGCCAAGGCGCAACGCGAGCATCTTTACCGGCAATTGGAGAAAAATCTGCACGAAGCCGAACATGCTCTGGAAGTGACGCGGGCGGAGCTGGTGATCGCCAATGAATTGAAACAAATCGCCGAAACCCATCTGAAAATGACCGAAATCAGCTTTTCCGCCGGCGAAATCAACCTGTTGGATCTCTTAAAAATTCAGGCCCGCAGTCTGGAAGCGATTCGCAACGCCAAATTGCAAGAGGTTAAATTACAGCGCAACATAGCGTTCTACAATCAAGCGGTAGGCATACAGCCATGAGGTGGCTAATCTTCGGCCTGTTATTGGCGCAGGCGTCAAGTGTGTTTGCTCAAGACGCACAGATCAAGATTACTCAGCAACAGATCGACAATTTGGACATCAAAGTCGCGCAGCTTACCGCTAGCAGGCTGATTCCCTTGTTTTACGCTCCCGGCAAAGTGGTGGTGCCGGCTGACCGGGAGGTGTTGATCAGTAGTAGTCAGCCCGGTCTGGTCACTCAATTGCCGGTCAATATCGGCGACAAGGTACACAAAGGCCAGCTTTTGGCACAGTTGCACAGCCCGGAACTCGTCGGCTTGCAACAAGCATTTTTAACTGCCGCTAGCGAATTGAATTTATCGGGCCAGGAGCGCAGCCGCGATCAAAAATTATTGCAAGAAGGCGTGATTGCGCAGCGGCGCTGGCAGGAAACCCAAATGGTGCACAGCAGCAAATCGGCCAAGGCCGACGAAGCCCGGCAATTATTGTTGTTGGCCGGCATGTCGGCCGCCGAGATTAAAGGTTTGGGTCAAAGCCATAAGCTGGACAATCGTTTGACTATTCGTGCGCCGATTGACGGGGTGGTGCTGGAACGTCTGACCAATTTGGGCGCGCGCCTGGATGTGCAGGCGCCGCTGTATCGGATTGCTGATTTGTCTGAACTGTGGCTGGAAATCAATATTCCGCAGGAGCGCTTGAGCGGTATTCGGCTCGGCGATTCGGTGCGACTGAAAGGCAGCGAGATCACTGCCAAAATTAGTCTGCTAGGCCAAAGCGTCGACCACGACAATCAGACGGTATTGGCCAGGGCGGTGATAGACGGCAAAGCCGAGGGTTTACGCGTGGGACAGAACGTCAATGCGCAGATCATGCAAAACAGCGCAGAGACCGGTTTCACTGTACCCAATACCGCAATAGCGCAGAACGAAGGGCACGCCTATGTGTTCGTACGCAATCAAGACGGTTTCGTGGTGACCGAAGTGACTGTCACCGGTAAACAGGATGCCAATTCCTTGATCAGCGGACCGTTGTCCGGCAACGAGCAAATCGCAGTAAAAGGCGCGGTGGCCTTGAAAGCCAATTGGTTAGGTTTGGGAGGCGGCGAATAATGGCCGGGTTAATTCGCTTTGCGTTGACCCAACGGTTGTTGATTCTACTGGGCGTACTGCTGCTTATGGGCGGCGGCTATTATGCGGTTAAACATATTCCCATCGATGCCTTTCCCGAGGTGTCGCCGACGCAGGTCAAGATCATCGTCAAAGCCAACGGCATGACGCCGGAAGAAGTGGAAGCAAGAATTACCGCGCCGATTGAAGTTGAATTGTTGGGCATTCCGCATCAAACCATGCTGCGCTCGCTGGCTAAATATGCCATTACCGATATTACGCTGGACTTTGAAGAAGGCACCGACATTTACTGGGCCAGACAACAAGTCGCGGAGCGGCTGAACGCCTTGTGGGGTAACTTACCGGAAGGTGTGCAAGGCGGCATCGCGCCGATGACCACGCCGCTGGGAGAGATGTTCATGTTCGCTATTGAGGGTGGCGATTTAACGCTGATGCAACGGCGAGAATTACTGGATTGGACCATCCGCCCTGCTCTGCGTACCGTAAGCGGAGTGGCGGATGTGAATGCGCTGGGCGGGCTGGTGCGCAGCTTTGAAGTGGTGCCTGACAATATTCGCATGGCGTCTCGAAATATCGATACCCAGCAATTGAAAGCGGCTTTGCAAAATAATAATCGCAACGACGGCGCCGGTCGGCTCACCGAAGGCGAGGAGGCGCTGATTGTGCGCGCCGAAGGCCGTATCAAGAACGAGCAGGATGTGAAGGCCATTGTGGTGGCGCAACACGAGGGCTTGCCGACTCGAGTGGAAGATATTGCCGAGGTAAGAATCGGTGCGTTGACCCGATATGGCGCGGTTAGTAAGGACGGCAACGGCGAAGCCGTGACAGCCGTCGTACTTAGTTTACGCGGTGCCAATGCCCGGAAGACCATCGAGCAACTGGAAAGCAAGTTGGCGGAGTTGCAGCCGAGTTTGCCGGAAGGTGTGCGCCTGAATGTATTTTACAACCGTGGCGTGTTGGTGGGTAAAGCGGTAAATACCGTATCCAAGGCTTTGCTGGAAGCCATCGTTTTGGTAGTGGTGTTGCTGATTTTGTTTTTAGGCGATTTGCGCGCGGCGTTGACGGTGGCATTGGCCTTGCCATTGGCGGCGTTGGTGACCTTCATCCTAATGCACGCGTTTGGTATGTCGGCGAACCTGATGAGCCTGGGGGGGTTGGCCATAGCTATCGGGATGTTGGTGGACGGCGCGGTGGTGGTCGTGGAAAACGTGATTACTCAACTGGCCGATCATCAAAAGGCCGAAAGGTTACCGCGATTGCACCTGATTTATCGCGCCACCCGCGAAGTGGCGGTGCCGGTTACTTCGGGCATATTGATCATCATCATCGTGTTCTTGCCGCTGCTGACCTTGCAGGGCCTGGAAGGCAAGCTGTTCGGGCCGGTGGCGATGACTATCGTATTTGCGTTAAGCGGTTCGCTGATTTTGTCATTAACCGTGATTCCGGTGCTGGCTTCGTTGTTGCTGAAACAGGTGTCGCATGAGGAGCCCTGGTTGCCGCGCAAACTGTTGCAGTGGTATCAGCCCGTTCTGGCCTGGTGTTTGGCTAACAGCAAAAAAGTCTTTATCGGCGCCGGCGCCATGTTGGTGGCAAGCGTATTGGTATTCACCCAAATCGGCAGTACCTTCATGCCGACGATGGACGAGGGTGACATTATCGTGCAGTTGGAAAAATTGCCGTCAATCACTTTGCTGGATTCGGTGGCCTTGGACAGTCGGGTACAGAAAAACATCCTTGAGCATATCCCGGAAGTACAGACTGTGGTTTCCAGGGTCGGCACCGACGAGCTGGGTTTGGACCCGATGAGCTTGAACGATACCGACACTTTTCTGATCCTGAAGCCCAAATCGGATTGGCGGATGGAAACCAAGGAAGAGCTGATCGAGGAAATCCGGAAAATTATGGATCACACGCCGGGGATTGCATTCGGTTTTACACAGCCTATCGAAATGCGGGTTTCGGAAATGTTGACCGGCACTCGCGGTGATGTGGCGATCAAATTGTTCGGCGCCGATCTGGATACTTTGAATCATAAAGCGGAGCAAATTGAAACGGTGCTGAAGACCATTCCCGGCGCCAGCGACGTGTTTACTCGTAAAAATGAGGGCATGCAGTTTCTCCAGCTTAGTATTGATCGAGAAGCTGCCGGCCGTTTCGGGCTAGATAGTAATAGCATTGAAGATATGTTGCGTGCGCAGATTGAAGGCGTGCAACTGGGTATTGTGCAGGAAGGCAACAAGCGCACACCTTTGCTGCTGCGCGGGGATAGCAACACCGCCAACTTCGATAATTTACAAATCAGCTTGCCGAACGGTGACCATGTGCCGATTACCGCCGTGGCCAAGATTCAAGCGGTGGAGGGTGTCGTCTCGATAGACCGGGAAAAAGGCCAGCGTTTCGTGGTGATTCGCAGCAATGTAGAAGGTCGCGATTTGGTCGGGTTTGTCGAGGAGGCGCGGAAGGCGGTTGCTGAACGCGTCAAATTACCCAGTGGTTTTCACGTTGAATTTGGCGGGCAGTTTGAAAATCAGCAACGCGCTTCCGCGCGTCTTTCTCTGGTGATTCCATTATCGTTAGGTTTGATATTTTTGTTGCTGTTTTCCACGTTCGGCTCGGTGCGGCAGGCGGTGTTGGTGCTGTCCAATATCCCGTTGGCAATGATAGGCGGCGTGTTCGCTCTTTGGTTGTCCGGTGAATATTTGTCGGTGCCGGCTTCGGTGGGATTCATCGCCCTGCTCGGCATCGCGGTATTAAACGGGGTGGTGATGGTCAGCTATTTTAATCAGTTGTGCGCGACCGGTATGGAATTGTCGCGGGTTGTGATTATCGGCTCCGGGCGGCGGTTGCGGCCGGTACTGATGACGGCTAGCATCGCCGCGTTTGGTTTGATTCCGCTGCTGTTCGCGTCGGGACCGGGCTCGGAAATTCAGCGGCCGCTGGCTATCGTGGTCACCGGTGGTTTGCTGTCTTCGACTTTGTTAACCCTAATCTTGTTGCCGATACTTTATCAACTATTCGGCCGCCATCCGGAGCATTGCAAATGAGTCACGAAGCATTTTTACTGACAGTGAATGTGCCGCCCAGCCTGGAAGAGGCGCTGGTCGATTGTTTACTGTCATTGGAATGGTGGCAGGGCTTCACCAGTTTTCCGGCCAATGTTCACGATCACAATCAGCAGGGTTTGTCGCTGGCAGAGCAGGTCGCCGGGCATCAACGCAAAATTCGTTTTCAACTGTATGTCGAAAGACAAAACATTTCCGCATTATTGACTAAGCTAAAGGCGGATTTTACCGGTTCCGGACTTCATTATTGGCTGGTACCGGCTATCGAACAAGGCATCATCTAAGCATAAAGTATGCAGAAATGTACTGGGGATGCTACAGTTCAGGAAAACAGCGGTTAAACATTTTTGAATGAGCTATTTTTCTTGCCACACATAGCCCTATGAACATTTTTTTGCGACGAATTCCTGCTAATACCAGGCATACTGAAATTTCCGAATTTGTGGCCCCTGCTTTGAAAAGTGGCTTGTTCAGAAAATCCGGCCGTATAGTCGATGTGGAGATTCTGGCCTTACAGGATACCCGCATAGGCACTATCGAATACCACGGGGTGGTAACGCTGGATTCCGAACTATCCGTGCAAAGAGTCATTAAAGGTTTAAAAAATCGGCGCTTTAACGGCAGAATGGTGGTGGTTAGGCCTTATTACCATCGTAGTTGGTACAACGATCCGCGCCAAAATCAGACCCCGGTGTCTGCCGATATTATCGAAAAGCGTAAGGGCGACCGCAGGCGCGGTAAATATCTGCAAGTGATCAAAAATGCGTCTGATCGTTTTAACAGCGAAGACGATTTTTTCAGAACTGTCCATCATCAACAATTCTCCATTTCATTTATCGTACCGCCCGTCATGGAGGGGCCGATGATGGAGTGCCTGATCAGTTTTGAGGAAGAGCTGCTTAATAGCGATACAGGCGAGCACAAAATCACCAAATTTCTCACCGAAGCCGACGATGCCGATCAGCAAACCGCGCGTTTTCAGATTTATGCCGAGAAAATGGCTATTTCCGCCTTGCTGGAAAAATTGAAGTCCGAATTTGCCGGATCCGGTATCCATTACTGGATCATGCCGGTGGTGGAGAAGGGTGAAATTTAGCTATTAAGCGGGTGCTTTAACGATGGCTTGAACCAATACCCTTCAGGTTAGGAAGAGTATTGGTTCGGTAAATGACAGTTCTTACTTTTCCAATAACGCAAGTTTACCGGGTTTGCCGTTCCATTCGTCGGCGTCCGGCAGAGAGTCTTTCACTTCCGTAATGATAGGCCATTGTTTGGCCAGTTCCGCGTTCAGTGCCGCGAAGTGCTCTTGACCTTCGGGTAGCTCGTCTTCCGCGTGGATGGCGTTGGCTGGGCATTCGGGTTCGCACAGTGTGCAATCGATACATTCGTCAGGGTCTATAACCAGAAAATTGGGACCTTCATGAAAGCAATCGACGGGGCATACGTCAACACAGTCGGTAAATTTGCATTTGATGCAGTTTTCGGTGATTACAAAAGCCATATTGTTCTTCCAAGGTTAGGTAAATGAACAAGTTTCCGTACATGGCGGAAACTGTATGGTTAAAAATGCACCTGCCGCTTAACGCGGCAGGTGACTGATCGGCAATATTAAGCAGAGTAAGGGCCGAACAAGGTCGGCCCATATGATGCTTATTTGTCTTTGTTACGTTCTTTAACTTCTTTGATCACTTCTTCCGCGACGTTGCGAGGGCAAGCGGTGTAGTGCGAGAACTCCATGGAGAACTGGCCGCGACCTGAGGTCATGGTACGCAAATCGCCAATGTAACCGAACATATCGCTCAGCGGTACATCGGCTTTGATACGTACACCGGTAATGCCGGCATCTTGCGATTTGATCATGCCGCGGCGACGGTTCAAGTCGCCGATCACGTCACCGACGTGTGCATCCGGGGTGAACACGTCGACTTTCATGATCGGTTCCAGCAATTGCGGATTACCTTTCGGAATAGATTGGCGATACGCGGCGCGTGCAGCGATTTCGAAAGCGATGGACGAGGAGTCAACGGCGTGGAAGCCACCGTCGGTCAAGATCACTTTGAAGTCCAAGCAAGGGAAGCCTGCCAATACACCTTTGTCGATACTGGCTTTAAAGCCTTTTTCAACAGCAGGCCAGTATTCGCGAGGTACGTTACCGCCGGTTACTTGTGATTCGAAAACAAAACCGCTGCCTGGCTCGCCCGGCTCGATCACATAATCGATTTTCGCGTATTGACCGGAACCGCCCGATTGCTTTTTGTGGGTGTAGCTGTCTTCGATACGTTGGGTAATGGTTTCGCGATACGCAACCTGTGGTTTACCCACGTTGACGTCTACACCGTGGGTACGGCGCAAAATGTCGACTTTGATATCAAGGTGCAACTCGCCCATGCCTTTGATGATGGTTTCGCCGCTTTCTTGGTCGGTTTCGACGCGGAATGACGGATCTTCTTGAACCATCTTGCCGATCGCGATACCCATTTTTTCGTTGCTACCTTTGTCTTTAGGCGAAATCGCAATCGAGATAACTGGATCTGGGAATACCATCGGTTCCAGAGTAGCCGGTTGGTCTGGGTCGCACAAGGTGTGGCCTGTTTGCACGTTTTTCAGGCCAATCAATGCCACGATGTCGCCAGCCTGTGCGGTTTCGATCTCGTTGCGGTCATCGGCGTGCATTTCAACCATCCGACCGATACGCTCGGTTTTGCCGGTAAAGGTGTTCAACAAAGTGTCGCCTTTTTTGATACGGCCAGAGTAGATACGCACGAAGTTCAAGGCGCCGAAACGGTCGTCCATGATTTTGAAAACCAGTGCGCGCAATGGGCGGTCCGCGTCAACAATCGCGTGTTCGCCAGTAGGCACGCCTTCCAGGTCGGTTTCAGGTTGTGGATTAACTTCGGTTGGGTTCGGCAAATACTCGATCACGCCGTCTAGTACCAACTGCACACCTTTGTTTTTGAACGACGAGCCGCAGAACGTCGGGAAGAAATCCATCGCGATGGTGCCTTTGCGGATGCAATGTTTGATTTCTTCGATGGTAGGCTCTTCACCTTCCAGATATTTTTCCATGATGTCGTCGTCTTGATCAGCCACTTGGTCGATCAATTTCGCGCGCCATTCTTCGACTTGCTCTGCCATATCCGCAGGGACGTCTTTAATTTCGTATTTCAATGGGTCGCCGGAGTTATCCCACACCCAGGCTTTGCGAGTCAGCAAATCGACCACGCCGACAAAATTTTCTTCTTCGCCGATAGGTAAGGTCATCACAACCGGTTTTGCGCCCAATACTTGTTCGACCTGCTTTACGACGCGGTAGAAGTCGGCACCCATTCTGTCCAGTTTGTTGACGTAGATGACTCGAGAGACTTTGGAGTCGTTCGCATAACGCCAGTTGGTTTCGGATTGTGGCTCAACACCGCCGGAACCGCAGAATACACCCACGCCACCGTCCAGCACTTTCAAGGAACGATAAACTTCGATAGTAAAGTCAACGTGCCCAGGGGTGTCGATGATATTGAAACGGTGCGGTTGAAATTGGTTGGTACTGCCCGGCCAAAAACAGGTGGTCGCGGCCGATTGAATGGTGATGCCGCGTTCTTGCTCCTGCACCATGAAGTCTGTAGTCGCCGCGCCATCGTGCACTTCGCCGATTTTGTGGATTTTTCCGGTCAGCTTCAAAATCCGCTCGGTGGTAGTGGTTTTACCGGCATCGACGTGAGCGAAGATGCCGATGTTTCTGTAAAGCGATAGATCAGTCATGGTTATACTCTAAAAATGGACATAAAAACTTTTAAACCCCAGCACCATTGCCACGGTTGGTTGTGGATCACATAGCTGCTAGTCTAGCGAAATATGCGGCCGGTCTTCGCTTTGCAAGGGTCTGAGGCGAAATTCACACGGCTTCTTCAAAGACAAGGTCAATGAAAATCTTCACATTCTAACCGAAAAATAACAAAAAGCAGAATGTCAATTGTGTGAATTAGTTAAGTAGGCTATTGGAACGGATTTGCAATTCCCGGAGTTGCATCAGTACGTAAAGTGATTGCAGGCAAGGACAGTCTACACCTTGCCGCTTGGCGGCGCGCACTGCGTTGCCGAGAATGGCCTCGGTTTCCATTGTGTGTCCACGTTCGAAATCCAGCAGCATGCTGGTTTTGTAGGGTGGCATATCACGGGTCAGAGCAATATGATTCTCGACAATATCGGCCGGTAGCGGATGACTGCAAGCGTCGGCAATACTACAGACTTCCTGCATGACCCGGCGAACAAAATTTTCCTGATTCTGCAATATCGCCTGAGTTGCCAGCCCACCAGACAGCACCGATAGCGGATTGAACGGCGCATTCCAGACGCACTTTTGCCAGCGGCTGGCAATTATGTCATCACTGATCTCGCATTCGATGCCGGCTCGCAGGAACAAATCGCGCAAATACAGTGTTTTAGGGTCGTGGCTATCTGACAGATTACCCAGGATCAACTTGCCGTAAGCCAGGTGGCTAATCTCAGCGGGCGCGTTCCGGTTGCAGCAGATAAACGCCAAGCCGCTGATCAACAGATTGTCAGGAAAAGCTTGTTGCAGCTCTTGTTCTATCTCGACGCCATTTTGAATCAGCACAATCGCCGTGTGCGGTGCTACCGCATCGCGAATTAGCGCAACCCGATCAATGTCCGGGGTTACCTTGCTGCATAAAATTAGGTAATCAGCTTGATCATTGTAGTCGGCGGCATCGCGCAATACCTGGCTGGGCGTAAATTGCCAACTACCCAAGGCATGGCTTTCTATTCGGTAACCCTGCTGTTGGACGACATCATAATCGGAGCGGCATACCACTGAGACATCGGCGTCGGCCTTGGCCAGCAGGCCGCCATAAAACCCGCCGATGGCGCCGGCACCCACGATCAATACCTTGTTGTTCATGTTTCGTCAGCCAGAATCTGCTTTAAAAACGGAATGGTTAATTTGCGTTGCGCGGCCAGGGTGGCGCGGTCGATTTTGTCTAGGAGCAGCCATAGCGCTGCTAAATCGTGAACATAATGATTCAACAGAAACCGCCCTACTGCCGGCGGAATATCAAAGCCTAAAAAATGGGCTTTATAAGTCAGTGCCTCGATTAACTGATCATCGCGCAAGGGCTGAATTTTTAAGGTCAGTCCCCACGCCATCCGGGTTTTCAGGTCGGGTAAATCGAAACCTAAAAACTTCGGCGGGCAATCGGCGGCCAGCAGCAATTTATGATTGTTCTGCCGATGGGTATTATAAAAAGCGAACAGCGCGTGTTCCCAGTCGATATGGTCGGCAAGCGTTTGAATATTGTCGAAACAGACCAGCTCCAGGTCTTCCAGGCCTTCCAACAAGGTCGGCGCCGGCAAGTTGTCGGCGTCAAAAGCCAGATAAAACGGATCTTTACCCACCAGCTTGGCTTGCTGACAACAGGCCTGCAATAAATGGCTCTTACCGCTACCGGCATCGCCCCAGATAAAAATCTGCTGCTCCTGGCCGTTTGTAGCTAAGGCCTGCAACTGAGCGACGATTTCGGCGTTATTGCCTGGAAAAAAACTGGCAAAGGTCTGATCGTTCTGAAACTCGAATTGTAAGGGGACTTGCATGCCGATTATGCTCAGGCTTTTTCCGCTTTGTAGACATACAGACCGGCACCGAAGCACAGCAGCAGACTGAACAGCACTTCCAACAGCGCATAAGGCCGTTCTATTTGATTAACATAGGCTTCGGCGACGCCATGCGCAAAATACGGCAGGCTCAAATAACTCATCCAGGTACAGCTTTTTAGGTCGCGGTTCAGTAAACCTTTAAACGGCAGCAATAGCGGTCCGACTGAGATTAGCAACAGCAATGCGGTTGGCAGCTTGTTTGATGGCGACAATAGCGTATGCCAAGCCATCATTAACAAAAACAGGCCGAAAAAGCCGATCAAGGCCGCGTAATAGTAATAGATTCGTTGCATGAGAGCGGCAGTTGGCCAGAGTGATAGAGTTAAAGCTGATCTATTATCACAAAGTCTCTGCAATAATGCAGTGCCGCTCGCTTTTTAACCCAAAGGAGATGATCATGATTAGAAAACTGAGTACCGCAAGCGCCGTCAGTCTGTTGAGTTTTAGCGTGCTGGCCGCCGATAGTTATACCATCGATAGCCATCACACCTTTCCCAGCTTCGAAATCAGCCATTTGGGTTTTTCCACGCAACGCGGCCGTTTTAACGAAACCAGCGGCAAAGTGATATTGGATGCCGTAGCGGGTAAAGGCAGCATAGACATCAGCGTCAACACAGCGTCGATCAGTACCGGTTTGGCAGAGTTAGAAGAACATTTGCGCGGCAAGGATTTTTTCGATAGTGCGCAATATCCGGCGATGACCTTCAAATCCGACAAACTCAGTTTTCAAGGTGAGAAACTGGTCGGTGCTGACGGCATCTTGACCTTGCATGGCATCAGCAAGCCCGTACACTTGAATGTCGAACGCTTTTACTGTGGAATGAATGTCATCAGATTAAAGTACACCTGCGGCGCCGATGCGGTTGGCACGATAAAACGCTCGGAGTTTGGCATCGACAAATATGTGCCGGCGGTGGGCGATGAGGTCAAGGTGCTTATTCAGGTCGAAGCTGTCAAGGATTAAGTGGTGTTAGCGATGAGCTAAAACTCGTGGTCATGGCGCCGAAGCTACTATTGTGACGCAACCAAGCTGTGAGATTTGTCACGGAGATGGCCGCATTGCTTTAACCCCCTAGATAGGACACGAGAGACAAAAATGGAAATAAGCCTGGCCAGCGTTGCCGATATCCCGCCGCTTTGCCATCTGCTAAGCGAACTATTCAGTCAAGAAGCGGAGTTTCGTCCGGATTATGAGGCGCAGAATCGGGGATTGACGAGCATCATTACCGACCCGAACATCGGTCATATCTTTGTCGCGCGACATGACAGCCAAATTGTGGGTATGGTTAATCTGCTTTACACAGTCTCCACCGCGCTGGGCGAGCGGGTGGCCTGGCTGGAGGACATGGTTGTGTTAAGTGACGTCCGCGGCCAAGGCGTGGGTAGCCTGTTGCTGGAGCACGCGGTGGAGTTTGCCCGGCAAAATGGTTGCCGTCGACTTAGCTTGTTAACCGATCCTGATAACCTGCATGCTCAGCACTTTTACCGGCGACAGGGCTTTCGGGTGTCGGAGATGGTGCCGATGCGCTTGGTTTTTTGAATGTCAGTGCCACATTGCCCAAAAAAAGTATGCCCTGATGGTCGACGTCAATGCGCGGATGGGCAAGGATTATATTTATCCCGAGTATCCTGGATTGCAGGAAAACGGCGGGCCATGATGTTTTTTTGGGGCGATGCGGTGACTTTTGAATCTATCGTCGGCGTGGGAATGATGAACCGCAAGCCGGGTTAGCGCGCTAGAGCATAACCCGACAAATCGAAGCCAACGTATAGGTTACGCTAGTGCCTAACCCAAACCTAAGCGACTCGCGTTTTAGAACTCGTATTTCAACGAACCCAGTACATTGATCGGATAGCCGGGGATGGCGCCAAGGCTGCCGCCGTCGGTATTCGCATAATACTCTTTGTCTAACAGATTATTGATGTTCAACTGGGCGGTCAGTTTGTGCTGCCCTATGCGGTGCGTATACGCCGCCATCGCATCCAATCGCGCATAACCGGGCAGGATGAAGGTATTGTTTGAGTCGCCCGGCCGCTTGCCGATAGCCACCACCCCCAAACCCGCCTTAAACGCTTCATTAAATTGCCAAGTACCCCACAAACTACCTTGATGCCTGGGCACATTCTCCAGGCGATTGCCTCGCAGACCGCTGAATTCCTCGACATAATTGACCTGGGTATACGCATAAGTCGCCAGCAGATGGAGCTGATCGGTGACTTGCCCCGCCAAGTCCAGTTCTATGCCTTTGCTCCTGATCTTTCCGGCCAGAATCTGGAAATTCGGGTCAGCTTGGTTCGGGTCGTCGGTAAGCAGATTGCTTTTGGTTAAATGGAAAAATGCCAAGGTCGAAGAAAACCGCTTGTCTTGCGATTGCGTTTTGATGCCGACTTCGTGTTGCTGGCCCTCCTGCGGGTCGAAGCTTGCTCCGCTGGCGCTGACGCCGTTGTTAGAACTAAAAGACTCGGTGTAACTGCCGTAAACCGACAGCCAATCTTGTACTTGGTAAAGCACGCCGGCTCGGGGACTAAACGCATCGTCTTTTTGCTCCACGCGTCCCGCTTTGGCCGCGGCCAAGGACGCCGGCGTGAAATTAGACCCTGTCGTTACGTTATCGTAGCGGCCGCCCAGTAAGATATGCAGTTTGTCGAACAACGTGATCTGGTCTTGGACATAGGCGCCTACCCAGGATTCCTTGCGATAGAAAAACGCATTTTCGTTCGTCAACGCCGCAAAATCGACTTGTCCGTAAATAGGGTTATAGATATCGATGGCAGGTGCCGGACTATCCGCGTCATGCGATTCAGTTGTGGCGTGGAAGCCATCTACACCAATCAACAGATTGTGCTTGCTGCCCAGGAGTTCGAATTTCCCGTTCAAATCGATGTTGCCGGAATGGGTCATCACATCTTGCACGCCGGTGGTGGCGATACGATTCAGGCTGCGCTGGTCGTCCTGCAAGCCTAAATAATTGTAGAGCGTCGGACCGCTCAGCGACCAATCCTTAAACTGATAGCGTTGGGTGATTTTCCAGTCGTCGTTGAAACGGTAAGTCCAGTCGTAACCGATCAGGGTGCTTTCCATCAATTGCCGCTGCGGGCCGTCCTTCAACGTGCGGGTGATCGGGATCGGCGCCGGGCGTCCGTTAACGGCGGGAATCCCGTAATCGGCGTTCAAGCGATCGTGTTTATATTCCAGCTCGAGATTGGTCTCGAATTTTTCGTTGGGCCGCCAAGTGACAATAGGCGCCACGAAAAACCGCTCGTTGCCGACAAATTCCCGGAACGATTGATTATCGGTGTAAGAGCCGTTTACTCGGTAAAGTAGCGTCTTGTTGTCATCAAGCGGCCCAGTGGCGTCGATCAAGGTGCGGTATTGGTCGTAGGAGCCGAACTGCTGTTGCAGCGAATAATAGGGTGTATCGCGCGGTTTCTTGGTCACGTAGTTCACCAAGCCGCCGGGCTCGATGCGGCCATACAGTACCGCCGCCGGCCCCTTGAGGATTTCGATTTGTTCGATATTGGCAATATCGTAAATATCCTGGCGATTGAACAAGCCGTTGCGGTAGGCATCGCCGAACCCGGAACCGGCCAGACCGCGAATGACAAAATTGTCGTACAGATAACCGCCGCCGGTGCGGCCCAATACTCCGCTGACATGGCCGTTCACTGCATCGGGCAGGGTCATCGACTGTTTATCCGCCAGCACCGCTTTAGGCACGACCTGAACAGAAATCGGCGTCTCCATGAGCGGCGTATCGGTCTTGGTGGCGGTCGTGGCGTTGGGGCGGTTGTAATCCAAGTTATAAGGGTCTGTAGCATCATAAGCAGTCTTACCGATTACCGTGACAGCGCCGAGCATGGTTGCACTACTGTCGTTGCCGGCTGGTTTTAGCGTCATCGTGCCATCTGCGTTGATGCTATGCGTTAGGCCGCTACCGTTTAACAGCTTACGAACGGCTTCTTCTATCGTGTATTCACCAACCAGCGCCGGACTGGTCTTGCCGTTAGTAGATTGTTCCGCATATAACATCGCGGTGCCCGATTGCGCGGATAACTGTTGCAGGGCTGCCGCCAAGGATTGGGCTGGAATATCGAAATGGTGCTTGCCGTCCTCGGCGTAGGCTTGCACCGAGACCAGCGCGATGGCAGCGGCGAGGGGTTTGATGGTCAGTGTCATGCTCCATGTCTCCATTATTGTAGGGTTCATGGGCATAGACGCAGAGCTTTGAAAAAGCCGCCAGCCATTGAATTTTTTTCTGGCGGCAATCGCGGAAATCCCGGCGCAAGGCAAAGTAGGTACGAATTTGACCGTGCGAATAAATTCGCACTTACGCTAGCGCGTGCTCGCCGCTTCCAAGACGATTTCCCGCTCGCCGATACGCTTGACGTTGACCGGCAATAAAGCGGTAACCCCATTCAACATCCCGTCCAGTTGCTCGGTGCGGAAACTGCCGTTGACGTGTAGCTCGGCCAGTTTCGGATCGGGCAGGCGGATTTGTACGTCGTGATAGCGGCCGATTTCCGCCAAAACCTCGACCAGCCGCCGGCCGTTAAAAATCAACTGCCCTTGGCGCCAGGCCGTTGCTGCGGCAATATCGTTTACCGTGGCCGGCACAAAACGTTCATCGTCGCTATACGCCAATTGCTGCCCGGCTTTTAGCTCGCGGCTTTCGCCCTGGCCGGCTATTTCCACCATGCCTTCTTGCACCGCCACACTAATCCGGTCGGCTTGCTTGTAAACATCAAAAGCTGTGCCGATGTCGCGCACGCTGAGATTGCCGGCCCGCACGCTAAACGGCCTGTCGGCATTGTGAGTCACTTTAAAGAACGCTTCGCCGCGAATCAGATCGACATGGCGTTGGGCACGATTGAAATGCACCCGCACTTCCGTATCGGTATTCAATTCCAGCTCGCTACCGTCGGATAAGGCCACGACCTGCCTTTGACCCTTACCCGTGTTGTAACTATGGGGAAAGCCGTACCAGCCTTGCGGCGAGAATATCGCAAAACCAACGCCCAATAACACGGTTGCTGCCGCGCCGTAAATCAGCCATTTACGCCCGGATGACTGGCGAGCAGTCGGCCGATAACGCAATGCCGCGTCGCGCGCCGGAAAGCTTTGCTGCTTAAAGGGTTCCATCCAGTCCCATTGGGCTTGCACCTGCCGATACGCCGTTTGATGCGCGGGATCGGCTGCCAGCCAGTCTGCGAACGCACGTTGGATTTGCGCGTTTGCGGGGGTATCACGCAAACGCAGCAGCCAGGCGGTTGCCTGGTCGCGCATGGTTTGGCTGATGGATTCGATGTCGGACACGCTGAGTGACTGAAATGTGTTTATCAAAGGCACAGTTTACCGGACTTTGTCATAGACTGGGCAGATGGCAATTACCGCCAATCCTGGCCGGGTTCGGCGCTGAGTTTGCTGCTGATATGCTGCATCGCCAGCATCACATACCGCTCGGAACAACGTACCGAAATGCCCAAGCGCTTAGCAATTTCGGCATGCGAACAGCCTTCTATCCGATACAAAACAAAGGCATGGCGGCGCAATTCCGGCAACTCGTCCAGCCAGGCGGAGAATTTCTCCAATTGTTGATGGGTTTGCCAATAATGCTCCGGCGACAGGCGCTGGTCGGCAACCTGCTCGATATCTGCGTCGGGTTCATCGAAACGTTCGCGAGTTTCGCGGCGGCGATGGCGATCAACCGTTAGATTGGCGGCGGTCTGAAATAAAAACGCCCTGGGGTTTTGAATGGTTTGCGGCTCCGGATATTGCGATAGGCGCAGAAAAGCTTCCTGCACAATATCGTTTACATCGGGTTCTCGTGGCCAACGGCCGCGTACAAAAGCCCCCATTTCATGTGCGTGTTGCAGAAACAGCGTGTGCAGAAATCCTGGTGATTCTTTGGACATTGAAGACGTTCGTGGCCGGGGCAAATAACGATGCGTTTCAGCAATAACCAAGCCAAGCCAGACCTGTTGTCATTAGACACCGCACGTTAGCGCGACTAAGCCGTCGGCAGCAATGGGTTTGGCGGCGCTTAAAAACAAATGAGCTGCGGGATATGACCTATTTTAATCAGCCATTGCGGCATATGCCCCAGTCTTGAGCCGCCTCCCTTTCGCTGGTTACGGGATTTGGTCGTACCCGCATATTCCGTCTTAGTCGATAGTTAAAGAAACTAGCCGCACTTTCTTTTGCGTTGGATCGGTCCAGGCGACAAAAGCTTGCTTGCCGACCCGGGCCATCGCCGGATATTTGCTGGGCCATTTCGGGAAGCTGCCGCGATATACCGTAGTTTCCCGGCTGACTCTGCCGTCAGTTGTCACTTTCGTAACCCGTAACTCATCTTCGGGTCCATTGCGGCCGCGCCAGCTGACCAAAGCCGAACCGTCGTCCAGCAGTAAGGCATTGGCATAGCCGCTGGCGTCGGCATCCAGCTCGATGGGTTGGTTAAACTGTGCGCCTTTGTCGTCGGAAAATGCCACCTTCACCCGGCCTTTACCATCGGCGGCCGTGAACCAGGCCGCCACGCCAGCGGTTGACGTTAGATCGATGGATGGTCCGTTACTGGGGCAGCCGCCTATCACCCAACCATCCGCATGTACATTAGTGATTTGCGGATTGCCGCCGGCTTGCCAGCGCACCGCGCTGATGTCGCGAATTTCGCCGGCGGCATGATCACGGTAGACCGTGACCAATTGCTCGCCCTGCGCGTCGGTATAGCTGCGGCAGCAGGAGCAGACATCGTCATCCAGTACCAGCTCCGGGCCGGCGCGCCAGTTTTTATCGATTACGCTCGCCATCAATTGATAGCGGTTGGTTCTCTTATCGGCCGCCGGATCGTGGCTGGCGTTGCGCATGTCGGTCCAGACCAGCGCCAGCCGTGCATCGGGTAGCGCGGCCAAAGACATTTGTGCGTCGTAGATACGCGCATCATCGCCGTAAGGTTTTAGCGGTGTGCTCCAGCTTAAACCGCCGTCTATCGATCTGGCCAGGTAGATGTCTGCCGCGTAGCGGTCCGGGGAGTCCTTGACATACGGCATCCAGGCCGCGGCCAGGCTGCCGTCGCTTAGTCCAATTATCACCGGCGGGTCGGCCAATTTACCCTCGACCTTGGCCACCGTTAAGGGCATGCTCCAGCCCTGTTTTTCCAGTACGGCAAATTTAGCGGTGCTGCTCCCTCCATCGGTTTCCACCCAGCTGAGGATTAACTCGCCGGCGGCGGTCTGCGCCAGATGGTGCTGCTGGCTGACACCAATGGCCGGGACTTGCAGTTCGATCATCGGCAGCGCATGCGGCGGTTTGGCAAATGCGGTGTGTGCGTTTAGAAAAAGCAACAGCAGTCCGCCGACTATGGTGAAAAAGTCCTTGATAGTGTGCATTTGGCGACCATGGATAGCAGGAAATAAATCATCTTTTGTAACTATTCAGTGCTGATAGCTTTTCATCCAATTAAGCAGGCCACAAAGGTGTAGGGTCGCTGAATAGTTACCATCTTTTTAACTTGGGCGGACCTGATTTGTAAACGCGCCCGGCGTAAGGCTTGTCAGCCTTTAGCTGGCTGCTCTGTAGTAGTCCGTTTGCCGGTGGTTCGGGGTTGGCAGAAACGCGATTGCCAGTTGCGCCCGCTGCTTTCGACAATGCACCAAGCCTTTGACAATGTGTTTTTCCACCGCACTTTCGGAAATATCCAGCACGCCCGCCACTTCCCGGTAACTTAGGCCGCGAATTTTATGCAGGATAAACGCATCCCGGCAACGCGGCGGCAGTTCGGCGATGGCTTGGTACAACAATGTCCGGCATTGCTGGCTGGCAATTTCGCTTTCCGCGCCGGACTGTTGCAGTTCCTCCACGAGCAGAGCGGCTTCCTGATGGCGTTCGACGATTTTATTGTGGCGCAGATGATCAAGAGCCAAATTACTAGCGGTGCGATATAAAAAGCTGCGCGGGTTTTCGATTGCCGTGGCATTGGCGGTGCGGGCCAAGATCAGATAACTTTCTTGCACCAGATCTTCAGAAGTTTCCTGGCATTTGACTATGCGCAGCAGGTGATGCAACAGCTCCTTGCAGTGCAGGCGATAAAGCGCGCTTATGTCCAAGTTCATGTTGTGGGATTTGCCCGATGTGGTGATTTTTCAATCAAAATGCCAAGCCAGATTTATGCCAAACAACAATCGTAAATGCCGCAAGTGGGTAAGAGCCAGGGTATCGGCGGCTTTGGTACCGATTGGTTTGGTCTTCGCCGAGTTTGGCGGTAAAGCTTACGGGTAATAAGCCAGGCGATATGCCGTATTTGCTGTGGCATATCACCTATTTATTATCTGCATGGTTGTCGTGCTCATTTTGCAAGTTGCGTCAGCTGGATGCTTTGAATAGCCGAAAATACCGTGCCGGGCCTGGTTTTCGCTCGTGCGCCCTTACGTCTCCTGGTGGGCGCATCTTAATGGTCTGAAAGAATTTTCACCTCTCACCTCCTGTTTTATGTCTGTCGCGCGTCAAAACAACGATAGTCACAATTTAACAACATCGAGGGAAATTCATGACGTTGAAAATAACACTTAGCGGCGAGCTGTTTGGACAGGCTTCGGCACTGGTTTTAGGGGCTGTGTTGGCGGTGTCCGGCGCTGCGGTTGCAGATAGCGCCAGTCGGGCTTTCAGTATCCCCGCAGGCTCATTATCTACCGCGCTAAATCGCTTGGCGGAATCCGGCGGCTTGCAACTGGTCTACGACACGGCAATTACGGAGGGCTTGCAAAGCAAGGGCCTCAGCGGCAATTACACCCCGGAAGCCGCGTTGCAACGTCTGCTGGGAGACAGCGGTTTGAGTTACCGCGTCGCTGAAAACGGCAATATTTTGATCGAAAGACCGGCTTTGAATTACAAGCAGGATCCTACGGCCCTGCCGGCTGTGAATGTGGTTGGCAGGGCGGCTTCCTATTTTGAAGGCGAGGATCCCTTTAGTACTGATTACAAGCGCAGTAATGCCACGACAGCCACTAGAACCGATACGTCGATCATGCAAACCCCGATGTCGGTCAAGAGTGTGCCGCAGGCGGTGTTAAAAGATCAGCAAGCAATAACCATCGATCAGGCGCTAAGAAACGTGAGTGGTGTTACCAGTGGTTTGGGTGGCAGCGGTCATTTTTTTATTCGTGGCTTTGGCAACTACAACACATACCGCGATGGTTTTTTGAATCAAAGCCAATGGGCTCACACCGAAGATTTGGAAAACGTCGAACGGGTGGAAGTTCTAAAGGGGCCGGGCTCGATTCTTTACGGCCGCACCCAACCGGGAGGTTTGGTTAATTTCGTTACCAAGCAGCCTTTGGATGCACCGTATTACAGCCTGCGTCAACAGTTCGGCTCATTTGATTTATATCGCACCAGCGTCGATGCGACCGGGCCTTTAACCGAAAACAAGGATTTGGCTTACCGATTCAATTTGGGCTATCAAAGTAACCATAGTTTTCAAGAGTTCGGTGGTAACGAGCGGCTGATGGTTGCGCCGACTTTGCGCTGGAACATTAGCGATAGAACGGTATCGACTTTCAAGCTGGAATATAGCGATATTAAAGAAATGGGGCGCGGCACCGTGCCGGTGATGGGCAGTAGGCCTGCTCCCATTTCAAGAGGTTTGAATCTTGGCGATCCTTGGAATTACCAGGAAGACGAATACATCATGCTGTCTTTCAACACCGAGCATGAATTTAACGATAACTGGAAATTGCACCATCGCTTTAATTTCAGCAATCATAATTTGACGATGTCGGCGAATAGCGGATCGAGTGTGGATCTGGCGACAGGCGATGTTAATCGGGCATTTTTTGCGCAAAACACCGACGGCAACGATTATCAGCACAATTTCTTCAACGCCCTAGAGCTGACGGGCAAGTTCGACACGGCATTTTTGAAACATACGCTATTGCTGGGCGGCGACTATTATCGTACCGACTACCGGGCTTCCATGGCGGGATTCGGCTTTAACACCGCGCTTTATGATGTCACCAATATTTACCATCCTAGTCATGCGTTGTTAGCGCCTACGGTCTTGCCAACTGATGTGACTTATTCAAATTCCACCATTCCATGGTTTGGCCTATACGCCCAAGATCAAATCGAATTGCCCTTGCATTTTCATGTGTTGGCCGGCTTACGCTACGATAATGCCGACATGACATCCAGCAGCACCGGCGAATTTGGCACCGGTCCAAGTCCGGATACCCATTCCGAGCGAGTTTCTCCACGTGGTGGCGTGGTATGGCAGCCGATACCGGAGTTCTCTTTGTACGGAAGCTATACCGAAAATTTCGGCGCTCCGAATTACTTTGGTGCCGATGGTAAACCATTACCTGCGCAAACCGCCGATCAATGGGAGGTGGGCGCAAAAACCGAGTTGTTTGACGGTCGATTGAGCGCTACCTTGGCTTACTACGATCTTACCAAACGCAATTCGCCCATCGCTACTTGGTTGGCATTTTCCCGCGCCCAGGGCGAAGCCGAATCCCGAGGCATTGAGTTTGATGTGAGTGGCGAAATTCTGCCCGGCTGGAATGTTATCGGCGCTTATTCCTACATGCCGTTCGCGAAAAGCATTGTCGATGAAACCGATCCCACGGTGGTCGGTAAGCGCTTGAACAACGCACCAAAGCACAATGGCAGTTTATGGACGACCTACCAATTGCAGGACGGCGATTTGAAAGGTTTAAAGCTGGGCGCAGGCATGCAAGCGCTTAGTCAACGGGAAATTGGGTACTACGAAACCGCGCAGGCGCCTGGTTATGCGATATTCAATTTGATGGCAAGCCAAGCTTGGCAGATTGGTAAGTCAAAAATTACAGCGCAGCTGAATATAGACAACCTGCTCGACAAAACCTATACCGCGTCGATTTACAGCTATGGGCCTACCTATTACGGCGCGCCTCGGACATTTATGGGAGCTATCAAAATAGAGTATTAAGTTCAACAGTTGAACCGGGTTGGGCTATTCGGCCCGGTTTGGCATTTCACGCGTGCTTCGTTGCTGCCAAAGGTCGGTACAGCAGTGTACATGGGTAACCGCGACTTTGCGGAACCCCACAACTTCAACTTTTCAAAGTTTACGGGCGATCAAAATACGAATCGTGCCAGTGAAGGGGTTGTGGTTAAGAGATAACCAAGTGGTTTCTGCGCGACCGGCAGGAAACTGGCTGTCTAATTGGAAGGGTTTGAATCGTCCCTGCCCGGATAAAAGCGTTTTTCCGCGCTTTTATCCAGGTATCCCTGGCGTCTTGTTTTCCATGTTCACGGGGGAGAGAACTTAAACATCCCTGACACCGGTCTTTATATAACAATATCCATGCCAAATTCTTTAGGTCTTATAGGGCAAGGGGTTTTTGATAAGATTGATGGCTGCCATATCAATTTCTATGTTATTTGCCGCAGTTAAGGATTCGCTTTACGGCATTTCCCACAAAAACCGCAGTTGATCAATTCCGCGTTCAATCGTGGATAATAAAGGTCCCAGTCACAACGCTCGAATCGCCCGTGAAGCATTTCCGCCATCCGGCCCGCTATCGCCAATTCTGGCGCCAACCCAAAACGGCTCTTTCTTTGCTGCAACGTTGCAAGCGTGGACTGGTTTATGCGTTGCTGTTTTTTGTGCTCAGTTCGCTGGTGCTCGTAGGCGTATTGCGGTACCTGCCCGCGCCGACATCGGCATTCATGCTGCATCAGCATGTCGACGATCTGGCCGAAGGCCGACACTATAAAGGTATTGATCAACGCTGGGTCAGTCGCCGGCACATTTCGCCGCACGCCTTTGCCGCGGTGATCGCATCCGAAGATCAATTGTTTTATCAGCATAACGGCTTCGATGTCGACGCCATCGCCAAAGCTTTTAATCAATATTTGCGCGGCGGAAAACTGCGCGGGGCCAGCACGATTAGTCAGCAAGTGGCGAAGAATTTGTTTTTGAGCCCAGCCAAAAACTTCGGCCGCAAGGCCTTGGAGATTTGGTTTACGTTGTTAATAGAGGCTGTTTGGGATAAGCAGCGGATTCTGGAAATGTATTTGAATATTGCCGAATTCGGCGATCATCTATTTGGCATAGAAGCGGCCAGTCGCCGTTATTTCGGCATTTCCGCCCAGCAACTATCTGCCGGTCAGGCGGCGCTGTTGGCCGCTACGTTGCCAAATCCGATTTTGCTAAAAGCCGATCAGCCCAGCGCTTATTTACATAAACGCCAAAGCTGGATACTGGGCCAGATGCGGGCTTTGGGGAATTGATCTCGTGTTGCTGGTAAGTTAATCCTCTGCGTCCTCATTGTCCTGCGTGTCCTCGTCAACGGGCGGTAGGCCGGATGCATCGGCAATCAGTTCTTTCAGATACTTGTATAACAAGCGCGCTGACTTCGGCGGTTTGGCTTCCTTGGCCTCTTTCTGCGCGTTGCGCTGCAACTGACGTAGGTGCTGACTGTCTGCGGCAGGAAATTCTTCGATAAACAGGGTCAATTGCTGATTGCCATTGGCCGCCAGCAGCAGGTCGCGCCAGCGCTCGGCCTGATGATGTTCTCTGACCGCATGGGCGCTGCGATTTTTCATCCGCGCCAATTTTTCATGAATCGCGGCGGTATCCAGCTTTCTGAGTTGTGCAGTGATGTATTTCAACAAGCGCTTTCTGGCGGAGTTATGCCCCATCTTGCCGGCATCGCGCATGGCTTGTTCTATGCTCTCGGGCAATTCGAATTCGGCGATATGCGCAGGGGACAGCGCGCAAATTTCCTCAGCCATCGCAAAAACTTCGGCTATTTCTTTTTTGATGCGGGTCTTGTTGGGGCGTACCGCGTAATGATCGGCTTCCTCGTCCTCGCTCTCGCCGTCGTCCTCATACTCGGGTTCGTCGTAATAATCTTCTTCTTCGTATTCTTCTTGGTATTCTTCGTCGTTCATGTCAAACCATTGCTATTAAGAAAAGCACGAACATCACCACCATCAATAACGGCACGATGACGCTGGGCCAGTCGGACGGTGTTTGTTTGCTGCGCGCCAGTGCGGCTTTGATGCCGG
Organism: Methylomonas rosea; assembly: GCF_024505055.1. Classification (GTDB taxonomy): domain Bacteria; phylum Pseudomonadota; class Gammaproteobacteria; order Methylococcales; family Methylomonadaceae; genus Methylomonas; species Methylomonas rosea. The sequence continues at coordinate 120,084 of NZ_JANIBL010000002.1, forward strand.
GCTGCATCCAGAACAAAAGCAGCAGCGCCAGGGCGCCGAGTATCAGGTTTTCCCAGGTTGACAGCATGATGTGACCGCTTTGTTGTGAGTAAGGGAAGTCGCTGGGGACTTTGCCATGCGGCATTCTAACAAACCTTGCCATACAATAAGACATTGCTTGCTGTGACAAATTAAAAGTTATTTCTCGAGATTTATCGCTAAGCGATTATTGCGACAGGGTAAATTCAGTTATTCACAGAAGCTGTGGATAACTCTGTGTGTTAATTGTCGAAAGCCTTTGCTATTCCCCGGCAGCCCTGGGTTGCGGTCAAATTGTATAACATTAACTCAATAGTATTAGTGCATAATAATCAATGTGTTATAAATGATTCGTTGTATTTCAACAAGTTATTTTGTCAAGCGTTTTTATGGTCTTGCTGTAAACAGCTTAATGTGTATAACTCGGTTACATGTCAGACAAATTTGCTGTCAAACTGTATTTTTTGGCTAGGCTTTAAGCGGGCCAGCTTATATGGTCTGCGCAAATTTGCGATAATGGCCGGTTTTTAAAAAAGAGTTATTTCATGTGGTTTAAAAATCTTGCCGTCTACCGTTTCACCGAGCCGTTTACCTTGGATGCCGCTGCCCTGGAGCAAAAGCTGCAACAACAGCCGTTCCGTTCCTGCGGCAGTCACGACGAGTTCAGTTTCGGTTGGACTGCGCCGCTTGGCAGAGCCTCTGACGCGCTGGTGCATGCCAATAATGGTTTTTTGATGTTATGCGGCAAAAAGGAAGAAAAAGTCGTGCCGGCATCGGTAATCAACGAGATGCTGCAAGAGCGAATCAACGAAATCGAAGAGAGGGAGGCTCGCAAATTGCCTGCGAAGGAGCGCAGTCGGATCAAGGATGAGTTGATCTTTGAGCTATTGCCGCGGGCGTTTTCGTTTTCCCGCAAAACCTATGCATATATAGACAGTCAGGGCGGCTGGCTCGTCGTTGATGCGGCATCGGCTAAAAAAGCCGAAGACATGCTCAGCCAGTTGCGCAAGTGCCTGGGTTCTCTGCCGATAGTGCCGCTCACCGCCACCGCGAAGCCGGCTAGTGTGATGACGCAATGGCTGATCGACAACACCTCGCCGAAAGATATTTTGATCGAAGACGAATGCGAGCTGCGTTCGCCGGAAGAAGAGGGCTCGATTATTCGTTGCAAACGCCACGACTTGGCCTTGCCGGAAATCAAGAATCATCTGGATAGTGGCAAACAAGTGATTAAGCTGGCGATGAGTTGGGCCGAACGTATTTCGTTTGTGTTGGACGAGAACTTGGCGGTCAAACGGCTAAAGTTTCTTGATCTTATTCAGGAGCAAGCGGCCGATATCGAAGCATTCGACGAAGTCGAACAGTTCGATGCCGATTTTTCCATTATGACTGCGGAACTTGCTCTGTTTTTGCCGCGTCTGCTTGAATTATTTACTGCTGAAGGTAATGCCTAATGAAAACCCGATTGTTAACCAGTCTATTGCTGAGCGCCAGCACAGCGGCATCGGCCTTGACTTTGGCGCCGCCGGACAGGCCGGGCGACAGCTTGATTGGCAACCCGCCGCACGAGGTGAAATATGTCGCGGCCAAAGAGGAAGATACGCTGATTGATATTGCGGTCAATTTCCGGCTCGGTCAGGATCAAATCGTTTTGGCCAATCCCTATGTGGACCGCTGGCTGCCAAAAGCTGGTACTCAGGTGCGCATACCCAGCAGCTTTTTGCTGCCGAATGCGCCTCGGGAAGGCATAGTGGTCAATCTGCCGGAAATGCGGATTTACTATTATGCGGATCCGCGCAGAATCGAAACCTATGCGATTGGTATAGGCAGGGAAGATAACTGGAAAACCCCGCTGGGCAAAACGCGCATTGCCGGAAAAACCGAGAATCCGTCGTGGACGCCTCCGCCATCTATTATTGCCGAACATTTGGCCGACGGCGATGTGTTGGATCCCTATTATCCGCCCGGTCCGAATAACCCGTTAGGTCTATTTGCGTTTAGATTGGGGATACCCGGTTATCTGATTCATAGTACCAACGTTGTTAACGGCATCGGTATGCGGGTTAGTCATGGTTGCATGCGGATGTATCCTGCCGATATAGAGCAATTTTTTCCAATGGTAAAAGTTGGCACTCAGGTCAATATTGTCAATCAATCGATCAAAGTCGGCTGGTATCACGACACCTTGTACATGGAAGTGTATCCGGAGTTGGAAGAGACGCCGGCAACCTATGAGCAAAGACTGCACACGGCGTTAAATCTGATAGAGCAGGCTAACGGCGGACAAATGCCGGTCATCAAAGGCTCGGTGTTGAAGAATGCGGTCGAAAAAGCAACAGGTATCCCTGTCGCGATTTACGAACGTCCTGCGCAAACGCCACCTGTTGTACAAACTCAGGTCGCACCGCGCTGAAGACATTAAAAAAGCCCGTGGCCTTGCGGCTCACGGGCTTTTTAAAATCAACAACAGCAATAAGGCTTATTTGTGTTGTGATTTTTTGAACATACGGTCCAATTTGCTGTTTGTATCTTGAGCATATTGGGCAGCACGGTTAGCAGCAGCTTCAGCAGCAGCGGCTTTAGCAGCAGCTTCAGCAGCAGCAGCTTTTGCAGAAGCAGCGTCAGCAGATGCAGTAGAAACTTTGCCTTCCAAAGTGCCTACTCTTGCGTCCAAAGCTTCCAGGTCTGAAGTGCTTGCGCAACCGGTTGCCAAAGCTGCAATTGCAACAACTGCTGATAATTTAATAGCTCTCATCATGGTTTTCCCCTTGATTGTGGTTTCAAAAAATAATAAATGAAAAACGGTGGTAATTGTCCAACATTTTTTTGGATTATACCAACATTATTTCACGGTTACGAGTGTCCCTTTTTCTACCCATTGACTTAACTGATCGATTTGATCGTTAGTCAACGCGATACATCCGTGTGTCCAATTCATGGATCTGTGGATGGACAGACTACCGCTGCCCAAGCCATGAATACCGATTTGCCCACCGAGATCGGTATTTTGCGGCGGAATTTGTCCGGCAGAATGCGCTCTGGCAATAGCTTCGTAAGTGTCGAGATCGATTTTGCCTTTTTTTAAGGCATTATCGGCATTGTCTACATTTGGATAGGTCAAACCAAAGAACTTACGGAAGGCGCTTCTTTCGTTGATCCAGCCGATCCGATAGTTACCGAGCGGCGTAATGTCATCGCCGCGATGATTCTTTTCGCCCGCGCCGTTACGGCCGATGGCGATATTTTCCAGCACAGCAACTGTCTTGTCACCTTTCCTGACTTCCATGCTTTGCGTCTGCGTATCGACCAGCAACCAAACATCCTCGCCGGCGAAACTACGTGCCGATACGGTACAGCCCATCACAATCAAAACACCTAATAATTTTTTCTTTATCATGGCAATCTGTAAATAATCAAAGTTTTGGTGTAATTTAACCCTTTCGAAACGAGGTATTACAAAGGGTAGCATATGACAACAACAATCACCAAAACGACTCCCTACGATGATCAAAAACCCGGCACATCGGGTTTACGCAAAAAAGTCAAAGTCTTCCAACAACCCAAATATCTGGAGAATTTCGTCCAATCCATCTTCGACAGCCTGGAGGATTTTCAGGGCAAAACCTTGGTGATTGGCGGCGATGGCCGCTACTTTAACCGTAAAGCCATCCAGATCATCATTAAAATGGCGGCAGCCAACGGTTTCGGTGAGCTCATTATAGGCCAAGGCGGCTTGTTGTCTACTCCTGCTGCATCGAATATTATCAGGAAATACAATGCGTTCGGAGGTATTGTTCTATCAGCTAGTCACAATCCCGGCGGTCCGGACGAAGATTTCGGGATTAAATACAACGTCAGCAACGGCGGCCCGGCTCCGGAAAAGTTCACCGACAAGCTGTACGAGAATACCAAAACCATCACCGGCTACAAAAAAGCCCGTTTCGGCGACATAGATTTAGACGTTATCGGCGAAGTCGAGAAAGGCGGCGTGAAAATTAGGATTATCGATTCGGTAGCCGATTATGCTGAATTAATGGCCAAGATATTTGATTTCGATCTGCTCAAACAAAGCATTCATAACGGCTTTATCACCTTACGCTTCGATGCGATGCACGCTATCACCGGCCCGTATGCCAAGCATATTCTGGAAGATACGCTAGGCGCGGCACCTGGCTCGGTATTTAACGCCGTACCGCTGGAAGACTTCGGTGGCGGCCATCCCGATCCGAATATGGCCCACGCCCACGAACTCTGTGAAATCATGTTCGGCGCTGACGCACCCACTTTCGGTGCGGCCTCGGACGGAGATGGCGACCGCAACATGGTGATGGGCTCGAACATATTCGTTACGCCCAGCGACAGCTTGGCGATTATGGCGGCCAACGCCAAACTAATTCCGGCTTACGCCAAAGGCATTAGCGGCGTGGCCCGCTCGATGCCGACCAGTCAGGCGGTTGACCGCGTTGCCGACAAACTAAGCCTGCCTTGCTACGAAACCCCGACCGGCTGGAAATTCTTCGGTAACTTGTTGGATGCCGATAAAATCACTATTTGTGGCGAGGAAAGCTTCGGTTCCGGTTCCAATCATGTTCGCGAGAAAGACGGCTTATGGGCAGTGTTGTTCTGGTTGAATTTAATCGCGCGCAAACGTGAATCGGTGGAAGACATTGTTCATGAGCATTGGCAAAAATATGGCCGCGACATTTACTGCCGTCACGATTACGAAGCGGTCGATTCCGAGATTGCCAACGGCATTGTCGAGCATTTGCGTAGCCAGTTAAGTAGCCTGCCCGGTAAAAGCTGGGGCGATTACGAAGTCAAATTTGCCGACGAGTTCAGTTATACCGATCCGGTCGACGGCAGTGTCAGCAGCAACCAAGGCATCCGCATCGGTTTTGTGAATGGCTCGCGTATTGTGTTCCGGCTGTCCGGCACCGGCACGGTCGGCGCGACTTTGCGTATTTATTTAGAGCGCTACGAACGTGACGTCAGCAAGCACGATCAGGATGCACAGATTGCGCTTGCGGAATTGATAGAAATTGCCGAGCAGTTGTGCGAAGTCAAAAAGCGTACCGGCAGAACCGAGCCTGACGTTATCACTTGATCGAGACAGGCGAAACAAAACGTTAGGTCTGGCTCAACCGCCTGACCTAACGGCTCTGTCCGTAAGCATCTCGCAAAATCTGTTCTGCGTTACGACCACCTTCCGCCAAAGCCTGAGCCCTGCCGATGGACAAGCCCAGGCCGTGTCCAGCGCCTATGCCTACAAATTGCCAGGTCTGACCATTGGCAGCTGTTATTGAATCAGGACAAGAAGGCAGCTTCAGCGTGTTACGAAAAATTTCGCAACTGAGCAGCTCTTCGCTGGCCGGATAAAATAATCTGATAAACAACTCGCCGTCCTTGCGCCGTTCGCGACGAATGTCCAAAATTTGATTTTCCGCAAACACCCGGCGTAACGCCTCGCTTGAGAGCTGCCGTTGCCAGTGCTGATCGCCGCCATTGGCAAACGGCAACCAATTCAATCCGGATTCGGCTGCCAGCTTGTCTAAAAGCTGCATTAACGCCATATCGGTATGGCTGCTACGACGTGGTTTGTCCTCAGGCAACTCGCCGAGATAAACCATGCAATGCGTGGTATCGCAAAGCGAGCTTGATTCATTATGCCTGTGGCTACCGTGACTGCCGTTCCAGGCGATCACTGCCCGCATCGCTTCGCGGGCACTGCCCACCAAATTTTGTGCTTCGGCAGCCAACACGCCATCGACATAGCTACCGACATCGGTTTCCAGCACCGTTGGCCCATGTTTGTCTGTTTGTCGCAGAACGCCTTTCACAATCCGCTCTGATCGGCTAGCGCGTGCGGTCGAGACGATTCTAAATTGTCCGCAAACAGTAAAGCGCCGGTATTGGTCCGCCACTAGCGGACAGTCCGCTTCCGCATTCCAGCTGCCAAGGTTGGTAGAGGTTAACAAGCTCACGCTAACCGCCGCAAAACGGCTTGGATAGTCGTGTTGCCAAGTTCTTAGCAAGATTGCAGCTTTGCTTAATATTGCTGCGCCACTGACGCCGCGTTGCCGAAATATCGCCAGAAATACCGGATGCGCAGCCGGCCAAGCCAGCAGTAAATGACCAGCCAAGGGGCGGCCGTCAACAGTCGAAACTGTGCCTGTTTTGGCTAGAACTTGAAGTTGACGCAACAATTTTTTATCTGGCTCGCTTTGCCCTGCCAAGGTGGAGCTGGGCAGGATGCCGTTTTGACTCAGGCCGCGAAAATAATCGGGTTTGGATAGCAAGGCTGCCCGCATCGCCAGTGCCAATTCGGGTAAATTGGCCTGTAACGCAAAATCGCCGTCGGCGTTGCGTTCGCCCAGATAAGAGCGCCAGGTTTGCGGGTCCGATGGCGTAGCTTTAGCTGGAAGTTTTTGCTCTTTAATCGGCGACAATAACAGGCGATAGCGCTCGACTTGAAATTGCTCGCGACGTTGCAATAGTTTTTCGGTATCGCTCGCCGCCAGCTCTGCCCCCAGCAAATCCGGATCTGCTTGTGTCAATGTCGCAGCATACGGAATTTTCAACAACGACCCAGGAGGTAAACGACTGGATTGATCCCCGCCGCTGGCCAATATCCGCCCGGACAGTAGGCTCATCAACAGATAGGAGCTATCTCCGGCACCGTCGAACGCCATACCGAGCATTTCATTTAATTTTGCCGATACGGCACACGGCTTGCTGGGCCAGCCGGCATTAACCACCAATCGTGCTAATAACGCCCGGTCATTGCCATCTAATTCGGCATCTTGCCTAACCCTGTTTTTGATGCGTTGCAGGTCAAGCGGGCTGGGCCTGTCTCCAGGTGCTAGACCCGCCAATTCGCCGCTAAAATACATTGCTCCAGCTTCTTCAACCCAAGCCGGTAAACGGCCGCCGCAGCTGCGATGACTGGCTTCGTGGAACAGCTCGTGACGCAAATATACCGCTTCGCTCAGCCCACCTTGGGGTTGTTGCCGCAGATAAATACTGCCCGGCCGCCAGCCGCCGGCATGAGCACCACTAAACGTCCCGCTAGTCAATGCGGGAAACACCCGCACCGGATCATCCTCGCTGGGTATCCGATAGCCTTGTGCCGCTAGCTCTCTAACAGCAGCAGTCGCGGTTTGCCGTAATTCAGTTTGCTGCGTTAGCGCCCCGAAAAACAAAATCGCCGCGCCTAAGTCAAACAAATACCGCGGCCTGATGAATCGTTTCAATGAAGCATTCATTGGTAGTCAGGGGGCGTGCTGAGCATGGTCAATCCTGCAAATTGCCGAATAGCGAAGATACACTCGGAAGTGCTAAATAGTAGATTTTACGATTTAAATTGACAATCAGTCGAATCAGCCTAGAATGCAATCCAGCTAGAAAATACGATTTACCCTTTGTTTACCAGCTCGATGTCTCTTCAGTAGTCCTTCGTCCTTGTTTTTCATTAAGTAATTTCCACATTTACCAGCGTTACCCGCCTTACTTTAGCTAAGGCTTTATCTAAATTTTTAATAGGACTTATTATGTCTACAATGACAACTGGCGTCGTGAAATGGTTTAACTCTGACAAAGGCTTCGGCTTTATCGAACAAAAACAAGGCCCTGACGTTTTCGTACATTTCAAAAACATTCTGAACCCAAACAACAGCTATAGAACGCTGGACGAAGGTCAGCATGTACAGTTTAAATTGGGCCGCGGCCCTAAAGGCCCGCAAGCCGAAGAAGTAACCATCGTTTAAAGATTAAGCCGTAGTTGCCAGTGGGCACCTACGGCTTTTTTGTTAGATAGAGTGGAAATCAATCGCGGTTTCCACTTGCGTTCTCCCCGTTTCATTCCAATACACTGGACAGCTTTTAAAAGCTTCTACCAAAGCATTTAGCAGACTAAACTTTAATTGTCCGCAATGGTCCAAGAGCCATTACAAATTTCAATCAAGCAAAGAGGTGAGTCATGTCGTTAAAAAACGAATTTGAAAGTTTGCTCGTCAATCTGGATTCGGTTCGCGAGGAACTGCAACTAAAGTTGCATCTGGCCTCAATGGATGCCAAGGATGAATTTGCAGAAGCGGAAAAACAGTGGTTGCAGATAAAAAATAAAGCCGCTGAAATTGCCGACGAATCGATAGAGACTTCCGAAGAGTATATCGCCAAGGCCAAAATTGTTGGAGAGGAGTTGAAGGAAGCTTATCAACGAGTAGCTAAACGCCTTTCCGAGTGACTTCAGTAAACGCAAAAAGCTGGCAGCTAGTAATTTGGTATAAGTCTTGCCGTTAGTGCAGGCTGGTCGATAAGGCTATTGCCTCTGGCTTAGGTAAACAAGGCGTTGGAACAGGTGGCCGGCAATTTTGCTGACCCCTGCGGCTTGGAGCCGATTAATTCAACGCCGGATTCTAAGCTATCGAATGGGCGTCGCGATTGCAGCTGTAAGTCTATCTATTCCTCAACTGCCCGAGACTGCCGTCTTGCCAAGCGTCGATCCGCAATTCTGGCAATATTGTTGATCAACCGAAACAGCCGTGCCGCATGCGGGACAAGTATTGGATGATTGGGTCTTATGTCCGCATGCATTACAAAAATGAGTATTCGCGCTAATTTCCGCGCCACACTGCTGACAGGCCAGTTTTTGCTCGGGGAGAAACCCCGATAACATTTCAGCCAGTTTGGCAAAGGTATCGACCAAGTAAGTAGCATGGCGATATGCCCTGACCACAAACCAAATACTGACGCTTACGATCAAGATGATCGCGCTACTATGGTAAATCGTTCTACCCAAGCTATCGACGAACGGCGCCAATAATTCCCAAAACAATGCCTGCACTGTAATCACAATCAACAGAGCGGTTAACGGCTCCCCTATACCTTTGGCAAACGACAACGCACCGCCGCTGTTGGGAATGGCCTCTATGACGTAGCTGGCAAAAAAATAAAATAAGATTAACGCCGCCAGCCTGGCGAGAAACCAGACCACGGCCGCAGCCTTAAATACCCCTGCCACTTCCAATTCCGTCATTACCGGTACTAGCGTAATTAGTTTGCCTATTATCAGGATGCTGGCAATGGTAATGAGCAACTGAGCGGCCCGCTGCCATGCGTTGCTAGATGAGGAAATCAAAGAAAACATAAGCGTTTCAACTCCTGTTTACGGGGGACTGAACTTGAATCAATTAGTGGCTCATTGAGCTGGGCGTGATTACATAAGTAGAGAATATCACACAAAAAGCGGATAACCCGCGCAGACAAAATAGCCTTTTAAAATTGCCGGCCAAGCTTATTGATGCGGCACATTGATTTATTGGTAAGCAACCTGAAGCAATGTTCAAACACTTTCTTGCTATTTCCGGTTCGGCGCGACAGTCGAAAAACGGTTTTTTACCTTATCTAAATCCTTTGCGGTACTATTCAGTGACGATGCCTAATTGATTTTCCCTTCTCCCAAGCGATATGTCCCCCGAACAATTCCAACAAAAACTCTTTATCTGGTTTGATAGGCATGGCCGTAAGGATTTGCCATGGCAACTGGACATCAATCCTTATCGAGTTTGGGTTTCGGAGATTATGTTGCAGCAAACGCAAGTAGTCAGCGTGATTGGTTATTTCAATCGCTTCGTCGCCAGATTTCCGACGGTGCAAAGCCTGGCAAGCGCGGAACTGGACGAAGTACTGCAACACTGGTCCGGGCTTGGCTATTATGCGCGGGCCAGAAACTTGCACAAAACCGCGCAAATCGTTGCGGACAATGCCGGCGTATTTCCGCAAACCGTGGCAGAACTCAGTGCCTTGCCCGGTATCGGCCGCTCCACTGCGGGAGCGATACTCAGCATCGCCTGCGGACAAAGTCAGCCTATCCTGGACGGCAACGTCAAACGTGTGCTGGCACGGTTTCACGCCGTGCATGGCTGGCCTGGCGACAGTAATGTCGCCGTACAGCTTTGGCAAATTAGCCAGCGTTATACGCCAACGCAAAGAGCCGGAGATTATACCCAAGCGATGATGGACTTGGGGGCCACGCTCTGCACCCGTAGTAAGCCGCTATGCGACATCTGCCCGGTCGCCGAGGGCTGTCAGGCTAGGCAACAGGGCTTGGTAAAACAATTGCCTGGATCCAAGCCCCGCAAGGATTTACCGGTCAAACAATTGCATTTTCTGCTGTTACTGGACAAGGAAAACCGGATATTGCTGGAAAGGCGGCCGCAGACCGGTATTTGGGGCGGGCTATGGAGCGTGCCGGAATTTGCGGATCCGCAGGCTTTGCAAGACTGGTGTCTACAACGCCATTACCGAATCCATGCCTCGCAAACTTTGCCTGGTCAGCGCCACAGTTTTTCGCATTATCATCTGGATTACATCCCGTTGCTGGCAAAATTGGAAAACCCCATAAACAATGTGATGGAAGGCGGGCGGGCGGTTTGGTATAAAACCGTCGAGATTACTACTTTAGGTCTGCCGGCGCCGGTCAAGCGTCTGCTGCAACAATATTTCACAGAGGATCAAAATGACGAGAATGATTAAATGCGTAAAACTGGGCGTTGAGGCTGAAGGTCTTGATTCGCCGCCGTTTCCCGGTGTCAACGGCCAGCGCATTTTCGATCATGTATCGAAACAGGCCTGGAAGGACTGGTTAGCGATGCAAACCATGATAATTAACGAGCAACGGCTGTCCAGTTTCGACCCGGCCGCCAAAAAGATATTGGAAGCGGAACGCGAGAAATTTTTATTTGCCGGTGGTTTTGAGTTGCCGGAAGGCTACGTGCCTAAGAAATAGTGTCGAGTTGGCTTGGCGGGTGGGCTTTAGGCGCGTGGTCCGATGGATAGTATTTGCAGTTATGTGCATAGGTTTTGTATAGCTTTAATGCGGCCAAAATATTGACAAAAAGGCTGTAACTGGAAAGCTTCGGATGTATATTAAAAACTATCTTCTGGAGAAAAGTTATGAATGCAACTGTAGCACCTCAGATCCAAGCCTTGCGCGCCACTCTCAGCGACCACGTCCTGATCGGTAAAATAGTCGATGTGTTTTATGCAAAAATGCTGGACGACTATCGGATTAACCGCTTCTTTTTCACCCGCCCGGCTGCTGAACAGGCCGATGCCCTAAAAGCCTTTTTGAAAGCTTACTTCAATACTTTCAATAGCGCCGATGAGAAAGTATTAGACGCATTGGATGGGTATTTTACGACTGCCTTTGCCCGAACCAACGCCAAACCAAGTTTGGTTACCGGTAATGATTTTGCGTTCCTGCTGGATATCGTGGGTGGGCAAGATATAAGAAACATCACTCTGCTAACCCCGGCTCACTGTTTTTTGATCAAGCTCGGTCCTGACGACTTCCATTACGACATAGTTATGGAGCATTTGGCCGACTCTTTAAAACAACTGAATATCACCGAAGATCTGACTTATCAAATACTGGCTTTGGCGGAAAAAGGTAGAGACGGTTTGTTGGCTAGAGGAGTAGAAGTTAAGAAGGCTGCTTGAACAGCGTTTTAGTCGTTCCGGGTTCTAGCTTAGGAAGTGCCTAAGCGAGAAGAGCTAGCGGTTGGCATTAGCTGTCGTCCTTGATCATCGATACAAGAAAATCGATGAAACTTTGAATTGCTAAGCCGGTGCTGACTGCGGTTGCCATGTTAGCCAGTAATTTGCTGACAACGCGTAAAAGTTTTTCAAGCAGCTTGTGACCGCCGATAATTTCTATCCCGTACAGCAAAAATTCGCCTAAAAAATGGTTCACAACGGCAAGTTTTAGATTGAGCTGGGTTCCCAATAAGCCTTGCGCCAACAAAGTGTGGGTTTCGGCACGCTGTAAAGCGTCTTTTAACGCCGAAAAGTTCGGGTTCAGTTCCATCCAGGCTTTTTTATAATCATCGCGAAATTTCGGCTGAAAATATTCGCCGTTATCTATTACCTTCTCTAAAAACTGCTGCAGAGTATCAACGAAATTCAGCAATCTTTTTCTGTCATCCTCGCCGGCCCCAAAGACAAATTTTTCCACTCGCTGTTCCTTCTATATGATGTCGGCGTTTTCACCGAAAAAAATTCGCACGACGACTTTTAACCCACTCACGAATGTTGCGCTTCGCAAAATAACGACTATTTCTTCACATACAGGTCAGTAATCGTCCCCTCTATCATTTCCGCTGCAAACGCAAAGGTTTCCGATAAAGTGGGGTGTGGGTGAATGCTCAGGCTGATGTCCGTAGCGTCAGCACCCATTTCCAATGCCAGCACTGCTTCTGCGACTAACTCGCCGGCGCCTGGTCCGGTAAAGCCGGCACCTAAAATGCGGCCCGTGGTTTTATCGGTGAGGATTTTGGTTATACCTTCGCTGCGGCCCAGTGCCAATGATCTGCCGCTAGCAGCCCATGGGAACACAGCTTTGTCGAACTCGACGCCTTGTTGCTGCGCCTGAGTTTCGGTCAAGCCCATCCAGGCGACTTCCGGATCGGTGTAGGCCACCGATGGGATGGTCAATGCATCGAAACCAGCTTTATGGCCGGCAATTACTTCAGCGGCAATTTTACCTTCGTGCGTGGCTTTGTGAGCGAGCATCGGGTTGCCGACGATATCACCAATTGCGAAAATATTGCTGACGTTGGTGCGGCCTTGTTTGTCCACAGGAATAAAGCCGCGCTCGTCAACATTGACACCTGCTTTGTCGGCGTCGATCAATTTGCCGTTGGGACGGCGGCCCACAGCAACCAACACCGCGTCGAACACTTCGGATTCCGGTGCGCCCTTGCCTTCCATAGCGACTTTGATACCGGCATCGGTAGCTTCCATCGCCTTGACACTGGTTTGCAGCCACAAATTTTCATACTGCTTTTTGATCTTGCGTTGCAGCGGTGTAACCAAATCTTTGTCGCAACCTGGGATAATCTGATCCATCAATTCCACGACGCTGATTTTTGACCCCAGCGCATGGTAAACGGTTGCCATTTCCAAACCGATAATACCGCCACCGACAATCAATAACTTTTCCGGTATCGATTTCAACTCCAGCGCATCGGTGGAATCCCAAACCCGCGGATCGTCATGCGGAAAGCTGGGGATTTTGGTTGGTTGCGAGCCGGCAGCAATGATGGCGTTGTCGAAAGTGATGGTTTGTACGCCGGATTCGCCGGTAACGATCAAGCTGTTGGCGGTGGCAAATTTACCCACGCCATTGACTACTGTTACTTTGCGTTGCTTAGCCAATTTGCCCAGGCCTTGATTCAGGCTTTGGCTGACGCTTTGTTTCCAGGAGCGGATCTGGTCCAGATCGATGTTCGGCTTGCCGAAACTGACGCCGTGTTCGGCCATGGCTTCCGCTTCATGAATCACTTGCGCGGTGTGCAGCAAAGCTTTGGACGGGATACAGCCGACATTTAAACAAACCCCGCCCAACACCGGGTAGCGTTCGACCAATACTACTTGCTTGCCCAAATCTGCGGCACGAAACGCGGCCGTGTAACCACCTGGGCCGCCGCCAAGTACCAGTACTTCAGCATGCGTGACAGAATCGCTCATATCCCTACTCCTACAATAACAGCAGGCGAATATCGCCTAAATAAGATTTCAACGCTTCCATAAAACGTGCACCTTCGGCACCGTCTATGACGCGATGGTCGTATGTAATATCCAGCGGCAACATCAATTTCGGTTCGAAACTAGAACCGTTCCAAACTGGTTGCATCTTGGAGCGGGTTACGCCCAAGATCGCTACTTCAGGAGCGTTGACGATAGGCGTGAATGCGGTTCCGCCGATGCCGCCTAAGCTGGAGATGGTCATACAGCCACCTTGCATATCTGCCGGTTTCAATTTGCCGGTCCTGGCCAATTCGCTTTTCTCTGCCAGCTCATTGGACAATTGGAAAATACCTTTTTTATCGACATCACGAATCACCGGCACGACCAAGCCGTTAGGTGTATCAACGGCAATGCCGATATGGAAGTAATGTTTGAAGATCAGTTTTTCGCCGTCTGGAGACAGAGAGCTGTTGAAGGAGGGGTATTTTTGCATAGCCGCCACCAGCGCCTTCATGATGAAGATCAGACCGGTGACTTTAACAGCATCCTTTGCCAAGCCGGCGTTTACCGACTTACGGAACTCTTCCATCGCATCGATGGCGACTTCGTCGTGATAAGTGACAAGAGGCAGGTTTAGCCATACACGAGTCAGGTTTTGGCCGGTCAGACGCTTGATCTTGCTGAGCGGTTTTTCTTCGATTTCGCCAAATTGGGTGAAATCGACCGCTGGAATTGACGGTATGCCCGCACCGCCGCTGCTCGAACCGCCGGAAGCCATGACTTGCTTGACGAAGTTTTTTACATCGTCTTGCAGGATACGGCCCTTGCGACCACTGCCGGTTTGGATCTTGCTCAGATCCACACCCAATTCGCGGGCAAAGAGTCTGACACTGGGTGTGGCGTGCGCTTTAAAACCTTCGTTGCTCGTTACGACTGGCGCAGCAGGTGCTGCGGCAGGTTTGGCCGGTTCTGCTTTGGGAGCTTCCTCCACTGGGATTGGGGCTGCTGTAACGGGGGCAGGCGCCGCCACCGGTTCGGCTGGAGCCGCGGCGACCGCCTCACCGGCTTCAAGGGTAGCGATCAGCGTGCCCTCGGAGACTTTATCGCCCGGTTTGATATGCACGGTTTTAATGGTGCCGGCTGCGCTGGACGGTAAATCCATCGTCGCTTTGTCGGTTTCCATCACCGCCAGGGTTTGCTCCACCGCGACCACATCGCCGGGTTTGATCAGTACTTCGACGATGTCGATTTCAGGGACGTTACCGACGTCGGGGACCTTTATTTCAATTACAGAACTCATATGTCGCTTTCCGTTAAATCAACCAAGGAGCGGTTGCGTCAGGGTTGATGTTGTATTTGGCGATTGCCACTTCGACCTTGGCGGCATCGAACTCGCCGGCTTGCGCCAGACTATGCAATGCGGCGATGGTGACGTGGTATCTGTCCACTTCGAAGAAACTCCGCAGCTTGGCGCGAGTGTCGGAGCGGCCAAATCCATCAGTCCCCAGCACCGTGTAAGACGCTTTTACCCAAGGGCGGATTTGTTCGGCAAACGCACGCATGTAGTCGGTAGCCGCAATAATCGGTCCTTTGCTGTTATCCAGGCAATGCGCGATATGTGTGGTGCGCTGCTTTTCGGTAGGGTGTAAGCGGTTCCATCGTTCGCAGGTTTGGCCGTCGCGAGCCAGCTCGGTAAAGCTGGGGCAACTCCAAATATCGGCGTCCACACCCCAGTCGTCGTGCAGCAATTTGGCGGCTTCGATCACTTCGATAAAAATGGTGCCGGACCCCAGTAATTGCACGCGCGGTTTTTTGCTGTTCGGGCCTTTCTTGAACAAATACATGCCTTTCAGGATGTCGGTTTCCGCACCTTCCGGCATGGCCGGCTGGTCGTAATTTTCGTTCATCAAGGTGATGTAGTAAAAGATGTCTTCCTGCTCGACATACATGCGGCGTAAGCCATCTTGAATAATCACCGCCAATTCGCAAGCAAAGGTGGGGTCGTAGGAATAGCAGTTGGGTACGGTGGCGGACATCAAGTGGCTGTGACCGTCTTCGTGCTGCAAACCTTCGCCGTTCAAAGTAGTTCTACCGGCGGTACCGCCTAACAGGAAGCCGCGCGTACGCTGATCGGCCGCAGCCCAGATCAAGTCGCCCACCCGTTGGAAACCGAACATCGAGTAATAGATAAAGAATGGAATCATCGGTACGCCGTGCGTCGAATAGGCCGTACCTGCCGCGATCCAGTCGCACAGACCGCCTGCTTCGTTGATACCTTCCTGCAACACTTGGCCGTGCTTGTCTTCCTTATAAAACATCAATTGCTCAGCGTCTTGCGGCGTGTAGAGCTGACCAACTTGCGACCAAATACCCAGCTGACGGAACATGCCTTCCATACCAAAGGTGCGCGATTCGTCGGGTACGATAGGCACGACGCGTTTGCCGATTTGCTTGTCCTTGACCAGTATATTCAGTATGCGCACAAAGGCCATCGTGGTGGAAATTTCGTGCCCTTCGCCGGTGCCGTCCAATAGGGCTTTGAACGCCGATAAAGCGGGGATTTCCAGAGGGTAAGATTTGGCGCGGCGAGCCGGCAGGAAACCGCCGAGATCGACGCGGCGCTGGCGGAGGTAAGTCAGTTCGGCGGAGTCCTCCGCGAAACGCAGGTATGGTAGATTGATCAACTCTTCGTCGCTAACCGGCAATTGATAACGGTCGCGGATATATTTGATCGACTCCATGCTCATCTTCTTCTGCTGATGGCTGGTGTTTTGTGCCTGTCCGGAGTCGCCCATGCCATAGCCTTTGATGGTTTTAGCGAGAACGACGGTGGGTTGACCTGTGTGGTTAACAGCGGAGTTGAAGGCCGCAAAGACTTTAATAGGGTCGTGGCCGCCGCGATTCAATTCCCAGATGTCACGGTCGGTGTAATCCTTTACCAACTCCTGCAATTCCGGGGTGTTAAAGAATTTTTCGCGGACGTAAGCGCCGTCTTTGGATTTGAAGGTTTGATAATCACCGTCGACGCATTCCATCATGCGCTTGACGATCAGGCCGTCTTTGTCTCGGGACAAAATGGCATCCCAACGACGGCCCCAAATCACTTTGATCACGTTCCAATTGGCGCCGCGGAAGTTGCCTTCCAGTTCCTGAATGATTTTGCCGTTGCCGCGCACCGGGCCGTCCAGACGTTGCAGATTGCAGTTCACGACGAAAATCAGGTTGTCCAGTTTTTCCCGACCGGCCATGCCGATCGCGCCAAGGGTTTCCGGCTCATCGGTTTCGCCGTCGCCCAAGAAGGCCCAGACTTTGCGGCCATCGGTGTTGGCAAAGCCGCGATTTTGCATATAGCGCATGAAGCGGGCTTGGTAAATCGCCATGATCGGGCCAAGACCCATCGATACGGTGGGGAATTGCCAGAAGTCCGGCATCAACCAAGGGTGCGGATATGAAGACAAGCCGTTGCCGCCGACTTCCTGTCTAAAACTGTCCATTTGCTCTTCGCTCAAACGGCCTAGCAAGAAGGCGTGAGCATACGTACCGGGGGCGGAATGGCCTTGCGAGAAAATCAGGTCGCCGCCGTGTTTGTCCGAAGGTGCGTTCCAAAAATGATTTTGTCCAACGTCGTATAAGGTAACGGCGGAGGCGAAACTGGCGATATGGCCGCCGACATTGGTGTATTTGTTGGCGCGTAACACCATCATCATCGCATTCCAGCGCACATATGAGCGGATGGTGCGCTCGATGTCTGTATTGCCGGGGAATTTGGGTTGTCGGTCTATCGGGATGGTGTTGATGTAAGGCGTGTTGGCCGAGAACGGAATGTCCATGCCGGCTTGTCTGGCGGTACTGAGCAGGGTTTCAATCAAAAAGCTGGCGCGTTCGCCGCCTTCTTTTTCTATCACCGCTTGCAGTGCCTCCATCCATTCTAGGGTTTCAGCAGGATCAATATCGTGTTTGGCGGCAATATCGGTATTGTTGGTCATTACGGAACCTTGGAAAACGTTGGATTAGCTTAAAAAGGATACCCGAAATGACCGGTTTGAGCATACTTTTTTAGCAATCCGCCGCCAGCTAATCTGGCTGGAATCCAGGTAAAACCTGGATGTGGACAAAAACCGCAGTGGTTTGGTTTTTCGAAACCGGCAAAAGGCTGTGGCATGGGTAGAATCGAATTGGATTTATTGAGTTTCAGCCCTTAAGTACAGGTGGCTTTGCAAGGCGACATGACGTAAAATTTGTGCCAGTACTCATTTTTAAGGGAATCCCGATGCGTAATCAACTAGTTAAATCCTTAGTTGCGTTGTTTCTTTCTACTGCAAGCTTAGAAGCTAGCGCTGGGCTGGTAAGTTTTACCTCGACTGAGTTCCAGCAAACCGAAAGCGGACAGACTTTTACTTTCACTATAAACGATGCCCCCTTGGCTGATTTGATCGACGGTACATTCTTGATCCATGCGCGCGGGGACTACACTATCAACAGTCAGCCTCCCGAAGTTATTTCGGTGAAAATCGAGGACGGAAATTATTTCGATCAGGATGTCGGAGCCACTAATGCTAACAGTACTGTTACTAATCCAGATTTGGTTGAGTGGTCGGAAAGTTTCCTGTTGCCCGGCGATGAGTTATTTAGTTGGACGCAGGACCATAAAATTATTATCACGCTGGCCTTATCCCCCGATGTGACATTTGATTTGAACGCTATTCAGGGTGGCAATCCTTTTGTCCAGGCCACAATATCCTATACAACCTCGGCAGTTCCTTTGCCTGCTGCAACTTGGCTGTTTTTGAGTGGTTTGATTGGCATGTTGGGTTATGGCAAACCGCGTAAAATAAGTTAATCCTAAATTC
>NZ_JANIBL010000003.1 GCF_024505055.1 Methylomonas rosea
AGTACTTCCCGCAAACACCTGTTGGACCACTGGTTTCTCCTGGAATTTAAGTTTGACTGCGGCTCAAATAAAAAATATAATCCTCTGTTCACTATTAACAGATTATGCTTGATGGAGCTTACGCTGATGTATGCGGTAATTCAAACAGGTGGTAAACAGTATCGGGTCGCAGAGGGTACTACCTTAAAAATAGAAAAACTTGAGTTGGGCGCAGGCGACAGCGTAGAGTTCGACAAAGTGCTGATGGTCCAATCAGGCGACTCCATAAAAGTAGGTCAGCCATTTGTCGAAGGCGGCAAAGTGACTGCAACTGTGGTTTCCCAGGGCAGACACAAAAAAGTCAGAATCATTAAATTCAGAAGACGTAAGCACCACATGAAACAAATGGGGCATCGTCAATACTACACAGAAATCCAGATTACTGGCATTTCTGCATAATATAACGAGGATAGAAAATGGCTCATAAGAAGGCAGGCGGTAGTACTCGTAACGGCCGCGACTCGCAAGCTCAACGCCTGGGCGTTAAACGCTTCGGTGGACAAGTGGTTAAAGCGGGCAACATTCTGGTTCGTCAACGCGGCACCCAATTTCACCCTGGCACCAACGTTGGCATCGGCAAAGACCACACATTGTTCGCAACAGTCGATGGCAAAGTGGTTTTTGAAGAGAAAGGTCCTAAAAACCGCAAATACGTCAGCATCGCAGCAGCGTAAATTTCTTGGCTGTGCTGATTGGCACAACTGAAAAGAAAAGCCTCGTTTTCAGCGGGGCTTTTTTGTTTATACCGGTAGATTATGAGATTTGTTGACGAAGCGGAAATCCGCGTAGAAGCAGGCGACGGCGGCAATGGCAAGGCCTCATTTCGCCGCGAGAAATATATTCCCTTGGGCGGCCCTGATGGCGGCGATGGCGGTGACGGCGGCAGCGTTTATCTGGTAGCTACCGAAAACGTCAATACGCTGGTGGATTTTCGCTATCACTCTGTGCATCGCGCCCAACGCGGACAAAACGGCGGCAGTCGAGACTGCACCGGCAAAAAAGGCGACGACTGCTTCGTCCCGGTTCCACCCGGCACCATCGTTTACGAAGCCGATACCGGCGAGAAAATCGGCGACTTGACCAAACCCGGCCAGCAATTATTGGTCGCCAAAGGCGGCTTCCACGGTCTCGGTAACACCCGATTCAAGAGCAGCGTCAATCGCGCACCGCAACAAACCAGCAAAGGCTCTGCCGGCGAGCACCGGATGCTTCGCCTGGAATTAATGGTTATTGCCGATGTTGGCTTACTGGGCATGCCAAATGCCGGCAAATCCAGCCTGATTCGCACCGTTTCGTCCGCACGCCCGAAAGTAGCAGACTACCCGTTCACCACCTTACACCCCAACCTGGGTGTGGTTAGAGTGGACGATTTGCGCAGTTTTGTGATTGCCGATATTCCCGGCGTTATCGAAGGCGCCGCGGAAGGCGCGGGCCTTGGCTTACAATTTTTAAAGCATTTGTCCCGAACCGGCTTGTTGTTGCATATCGTCGACATCGCCCCCTACGAAAGTGACGAGACACCAGTGAGCGCGGCACGCAAAATCATCCACGAAGTGGAAAAATGGAGCGACGACCTGTCCAGCAAACCACGCTGGCTGGTATTGAATAAGATCGACAATGTGCCTGACGATGAAGTCGAACAGCATTGCCAAGCCATCGTCGACGAACTCAGCTGGACCGGCCCGGTGTTCCTGATTTCCGCATTAAAAAATCAAGGCACCCAGGCACTGATGTACGCCATCATGGACTTCCTCGATCAACAAAAAGCCGAGCGGGATCTGCAAGCACAGGAGCCGCGCCATGAGCCGTTCTGAGTTTTCCCAAGCCCAGCGCGTAGTCGTCAAAATCGGCAGCTCGTTGCTGACCGACGGCGGACGCGGCCTCAACAAACAGGCTATTGCCGGCTGGGTCGCGCAAATGGCCGCACTCAAACGCCAAGGCGTCGATGTCGTATTGGTATCTTCCGGCTCCGTGGCGGAAGGCATGTCCCGCCTGAAGTTAAAAACCCGCCCGAAAACCCTGCATGAATTGCAAGCCGCCGCCTCGGTCGGGCAAATGGGCCTGGTCAGGCGCTTTGAAGATGAATTTCAACTTCACGACCTGCTGGCCGCACAAGTTCTGTTGACCCATGACGATCTGTCCGACCGCCAGCGCTATCTGAACGCGCGCAGCACGCTATTAACCTTGCTTGACTTTGGCGCAGTACCCGTCATCAACGAGAACGATGCGGTCGCCACCGAAGAAATCCGCTTCGGCGACAACGATACCTTGGGCGCCTTGGTTGCCAACCTGGTAGAAGCCGATTTGTTGATCATTCTTACCGACCAAACCGGCTTGTTCGACGCTAATCCCAGCCTAAATCCTAATGCCAAACTAATTTCCAGCATTAGCGTCAACGAGACCTTGCTTGATGAAGTCGCAGGCGGCAGCATCAGCGGTCTGGGGCGTGGCGGCATGTATACCAAGGTCCGCGCCGCGCGCTTGGCAGCCCGTTCCGGTGCAGCCACCGTAATTGTGTCCGGCAAGATCGACAACGTCATCCACGCGGTATTCAACGGCAATGACTTAGGTACTTATCTAATACCGAATATTGCACCGCTTGTCGCACGCAAACAATGGCTGGCCGGGCAATTGCAATTGAAAGGCAGTGTCGTATTGGACGATGGCGCGGTAAAAATTCTGAAAGGCGCCGGTAAAAGCCTGTTGGCAGTCGGCGTAAAGACTGTGCAAGGCGCCTTTAAGCGCGGCGACTTGGTGTCTTGCCTGGATTTGCATGGCACCGAAATTGCCCGCGGTTTAATCAATTACGGTTCGGAAGACGCCGGTAAAATTGCCGGCAAACCCAGCAGTGAATTCGAAACTTTGCTGGGCTATGCCGACGAAGACGAACTTATTCACCGCGATAATCTAGTGTTAGTCTGAGGCCCGACGACTTAGCTGATAGCGAAGTCGTCTGCCACCAATCTCAGGTATTCTGGATAACAATATTCGGAAACCGGCCACTATAATCCCGCGCACGCATCGCCAACTTGGCCGCCATCTTCCGTGCAATCGCTTTGTAGATTTGCGCCGGCCGACCATCCGGATCAGCCACTACTGTAGGCCTACCGCTATCGGCGTACTCGCGGATGTGAATATCCAGCGGCAAAGAGCCCAACAAATCCAGTTTGTTCTTAACTGCCATCGCCACGCCGCCGCCCTGACCAAATATCGCTTCTTCGTGCCCGCAGTTACTGCAAATATGGACGCTCATATTCTCCACTAGCCCCAATATCGGCACGTTGACCTTTTCAAACATCCCTAAGCCGCGTTGCGCGTCGATCAGTGCAATATCCTGTGGCGTGGTGACGATCACCGCACCACTCACCGGAATCTGTTGGGCCAGCGTCAGCTGAATATCGCCAGTACCGGGCGGCAAATCGATGATCAGGTAATCCACATCGTGCCATTGGGTTTGATTCAGTAATTGCTGTAAAGCACCGGTAACCATGGGACCGCGCCAGATCATAGGCTGATCCGGGTCGATCAAATAACCGATCGAAATGGTCTGCACGCCAAACGAGATTTTCGGCAACATGCTTTTGCCGTCCGGACTGTCGGGCTTGCCGGATAGTCCCAGCATGGTCGGAATACTGGGGCCGTATATATCCGCATCCAGAATACCGACATTGGCTCCTTCCGCCGCCAGCGCCAGAGCCAGATTCACGGAAGTGGTGGACTTACCTACCCCACCCTTGCCGGAGGCCACTGCAATAATATTTTTCACGTTCGGCAGGGGTTTTAATGCCTTTTGCACCGAATGCGAAACGATATTGAAACTGATCGACACATCCAGTTTGCCGACGTCCGGCAAAGTTTGCAGACGCTGCGTTACCGCCGCCTTCAATTCTTCAAGATAGCTTTTAGCCGGATAACCCAACTCGATAACGACGCTGACATCATTGCCATCCACACTGATTTTCTTAACGGATTTTGCCGAAACCAAGTCGGTTTCTACATTCGGATCGATAAAGTGTTTGAGTAAATTTTCGACAGCCGTTTTGTCAATGCTCGCCATGCGGAACTCCGAAGTAAAGGGAAATAATAACCAAGTAAAATAGTGCGAATATAATAACACCTTAACAGGAAGCCATTAAATCCGCGCCATTGTTAAAAAATAGTTTTCTCTTGCAGAATAATGATTTATCGTAACGACTTAACAATTAGCCTTAATAGTTAATTCTTAATTAAGACTTAATGCCGCCTTAATCTGATTTTAATTTGGATCGCTTAACTTCAAACGTCCAGCTCCGTCACTATCCGCGCCTATCATAAACATGTCAGCAGTCATTCAAAACCGTACTGTTTCACCGATACCGCTAGTATTCGTGTTAGCCGTAGTCAGCGCCTTGCTTAGCGGCTGTCAAAGCATACCGTTATTTTCCGACAACCAGCCGGAACACATAGTCTGGAACTCCAAACCGGACAATATAGCCAGTCATGAGTTTAACCTGAGCAGTAACCAAGGCATGGTTGGCTCGCTGGCCAGTATCAGTAGCCGCGAAAACGATACGCTATCCGACATCGGCCGCCATTACGGCTTGGGTTACAACGACATTACTATCGCCAATGCCAATCTGGACCCATGGACTTTGCCAGCCGAACAAACCGTGCTCTTGCCATTGCGTTTTGTACTGCCCGATGCCCCGCGCAAAGGTATCGTGCTGAATCTGGCCAACATGCGCATGTTCTATTACCCTAAAAATCAAGCCAATACCGTCCTGACTTATCCGGTGGGCATTGGCCGCCAAGGCTGGAACACGCCGTTAGGACAAACCCAAATTGTCGCCAAAAAGGCCAATCCGGACTGGACGGTGCCGGAATCGATTCACCGCGAACATCAGGCATTGGGCGACCCGCTGCCGAAAGTGATACGTTCCGGCCCGGACAACCCCTTGGGCAGCTATGCCATGCCCTTAGGGTTCAGCGGCTATTTGATCCATGGTACCAACAAACCTTATGGAATCGGCTTGCAAGTCAGTCACGGCTGTGTTCAGTTATATCCCGAAGATATAGAAGTCCTGTTCAACAAAGTAGAAGTCGGCACGCCGGTTCGCATCGTCCACCAACCTTATATGGCAACCTGGCAGGACGACATGCTTTACTTGGAAGCCCACCGGCCATTAGACAAATGGGAAAAACAGCAAAAACAACTTCAAAAAGATATTCGGAAAAAATTGCAACAACTGGCAAGCGAAAAGCAAGCAACGGTTGATTGGAGCAAAGTCGAACGCATCTTGCAACGTGCCGACGGCGTCCCCACCCCGGTATTGCCGGACAGTGCCGACTTACCGGAACTGGTTGCCGATGCGGTGCAACTGGCACATCCCGGACAATTCTACGGTCAACCGGTCATCAACGAATTGAGCGATAACGACTGGTCGATTTTGGCTGCCAGCTTCGAAAATGAAACCGATGCCCAAAAACTCGCCGCCATGCTCAATCACCAAGGGCCGCCGATTCCTGCCCGTAAAATTGCCAAGGACGGTGGTTTTCAAGTGGTCGCCGGGCCATTCAAGAACAAGAAAGAAGCCAAAACCGTTGCCCAACGCATCAAGCAGAACTTCGATATGGACGTTAAAGCGATCGATCCGAAACAGACTTCAAGAAACTGAGCGCAGCCAAGCCTTATTGCTTTTGCAACACGGACTGCCGCAACAGGGCCGACGCCTGTTCGGCCGGCACGGGTTTGCTGAAAAAATACCCTTGTCCGTAATTGCACTGCTGTCCGCCCAAAAAATCCAACTGGCTCTGATCTTCAACGCCTTCGGCTACCAGCTCCAGTTTCAGCTGGCCCGCCATTGCCGAAATAGCCGACACAATCGCTCTATCGTTGGCATCGGTGCAAATATCCTTCACGAACGATTTATCGATTTTTAAGGTATCGAGCGGAAAACGCTTCAAATAACTTAACGAAGAATAACCGGTACCAAAATCATCCACCGAAATCCGCACTCCCAGCTGCTTTATCTGATTCAGCGTGTCAAGTGTCGTATCCAGCTTATGCATCAAGATGCTTTCAGTAATTTCCAACTCCAGCAACTCCGGCGAAAGTTCGGTTTCTTTAAGCACATCCAACACCACATCCAGCAGCTGACGCTGATCTTGGAAGCGGTGAAACTGCCGCCCGGACAAATTGACCGCAATTCGAATCGGCATACCGGCCAACTGCCAGGCCCGCGCCTGTTTGCACGCAGTTTGCAATACCCAAGCCCCAATTGGCACGATCAACCCGGTTTCTTCAGCCAAGCCGATAAATTGATCCGGCATGACGATACCCATGGCGTGATTGTGCCAACGTATTAACGCCTCCATACCGATGATGCAACCGTTATCGATTTTCACCTGCGGCTGATAATGCAATACCAGTTCCTCCAACTCCAAGGCCTGACGCAAATGATGCTCCAGCTTCAGATAATGCTGAGCGGCGCTGTTCATTTCGGGAGTAAAAAACTGATAATTATTTTTGCCCAGTTTTTTGGCGTGATACAAAGCAGAGTCGGCCTGCGCCAGCAATTCATCAAACGAAAGCGAATTATCCGGATAAATACTGATACCGATACTGGCCCGGGAATAGATTTGATGTTGTTGAACCTGCAAAGGCTCGTTCAAGGCATGTAATATTTTGATGGCTACTTTGGCAGCATCCAGGCTATCTGCAATATTGGGCAACATGATAATAAACTCATCGCCGCCCATCCTGGAGGGCGTATCGCCTTCCCTCAAGCAACCGGAAATTCGCTTGGCAACAGCTCTGAGCAATTCGTCACCCACGGCATGCCCGAAGGTATCGTTGATCACCTTGAAATTATCCAGATCGAGAAATAGAAACGCGATAATGTCGTGCTTGCGCTGCGCTTGCGCAATGAACTGCAAGGCTCTGTCGGTTAGCAAAGTCCGGTTCGGTAACTCGGTGAGCGCATCGAAATGAGCTATGTAATCCAGGCGCTGGCGGGCGCGTTTGACTTCCTCGATTTCCCGAGCATTATCGATTACCAGCGACAATGAATGCGCAAAACTCAACGCCAACTCTTCGTCGTTCTTGGTAAACAATTCGCCGCTGTATTTATCACTAAGATAGATACGCCCGTACACCCGGCCTTGATGGGAAATAGGCACCGCCAACAAGGATGTCATATGCGGATGATGCTGCGGAAAACCGGCGCTGCGCGGGTCCTTGCCCATATCCGCAAGCCTCAAAGAGACGTTTTCCTCAATGACCACCCCCAACAAGCCCCTTCCCTCCGGCAAGTGACCAATTTGCTGAGCCTGTTCGTCGCTGATACCGGCATAAATAAACTCCGTCAACGCGCCGACATTGTCGACTATCCCAATAGCACCATAACGGGCATCCAACAGATTGCAAAGTGCATCAATGCCGGCCTGCAATAACTCGTTTTCGATTGAGGTATGCGCCAGCACCCCCAGCAAGCTGCGCGCAGCGTCATTCAATGCGGCCAGACGCCCGACCCATACCACCGTTTGCTCGTGGTTGGTTTCCGCCGCAATTTTAAGGCGCATAGTCTCTTTCAGCAGCAGCCGCTCACGGTTCAGCAGAACTTCCAGGATACTTTGCCGGGTAACCACGCCGACGAACTGACCTTTGTTAAGCACAGCCAAGGCTCCCAGCTGATTTTCATCCATCAGGCATAGGGCTTTGCGGACGCCAAGCTTAGGAGCGACACTAAGCATAGGCCGATGCTCGACCAAATCTGCAAAAATCCAATTTGGATGTTTTGATATATCGTGATCGGTGGCCAAACCGCAAAACTCTTCCACCGGCTCTTCCCGAAAAACGGCAAAAACGATATTGCGCTCAACGCTGCAAGGCCGCTCCTCCTCCATAACCCGACGAACGTGCGGCCATAAACAATCGCCAACCGCCAGTTGTTTCATAACTTGGTATTTAGCTGGACGGAAATATCCATTTCCGCATGCAATATTTCATCGGCACTCATCAAGGGCTTTATCTGAGTCAACACGAAATCGATTAACGCAGCCTTGCTGATGCGTTTCAGCAAGCTTTGTCTCACTAAAAGATCGCTGATCACATCGTCATCAAACTCAATATGCTCAAACGGCGCTTTTACCAATAGTTCGATTGCCCGGCGCATGGCAATACAACCAATCGGCGACTCCTTGCCTAACACCAACATATCTTTTAGCGGTGGAATAGCGTATTCACCCAAGTTGGCAGAAATATGAATTTGATTTTGGCTGGCTTTGTACATGGTCGAATGATCGAATTGTCTGACAAATTGAAAGGTTAATTTAGCAGATTTTCAGTTTTCAGAATTATTTCAGTAACAACCGACGCTAGCTCAGAGGCTTCGCTTACCGCTCGGCCACATGCTATGGGAATGAAGAAAGGAGGGACTTATAAAGTTACCGCTAAAATCATGCGCTTTAGCGATTATTCATCCGCAGCGACTAAAGAAAACACTCGGAAAGAGGGGATTTACATTGCGTTTGCCAGCTTGCTTAGTTAGACGGCGGCCGTCAACTAAGCAAACCGGTAAACGCTATCCGGACAATCAATGGAGGGAAAGATTATCCGGTCACAAATCAGGCGGACGTGCCCGCCAAAAACAATTATCTCGTAAAGTCTTAGCAGGCAAGTTGTCGAACTGGATAGGTTTAACAGGTAAAAGCCAGACCACACCAGGTATTAGTTGCCACCTTTGAAAGTGATTTCCAGCGCGTGCAAGGAATTGGCGCAATTGGCGCTACCTTGAATAGCCGGGTCATCGTGACAGGCTTGGTTTTGGGCGCGAGCTTCCTTAATGTTAGCTACATACCAGGCGACAGTTTTTACATCCTCGCCAGCTGCTTCATTAGCATTAGTAACATTCAACGCTGTGGTCAAACCCAGCGCGGCAACGGCAGCGGCTACTATCATCATGTGTGCTTTTTTCATAAAAAACTCCTTGGCTTCTCGATTATCGGGGGGACGATTAAAGCCCATGCTAATCCGCATGAGCTGGCGATAATCTAACAAAGAAACCTAACGTTTAAAATGTGGCCGATTGCCGCGCGACAATATGTCTCTACAGTGCGGCATATCACACAATTATGAACAAAAACCCATAAGTGCAGCTGACAAAAAGCGTTAATTACAACTATCGACAAAAGACAGTTGGTCAGCCCAGACAAGTTCGTTGAGAAAAATAGAAGACGGCGCAATAAGCCAAAGCCATTGCGCCAAGAATTTATTTAATTTTGACCAGTTCCTTACCATTGCTGGAGAAACTGCATATACCGGCCGCGAAGTAAGTGCATTCGTCCGATTGCTCCAGCTTGGCACCGTTAGGCGTCAGATGAATTTTCACCGAGCAAGAGCGTGCCTCACCCTCGATGTGTTTTTTCAATACCAATTCGTTTTCGCCGACGCTCTTAGCTTCATCGGACACCGTCGCAGAACAGGCGTGCTTGCCGGCTTCGTCGGGATTGGGTTCGAAGTCCACATCCACCGTGGCATTTATCTCTTTACCCAAGGTCGTAACCTTCATGTGCTGAACATGATTGCCGTCGCGCAACAGATAATGATCGGTAGCAGCCGCGGCAGTACCGGAAGCCAGCATCGCGATGGCCAGAAACAACGTTTTTCTCATGATGTTACCTCTTCTTATAAGATTAAGTGGTTCAAAAATGGCTAAGGCCTATCCGACTTTAGTATGCCATGCCGGACGGTATAGCGCTTAAGCTGGAGGCTTGATTGGGATTGTACCTTACTGATCCCTATTACCAAACACCCCTCGCCCCCACATCTGTGCAACACGCAAGCAATCGGCAAGCCGCCGCCCAAACCATGAAACCCCAGGCGATTTATGCCATAATCCGCCCTCATTTTCCCAGGCTGTTTTAACCCCATGTCTAACCGAAAAATCCTTGTTACCAGCGCCTTACCGTATGCCAACGGCCCTATCCATTTAGGCCATCTCGTCGAATACATCCAAACAGACATCTGGGTGCGGTTCCAGAAACAACGCGGGCACAATTGCTATTACGTTTGCGCCGACGACACCCACGGTACGCCTATCATGCTCAGGGCAGACAAGGAAGGCATTACCCCGGAACAATTGATTGCCGATGTGGAAAAGCAGCATCGCGCCGATTTCCAGGAATTCGGCGTCGCGTTCGATCAGTACCACAGCACCCATTCCCCGGAAAACAAAGAATACTCGGCGCTGATCTACAAACGCCTGCGCGACGGCGGCCATATCAGCCAACGCAGCATCACCCAGGCCTACGATCCGGTCAAAAACATGTTCCTGCCGGACCGCTTCATCAAAGGCGAATGCCCGAAATGCGGCGCGGCCGACCAATACGGCGACAGCTGCGAAGCCTGTGGCGCCACCTATTCGCCCACTGAACTGAAAAACGCCGTCTCCGCCATCTCCGGCGAGCGCCCCATCGAAAAAGACTCCGAGCATTATTTCTTCGAACTGGGCCATTTCGCCGAGATGTTGCGTGACTGGACCACCGCCGGCCACTTGCAACCGGAAGTGAGCAACAAGATGGCGGAATGGCTGGAAAACGGCCTCCAGCAATGGGATATTTCCCGCGATGCGCCGTATTTTGGTTTCGAAATCCCCGACGCTCCTGGCAAGTATTTTTACGTCTGGCTGGACGCACCCATCGGTTACATGGCCAGCTTCAAGCACTTCTGCGACCGCCAAGGCCTGGATTTCGACAGTTTCTGGCAAAAAGACAGCACCGCCGAGCTTTACCACTTCATCGGCAAGGACATCATTTACTTCCACGCCTTGTTCTGGCCGGCCATGCTGCATGGTGCCAACTTCCGTACCCCCAGTGCGATATTTGCCCACGGTTTCTTAACCGTCAACGGCGAGAAAATGTCCAAATCGCGCGGCACTTTCATCAAAGCCCGCACCTATCTGGATCATCTGAACCCCGAATATCTGCGTTATTACTTCGCCGCCAAACTCAGCGCCGGCGTCGACGACATCGATTTAAACTTCGACGATTTCAGCCAGCGCGTCAACTCCGACCTGGTCGGCAAAGTGGTCAACATCGCCAGCCGCTGTTCCGGCTTTATCGCCAAGCGCTTCGATGGCGTACTTTCAAATGAATGCTCCGAACCGGCTTTATTCCAACAGTTTATCGACGCCAACAGCACCATCGCCGATCTATACGAAAGCCGCGAATTCGGCAAAGCGATGCGCGAGATCATGGCACTGGCCGACAAGGCCAATCAGTACATCGACGAAAAAAAACCCTGGCTGATCGCCAAGGAAGAAGGCAAGGACGCCGAGTTGCACGCGGTATGCAGCATGGGCGTGAATCTGTTTCGGATGCTGGTAGCCTATCTGCGCCCGGTAATTCCAACGCTGGCAAACAACGCGGAAAGCTTTTTGAACATCCCCGCGCAAAGCTGGCCGAGTGATGCTCAACCGCTGCTCGGTCATAAAATCAATGGCTTCATACCGTTGATGACCCGCGTAGAGCCGGACAAGATTGCCGCGATTGTGGAAGCCTCCAAGGAAAATCTGGAAAAGACGCCATCGGTTACAGCCAAGCCGGTCAAACAGGCGGCCGCTGTCAAAACCAATCCCGAACAAGTGGCAAAAGCCATCTCCGAACCCATCGCCGAAGCGATAGAGATTGAAGACTTTGCCAAAATAGATTTGCGCATCGCCCGCATCGTGAAAGCCGAATCGGTCGAAGGCGCGGAAAAATTGCTGCAACTGACCGTCGATCTGGGCGGCGAAACCCGCAACATCTTCGCCGGCATCAAATCGGCTTACGCACCGGAAGACCTGGAAGGCAAACTGACCGTCGTCGTCGCCAATCTAAAGCCGCGCAAAATGCGCTTCGGCACCTCCGAAGGCATGGTCTT
This sequence comes from Methylomonas rosea, assembly GCF_024505055.1. Classification (GTDB taxonomy): domain Bacteria; phylum Pseudomonadota; class Gammaproteobacteria; order Methylococcales; family Methylomonadaceae; genus Methylomonas; species Methylomonas rosea. The sequence continues at coordinate 11,939 of NZ_JANIBL010000003.1, forward strand.
GGCTGCCGGACCCGGCGGTAAAGACATCTGGGTACTGTCACCGGATCAAGGCGCGCAGCCGGGCATGCGGGTTAAATAGCCTCATAACTATTGGCAATGAGCGAGCGAAACGAGGCATCTCTAGCCGACCAAATCGACGCGCTACTACCGCAAACCCAATGCCGCAAATGCGGTTATCAGGGTTGCCGGCCTTATGCGGAAGCCATCAGTAACGGCGAAGCCGACATAGACCAGTGCCCGCCGGGCGGCGACCAAGGCATCCAATTACTGGCGGAATTACTAAACGTACCTGCCAAGCCTTTGAATCCGGAATTTGGTGTCCAGCGCCCTCTACAAATAGCCGTGATAGATGAAACTGCCTGCATAGGTTGCACCAAATGCCTGCCGCCTTGCCCCACCGACGCCATCCTCGGTGCTTCCAAGCAAATGCATACCGTTATTGCCGCACTGTGTACCGGCTGCGAATTATGCGTCGCACCCTGCCCCGTCAACTGCATCAGCATGGTCGTCTCAACCAACACCGAATGGACCAAAGCCAATGCCGACCTGTCCAGACTGCGTCATCAAGCCAAAAACCAGCGGCAAGTCAAAGCGGAAGCGGAAAAATCCGAGCGGTTGAACCGGCAAAAACAGCTGCTGGCAAAACTAAATAAAGGAAAAACCACCGTTTAATCCCGGATTGGCAATGACTTTAACGGCATTTAATCTTATAATGGCGCACTTACCCAAAGTGGCCTTAGCCACTAGATAGCTCCCAAAGAAACAGTTCTTCGGTTTTCAGAATTAGGGTAACGGTTCACACCGCTGGACCGAAAAGATTGCATTGTTTGACCGCAAATCAGATTGCGCCCGTAGCTCAGCTGGATAGAGCGCAGCCCTCCGGAGGCTGAGGCCAGAGGTTCGAATCCTCTCGGGCGCGCCATTTTGACATCTCCCAAAACCCCAATTATGATCCCACGCCCCCTGTGTGAGACTTAACCCGCGCCATGCACGTATAGCCCGTTAAAACCGCACAGGTTACTTGACATTCGCCCTCGCGTACCTTTACCCAATTAAAAACTTCAATTTATTAATCCACCAAGTTATCGAAGATACTTGGTTTACATACCTAGAGCCCCCGCCCAAATATTGCGCTGCACGTCATTTTTTCATACGCCAATCCATTAAAAACTAAATCCGCTGAAGACTATTGACAGATACCAAAGATATAAAGCATATCTGCCACCCTGGATTCGGATAGGCGATCTTAGACCATGCCATGCTCTTGCAGCATGGCGTAGGCGGCATTTATCTGCCTGGTTTCTTCCTCGGCGATTTGCTGGATTTTTATGCCTAAGACACCCACCCTGTCCGGATGATATTCGGAGATTTTCTTTTTGTAGGCCGCTTTTATATCCATGGGAATGGCGTCCGCGTTCAGGCCAAGAATCAGGTAGCAATCTGCTAAAGATTTAATGCTTTGCTCATCTTCCGGGAGTTTTATTTCGGTTATATAAACATTGCGGTGCTCGTCAATATCCAGTTTGAACTGCGCGTAACATTTTCGGCAGCGCGCTTTGTTACCATCAATGGGCAAGGTAAATTTGATGTGTTGCGCGCAGGATGGGCAGGAAATTGTTCTTAGATTTGCAGGGGTCTTAAAGGCAGGCTTTTTTTGCCGTTGCTTTTTAAGTCGATTTTTTCTAGCGCTGAATACGACGAATCCAAGCAAAATAACATTCAACGCTATCGATGCGAGCAGGCCAATATGGGTCATCATTCCAGCTCAGCGCCCTGCGAAATGATTTGATTAAACAGGCATCCCGTATTCATTTTGCCTATCATCGCCTTTTGACACCATCCAGATGAAATACGGGATAATTCCGATAATAGTCAGAATGATCAGATACCACCAGCCGCTATGCCCGGTGTCGTGTAACCGGCGGATATTAACGGCCAGCGAAGGAAATAAAATGACCAAGTTAGTGATTGCCGTGACGGTTGCCGGCTCGCCGTAAGCCGATTGGTCTATGATCCCAGCCACCATGGACACTAATAGCGTGAAAAGAGCAAACCACCAGTATTCAGCTCGGGACGCTCTACCTTGAAATACAAATGCCTTTGAAAAACAGCTGGACACCGATTCGGTAAACGTCATATCCGGTCTACCTGTCATCGGTCCGAGATAGGCGGTATCTGACTGAATGGCAGCACCACACTCAAGGCAGAACTTCGCATTCTCCGGATTTTGCTTTCCACAATTTGGGCAGTACATTTTGATCTCCGAGCAGATTCTTGAAACAGCGATATTACTGCGATATCGAAAAATGTGTAGTCCGCTCGTACATTTTCACTCAGTTTCGTTTAGCAGCTTTGACGGGAAGGATGAAACCACTTGCAGTATGGCCACAGCACCATCCTTGCGCGGCGCACAAGTAACCAAACAAATCCCGGTAAATAGCAAACGCGCAGCCTCATCAAGATTGCCGTCACCTTACTCCAGAGAGGGGTTCAGAAAGATTGGGGGAACCTTGCCTGAATTAGTGTACAAAAATCTGCGCGAAGTCCTTTACGCTAATAGGTGACATAACAAGACTAAACCGTATTGCACGGTTTACGCGGATAAACTATTTATTCTGTTCGTCGACTGCATCGGCCTCGTCTTTCGGAGCCTGCTCGACAACGCGCTTTTTCGGCTGCTTACTAGCGGACTGCTGATTGATGCGTTCAAGCTGAGCAAGAAAATACGAGTCGTAATTCCAGTTTGGTTTTGCTGCGATGGGTTCGGGTTTGGTATCTCTGATGTCGCTCATAGTATTTTGGTTGATTGCACTCTTGTGGTAAGCAGAATAACTGCATTGACATAAATTAGCGCGTATCGCCAGTAACCGGGAATCGAATAGGCTAATTGCCTAAAACATTAGTTTGATTCAGAGGCTATTTGAGCAAGTCGCGCTGGACGTATTAAACAACCGCCGGCTTCAGCATTGAGGTTTTGCCTACCATAATATCCGCTGCTTTCAACATGCGTTTAAATACCGATTCCTGGCAGTAAGGAATATTATGTTTTTCGCACAGCGCTTTCACTTGCGGCTGCAATTTTTGGTATTGGCTTAGCGGCAAATCCGGCCATAAATGGTGCTCGATTTGATAATTCAACCAGCCGTAGAAAAAATCGTTGAAATTCGAGCCGGTTGGGTAATTGACCGATCCCAAGATCTGCCGCAGATAAAACTCGCCCTTACTATGCGATTTTTCATCGAACATCATCACGTCGTCGCCGGCATGATTGGGGATCATCACCAGAAAGCTATGCATATTGGTGAGAATTTCCGCCAGCAGGGAATTGATCAACACACTGACAACCGCAAACGAACCCAGCGGTAAGAACAGTAACGGTAACAACACAAACCGATACGCCGTATAAGGCAACACACTTTGTAGCCACAACGCCTTACCTTGGGGCGTAAACAGACTCCAGGCGCCGATACGTGTGGTTTCTGGTCTGGGCTTACCTTGCAAGCGGGCGGCATTCAAAACCAATTCTTTGTGGGTGCGCGGGGTGTAATAAATAATTTTCCAGATACCGGAAAAAAACGCCACGATGGCATAGCGCTGCCACATTGGCAGTTTGGATTGCCGCAACCATTCCATGTTGTGTTGGGCATTGTTGGGATCGGTTTCTTCACCCAGGTTGTAATGGTGCAATAAATCGTGTTCGTGATGCCAGCCGGCCGGTGTCATCCAGTCCGGCCAATCCAGAAACCGCCGCCAACCCTTCGCGAATTTCTTGCTGGTGTAATTTTTATCCACGTCCTGCATTTTATCGAAGGCTTTATGCACGATGGGATGGCCCACCCCAGTCCAGCGGGAAAAACTACCTTGACTGATCAACAACGCGGAAATCGGATTGGGGAAAATCCAGGCGGTAGCGTAACCGATAAGCGAACAAACCTTTCCCCAACGTTCCACCTTTTTTAAGTGGTCGAAATCGGCGGGACCAATATCCGCTAAAGCTTGTTTGTGAATTTGACTGATGTCTTTGGCTAATTGCTCGCGATCAACCGACTGGTAACTATTTAAGCTCAAAATGTGTTGTCTCTGAAAAGTGCAAGGGAAGGATTTTGAAAACCTTCAAATAAAAAATCCGGATTGGAAGGCACCGGACCGCGCTAACAAATAGCGGCCTTAAAACCAGTCAAAACGGGGCAAATCGACTGACCGAAAAGATGGCATAAGTCTATACACCATCCATATTTTTGCCAGCTCTCTCAATCTTCCCGGCACTTTGCACCTGAGTATGACGAGGCAACTTTTGCAAATTTAAAAAAGGGTAATGTGTTGATTTTAATGGTGCCGGCAATAGGAATCGAACCTACGACCTTCGCGTTACGAGTGCGCTGCTCTACCTGCTGAGCTATGCCGGCGTGTGATTGTCTATTTGTAGATGGCTTTGGGGTCTTTCAGTACCGGCTCGGTGGTTTGCCACTCGCCGTCTGTCAGGCTTCGGAAAAAACAGCTTTCCCGACCGGTATGGCAGGCGATACCGCCTTCCTGTTCAATTTTAAGCAAAATCACATCGGCATCGCAATCCAGTTGTATATCGATAACCTTTTGGCGATGGCCGGACTCTTCGCCCTTGCGCCACAAACGCTGGCGGGAACGCGACCAATATACCGCATAACCTTCGGCAACCGTTAAGGCCAGCGAATCGCGATTCATCCAGGCAAACATCACCACGCGGCTGCTATCATGTAGTTGCGCGATGACCGGCACCAAGCCGTCTTCGGTCCACTGGATTTCTTCCAGCCATGCCGCGCTCATAAACGCACCTCTATGCCTCTGGCTTGCATGTGCTTTTTGGCCTGCTCGATGGTGTATTCGGCAAAATGGAAAATGCTGGCCGCCAGTACTGCATCGGCTTTGCCTTCTATGATGCCGTCAGCCAGATGATCCAGATTGCCCACGCCGCCGGAAGCGATGACCGGAATGCTGACCGCTTCGCTGATGGCGCGGGTCAAAGCCAAGTCAAAGCCGGATTTGGTACCGTCGCGGTCCATACTGGTCAACAAAATTTCGCCGGCCCCGTAGTCTTTCATTCTGACGGCCCACTCGACCGCGTTGATGCCGGTTGGTTTGCGGCCGCCGTGGGTAAAAATTTCCCAGCGGTTATCCTCGCCGTCCTGACTGACTTTTTTAGCGTCGATAGCGACTACGATGCATTGCGAGCCGAATTTTTCGGCCGCTTCCTTGACGAATTCCGGCCGGAATACCGCAGCGCTGTTGATGCCCACTTTGTCCGCGCCGGCATTGAGCATGCGGCGAATGTCTTCCAACACCCGGATGCCGCCGCCCACGGTCAACGGAATAAACACTTCGCTGGCCACTTGTTCAACCACATGCACAATGGTGTCGCGATTATCGTGGGTGGCTGTGATGTCCAGGAAGGTGATTTCATCCGCACCTTCTCGGTCGTAACGACGGGCAATTTCCACCGGATCGCCGGCATCGCGAATATCCACGAACTTCACGCCTTTCACGACGCGGCCGTTATCGACATCCAGACAGGGAATAATACGTTTGGCTAAGCTCATTGTTTACGATTTACCGGCTAATAGCTCAGACATCGGCTCCGCCGAAAGACTCGGCGAGCTTTTCCCCTTCGGCAAAATCCAGGGTACCTTCGTAGATCGCCCGACCGGTGATGGCACCCATGATCCCTTCGTGCGCAACAGCACCGAGGGCGCGAATGTCGTCCAGATTAGTTATGCCGCCGGAGGCGATAATCGGAATGTGCACCGAGCGCGCCAATTTGGCGGTAGCTTCGACATTGACGCCTTGCATCATGCCGTCGCGGGAGATATCGGTGTAAATGATTGCGGCTACGCCGTTGGCTTCAAATTTTTGCGCCAGGTCAATTACATCGTGGCGGGACAATTTCGACCACCCGTCGATGGCAACTTTGCCATCTCTCGCGTCCAGACCGATGATGATGTGGCCGGGAAATTCGATGGAAACATCGCGAACAAAGTGCGGTTCGCTGACAGCCTTGGTACCGATGATGACATATTGCACGCCGGCTTCCAGATAAGCCTGGATAGTATCTTCGTCGCGAATACCGCCGCCGATTTGCACCGGCACGTCCGGATAGGCTTGGACGATTGCGTTGATTATCTCGGCATTTTTCGGTTTACCGGCGAAGGCGCCGTCCAAATCGACTAGGTGCAATCGTTTTGCCCCTGCTTCAACCCAGCGCCCGGCCACCGCCACCGGATCGTCCGAGAATACGGTGTCGTCTTCCATACGACCCTGGCGCAAGCGGACACATTTTCCTTCCTTCAAGTCAATTGCGGGTATCAGCAACATATTTAAATCTCGACAGTTAAAACACTAAATCTAAAGGTTAGTAAAGCCAACATCTAAGGGTTGGGGAGTTACGCGACTCCATCCCATGCCAGGAAGTTTTGCAGTAGTTGCAATCCGACAGTCTGGCTTTTTTCGGGATGAAATTGCACGGCAAACATGTTCTCTTTTGCCAGTGCGCAGGTAAATGCTTGCGGATAATCGGCCGTTGCGGCGCTGTGACGCGGGTCGTCCGGCGCAGCATAATAGCTGTGTACGAAATAAAAGCGGCTATGATCCGGAATATTGTGCCAGAGCGGATGAGGGTTTTGTTTGACCTGATTCCAGCCCATGTGCGGGATTTTCAAAACATTGCCTTCGGCATCCAACATATGATCGGCAAAACGGCGGGCATGCCCGGGAAATATATTCAGACAGGCAATGCCGTCGTTTTCCTCGCTGTCGGTCAGCAAGGCCTGCATACCCAGGCAAATGCCTAGAAAAGGTTTGTTTTGGGCTACTTCACGGATCACTTCAGCCAAACCACTTTCGTTCAAGGCATGCATACAATCGCGTATCGCGCCAACGCCCGGAAATACTACACGATCAGCCGTGCGGATCACTGCGGCATCGGCAGTTATTTGTACATTTACCCGGCTATCGGCATGTTGAAGCGCTTTGGCAATGGAATGCAGATTTCCCATTCCGTAATCGATAACGGCTACTGATGACATAAAACTAGAGATACAAGGTCGGGGTTTCTAGGCGGAAAGTGTGGGAATTATAGACTGCCTTTAGTGGAAGGCATGATGCCGGCCATGCGTTCGTCATGGCTGATGGCCATGCGCACGGCTCGGCCGAATGCCTTGAATACGGTTTCGGCAATATGATGGGCATTGCCGCCCTTCAGATTGTCTATGTGCAAGGTCACGCCGGCGTGATTCACAAAACCTTGGAAAAACTCTTTAAACAGGTCCACATCGAAACTACCGATAAACGCGCGTTTGAATTCCACTTGATAAAACAAGCCGGGACGGCCGGAGAAATCCACCACCACCCGCGACAAGGATTCGTCCAAGGGGCAATAAGCGTGACCATATCGGTAAATGCCTTTTTTGTCGCCCAGCGCTTTGGCAAAGGCCTGACCGAGCGTAATGCCGATGTCTTCCACGCTGTGGTGGGCATCGATATGCAGGTCGCCGTGGGAGACCACCTCTATGTCTATCAAACCGTGTCTGGCTATCTGATCCAGCATGTGATCCAAAAACGGCAAGCCTGTGGTAAACGCGGCCGTGCCGTTGCCGTCGAGATTAATGGAAACTTTGATCTGGGTTTCGAGCGTATTGCGCTCAACCTGGGCGGTGCGTGGGTTCATGCTTGATGCGAATGGCTTATTTCGGCGCTAGTTTACGTGATTGTGACAACTACGCCAAACTCTTGCTGGCGATCTCATAAACATCCTTTGACAGATGCTCGGTGGCGACAATACGCTGTAATTGCTGTTTCATCAAGCCCTGCCGGCCTGCGTCATAACGCCGCCATTGCGCCAGCCCGGTGACCATCCTTGAAGCAATTTGCGGGTTAAGGGTGTTCAGCGCCAAGACCTGATCAGCCAGGAAGCGATAACCCTCACCGTTTTGGGCATGGAAATGCAGCGGATTGGCTTGACTGAAGGCGCCGATTAATGAACGTACCCGGTTAGGCGTTTTCATATCAAAAGCCGGATGCTTCATCAAGGCCTGCACCGTAGCAAAGGTATTGGGCATGCTACTGGTGGCTTGCAAGGTAAACCATTTGTCGATAACCAGCGCTTCTTGGCGCCACTGCACATAAAAACTATCCAGACTTCTGGCTTTGGCCGGATGATTGCTGTTGACGATGGCCGACAACGCCGCCAGTTGATCGGTCATATTCCGGGCACTGTAGAACTGCTGCTCGGCGATATGATAAACGTCCGCGTTTTCCAGTTTGCTCAAATAACTCAAACAGGCATTCTTCAGACGCCGCCGCCCCACCGCACCGGCATCGAAACTGCCGGATTCGTCGCGATGATGTTGCACATACAGCTGTTTAAACTCGGCTTGCAATTGCTCGGCCAGCGTCTTTTTCACAAATTCGCGGGCTTGATGGATGGCTTCGACATCGATGATGGCCATCTGCCCGGACAAATAGCTTTCTTCCGGCAAGGCCAGTAACAAGGCTTGATACGACAAATCCCCGCCGCTATCGAGTAACACGCTACGGTAAGCATCGACGATAACCGGCTCCAACTGCAAAGGCCGGCCCAACTCTATCGCGTCGATCAGCTTGAAAATCACTTGTACCGCTAGTTGCTGACCTGCTTCCCAACGGTTAAAGGTATCGCTGTCGTGCCGCAGCAAAAATGCCAATTCGTCCAGGCTACGCTCCATTTTCAGGGTGACCGGCGCGGAAAAACCTCTTAGCAAGGACACGACCGGCTGTTGCGGCAGCTTAGCAAAGCTAAAAGTTTGCTCGGCTTCCGTGACATTCAAGGTAATTTCCGCCTGACTGGAGCCGTTGCAGTAAATCGGCGCCGCCGAACCGTCGGCAGCGAGCAAGCCCAGCTTTACCGGGATATGCAGCGACGCTTTCACCGGCTGGTTGGGGGTGGGCGGACAACTTTGCTGAATGGTCAAATGCAGTTGTTGCGCTTCGGCGTCGTATTGCTGACTCACCGTCAACACCGGCGTACCGGCTTGCGAATACCAGCGGCGAAATTGATTTAATTCCACGCCGTTAGCATCTTCCAGCGCCTTGACGAAATCCTCGCAAGTCACCGCCTGGCCGTCATGGCGCTGAAAATATAAATCACAGCCCTTCCTAAAACCGGCCGCACCCAATAAGGTATGCAGCATCCGCACCACTTCCGCGCCTTTTTCGTAGACAGTCAGCGTATAGAAATTGTTGATCTCGATATAAGCTTCCGGACGAATCGGATGCGCCAACGGGCCGGCATCTTCGGCGAACTGCCGGGTGCGCAAGGCATTGACGTCTTCAATGCGTTTTACCGCCGGCGAGGTGCGGTCGCCGCTGAATTGTTGATCGCGAAAAACGGTAAAACCTTCCTTCAAACTCAATTGAAACCAGTCGCGGCAAGTCACCCGGTTACCGGACCAGTTATGGAAATATTCGTGACCGATCACGCCTTCGATATGCTCGTAGTCGCTGTCGGTGGCGGTATCCGGGCGGGCCAACACGAATTTGGTGTTGAATACGTTAAGGCCCTTGTTTTCCATCGCGCCCATATTGAAATGGTCGACGGCGACGATCATGTACAAGTCCAGATCGTATTCCAGCCCGTAGGTTTCCTCGTCCCAACGCATCGCATTTTTCAGGGATTGCATCGCGTGGTCGCATTTATCGACATTGTGCTTCTCGACGAATATCTCCAATGCGATACGGCGACCGCTCATCGTGACAAACTCGTCCGCCACGCATTCCAGCTGTCCGGCTACCAGCGCAAACAAATAGCAAGGTTTGGCGAACGGATCTTCCCAACTGACCCAGTGCCGGTTGTTTTCCAGCTCACCCTCACCGACCTTATTGCCATTGGACAGCAAGACCGGATATTTGCTCTTGTCGCCGGTCAACGTGGTTTTGAAACGGCTCATCACATCCGGCCGGTCCAGAAACCAGGTGATTTTCCGAAAGCCCTGCGCCTCGCATTGGGTACACAGCATGCTGCTGGATAAATACAAACCTTCCAGCGCCGTGTTCGCTTGGGGATTAATGGTGTTTTCGATAACGATCTGAAACGGTCTATCCTGCGGCACTTCATGCACGACCAAGGCTTCTTCGCCCAGCACATACTGGCTTTGCATAAGCAGTCGGCCGTCTATCGCGATACTCACCAATTGCAATTCCTCGCCGAGCAAGGTCAATGCAGCACTGCTGTCCTGGCTCTGCGGGTTGCGGCGCAGACTCAAGGTCGAGCGGACCAGCGTGTGTTGCTCATCCAAATCGAAATTCAGTTCAATCTGCTCGATCAGATATTCGGGTGGGGTGTAGTCTTTCAGGAAAACAGTTTGCGGGCTCGCATCACGCATTATTTATCGCTCGTCTTGTTTGACAGGTTGTGGCGGTTTATAAGAAATCAGCCAGTAAGTAAGACCCAACGCCACGATGACCGCAGCAATGGCCGTAATATAAGCCGGATCCAAATCCTTGAAATCCAGCATGATGACTTTTCGGGCCACGGCCATCAAGGCAGTGGCTATGACCATTTTAATCGGTAGTGTGTCGTGTTTAATATACAGCGTGATGTTGATAAATATCTCTATCGCGATCAAGACCGCCATGAACGAGCCAAAAATCACCAGTATGTCGGAGACCGTCAGCATCAAAAATGGTGCCGCGACCACTCGTTGATACATAACAAAGCCCACGTCCGCCACGCCCCACAAAATGACTAGTACCATCAGTACCGCCAAAATTCTGACCGCGAAATGGATTACCGCGTGCAGGACTTTGAGCATGGCATCTTCCGGAACCGGCGGCACTTTTACTTCATGGCTTTCCTCGCGCAAATTGCGGTTAGCGCTGGGTCGGGAAGATGCCGGTGGCGGCATGGAAGGTCGAGCGGGCGGTTTAGTGTCCATCTACAACTCCTGGTTTTTCTGCCAAGCCACATAAGCCAATAAGGCCCATGCCGCTAAAAAGGCCAGGCCGCCAAACGGCGTAATCATACCCAGCCAACCGATATTGAATATCGCCAGTAAGTATAGACTGCCGGAAAACAGCACGACGCCGGCCACCAACAACCAGCCGGCCCAGCGCAACAATTTATGTTCCGGCAGTACGGCCACCAAGGCCAAGGCCAACACATGCCACATCTGATAGCTTACCGCGGTTTTATAAACATCCAGCAGATGCTCGGATAATAAATGCTTCAAGCCATGTGCTCCGAATGCACCCATCGCCACGCCGATAAATCCGCCGACGGCGGACAAAAATAGAAACGGTGGACGCATTATTTCTCCAACAGGCGCGGCATCAGTTGCACCAGATTACACGGCCGGGTGCGGTAATCCAATTGTTCCTTAATTAAGGACTCCCAAGCGGTGCGGCAGGCGCCGGACGAACCGGGTACGCAAAATATATAAGTGGCGTTGGCCACGCCGGCGATAGCCCGCGACTGCATCGTCGAGCTTTTGATGTCCTGGTAGGAAATCATCCGAAACACTTCGCCAAAGCCATCCAACACTTTATCCAACAGTGGCTGAATCGCTTCCGGCGTGCCGTCGCGCCCCGTCACACCGGTGCCGCCTGTCGTAATAACCGCATTGACGGCCGGATCGGCGATCCAATGACTAACGGCAGCGCGGATTTGATAAATATCGTCGGGAACGATTTTTTTATCTATCAAGTTATGCCCGGCAGCGGTCAGACCGGTGACCAAAGTTTGCCCGGATACGTCGTCCAATTCGGTACGCGTATCGGAAACAGTCAACACGGCGATATTGATAGGAATAAACTCTCGGACTTCGCTCACGGCAGGGCTCCATGTAAAGGCTACCGCATTCTATGTAAAGCGCCGCCGGACAAGCAAGCATTGTTTAATTCGCCGGCTGTCATACCCGCTTAACCGATAATGCCGTAAACTCCGGGTATTGATTCCAATTCAGTTAGCCGCCGCCTACTCGATAATGCCTATCCAGATTTCCCGTTACGAAAAAATTGCCAGTCTGGCCGCCTTGTGCCTGCTGCTATTTGCCTGCTACCAAGTATTAAGGCCGTTTATTTTCGATTTGTTGTGGGCGGCGATTCTGTGTTTCGTCACCTGGCCGCTGTATGCGCGTTTGCGGGATTGGAAGCTAACCGCCAACTGGGCGGCCACCGCAATGGTCCTGCCGATAGGCATATTGCTGCTGACGCCGTTCGTAGCCGCCACGCTGACATTTACCGAAGATATAAATCACTTGCTGCAATGGCTTAATCAAAGCCGGCATGTGTGGCCGGAGCCTCCGGCTTGGTTACAATCGTTGCCGGTAGTCGGCGACAACGCCGTCGCTGCCTGGCAAAGTGTCGGCGAAGACTCCAGCCGGCTCGTCAATCTGGCCCGGCAATACGCCTTGGGCGCCAGTAGCTGGGTGCTGCAACAGGGGATTGGTCTAGCCGGCGAACTGATGCATATGGGTCTGGCTATTTTGGTGCTGTTTTTTTTCTATCGTGACGGCGAACACGTCGCGCAGCATGTCGTGATTGGCGTCGAACGTCTGGCCGGCGAGCGCACCCAACGCATCCTGCATATCGTGCGTTCCAGTCTGCGCGCTGTGGTATACGGCATACTCGGCACCGCGCTGGTGCAAGCGCTGGCCTCTATCCTCGGCTTTGTGATTGCCGGCGTGCCTTACGCCTTTGTGTTGGGCGTAATCGCCTTCTTTTTGATGATCATTCCCGCTGCCGGCACGGTGATCTGGCTGCCGATTGCCTTATGGTTGCTGGCGGAAGGCGAGACCGGCTGGGCAATCTTTATAGCGCTGTGGTTTTTACTGTTCGTCGGCACTATCGACAACTGGCTGCGGCCGATTCTGATCAGCAGGGAAGTGGAATTGCCGTTTGTGTTGATCGTATTCGGCATTTTCGGCGGCCTGTTGGCGTTTGGCTTTATCGGCGTATTTATCGGCCCAACCTTGCTGGCAACCAGTTACGCCTTGATTCTGGACTGGCTGATCCGAAACGAACACGAAGAACAAAGCAGCGAAACCGGCTTGAATGACAGCTAATTTTGCGGCTATTTACCTGCAATACCAACGCGAATTGCCGGCCCCCAAACTAGACTGAAAAGCGCCAAAGTAAGTTATTGCTTTCATTGTCGGCAGTTTACTGGTAGATTCGAAGCCGTGATCGAACCGCAGTGAGATCATAAACGACCGACAATGACAGCAAAACTGCAACCTTGCCCCTCGTACTCCTACCGTCTCCTCTTGTAATTGCCTTCCGGCAGCCCAAAGAAACGTCTTAATTAATTCAGCACCACCCCAGCAAAATCGAGGCTTTATGATTTTACGCACACCACCGCCACCCCGTATCGGCTGGCACTACGACACCTATTTCCTGGCACAATTGAATAAAACCAAAAAACAGGCAACAGCGTCTTAATATCCGCTGGTTCGGATATGCTCGCTAAACATTAGCGACAAATGCTAATTCACCGACGGCTGGTCATTTAAACCGAAAGTTTTGTGGCCTGAGGTTTGCTTCCGAAACTAACGGAGGATAAAAATCATGTCGGTGAAACACCAATTTACTATCTGCCCCGCGCAACAACTTCCCGAACTCGGCAAATTTTCGTTTAAGCTGCTCTATCGCGGCACGCCGCATAACGCGGTTTTGGTCCGCTTCCAAGGAGAGGTTTACGGCTATCTAAACCAATGCGTACATATGCCTAAGGCATTGGATTGTGAGAACAGCAACATTTTCGACGAATCCGGACGCTATTTGCAGTGTTCCATGCACAGCATTTGCTACGACCCGGTCAGCGGCGAGTCTTTAAGCGAAATTTGCCTGGGCAAAAAACTGACTGCTCTCAAGGTCAAAGAACAAGATGATTGGATCTATTTAGTGGACAAACGAGCCACAATAAACAGTTGAAACCTTGGCCCGGGGCGAAACAACCAGCATCGCCCCAACTATTTCAGTCCGTTTTAGCCGTGCGCGGCGCCTTCTTTGATCTGTTGTTCCAGCTTTTCGTGCGCGCGCTCCAACTTGGCGAACACCCTTAAAATATCGGTGGCGGACAATATGCCTACCAGTTTATCTTTTTCCACCACCGGCAAAGCGCCAACCCGGTGTTCCGCCATCATTGCCGCTGCTTCCGACGCTGGAGTTTCCGGGGTAACGGTATAAACACCGCGATGCATGATATGCACGACTTTTTGCGAGACCACATGCAATTGGGTGTTGTCTTTGCTGGTCTCCACCGCATTGGAATTACTTTTTGGCCCCAGGGCTTTGTATAAGTCCCGGTCGGAAACGATACCGACCAATTTGCCTTTTTCAACCACTGGCAAATGGCGAATTTTTTCGTAATGGATCAAAAAGAACACGCGATCTATCAGATCGTGCGGTTCTACGGTAAATACCTTGGTGGTCATTAACTCTGCTACGCGCATGTTGTTTCTCCAATAAAAATGTCTGTAAAAAAGTAAGTAAATTCTGACGCAATAGTGACACTATAGCCAGGCAAAATTAAGAAATATCGCAGCCTTATGGATAAGCACAGCCATTAAGGCGCGAAAAACGGACCGCGAACCGTTACTCCATAGCGAGTGAAAGACTTAATACAGCGTCCCACCCAAATCCAGATAGGTCAGATAAAGCCGCATATCAAATTCCAATTGGTGATAGTCCGGCGCCATGTACTCGCATAATTTGTAAAAAGCCTTGTTGTGCTGTTTTTCGCGCAAATGCGCCAGCTCGTGGACGACGATCATTTTCAAAAACTCCGGCGGCGCAAGTTTAAAGATCGCGCCGATGCGAATTTCATTTTTTGCTTTTAAATTGCCACCCTGTACCCGCGCAACCACCGAATGCAAACCCAAGGCCTGATGCAATACATCGATTTTATCGTCGTAAACGACTTTGCTGAGCGGGTTGGATTGCCGCATGAATTGATTTTTCAGATCCATCGTATAGGTATAAAGCGCCTTGTCGGTCTTTATATCATGCGGCTGCGGGTATTTTTTTAGCAGTAGCGCAGGCAGTTTGTCGCTGTCGATCAGCGCATGCACTTGCTCGGTGATGGCAGGCGCATAGCCGGCCAGATATTTTAACGGGCGCATACGCTAAAACCGCGCTCCGGTAGGCTCAATCCCATGGCGGCTCGTCGCCGTCATAGGCTATAAAGTTTTTATCGCTGGACCGGGTTGTTCCGCCAACCACGGTATCGGCTTTTGGTTTTCCCGGCTCGTCGTTGGGCAACTGCGCCGGGCCAGACTCGGTTTGCCATTTGGCAAACAGCGCCATGTCTTTATTGGCGGGGACATACCATTTCTTGACAGCGGCATCCCATCTGGCGCCAAGCGCTTTCGCCGCGTCCTTTTCGGCATAGGGTACGTTCAGGTAAGTTTTCGCGTCAGCCATTTACCGCAGCCGGTTCAAAATTAATTGCATCGCAATATTGTAAATCATTGCTTATGCAAACGACGCGGATAATCCAATCTTACCTGTTGAAAACCTGGCGCTAAGTGAGTTTGGCGATACAACGGCCGAACCGGCCGAGCCGCAAGAACATCAAAGCCTACGGTTTTTTGCGATTCGAACCCATAGTGCTGGCAAAAGTGGTCGCCGCGAACAATGCCGAGGAAACAATAAAATCGCCCGAAATAAATTCGATAACACCAGTGACGAACACCAGCCCGGTCAATATGTCTTTATGTAAGCGGTTCATGGTCGCTTCCCGAAGTAATAAACGCATTTAGACTATATGCCCGATTACATTCATTAACAATGACACTAAAAATGCATTGATTGATCGCCAAAAGGAAACAAACAAATAAACCAAAGCCGATGGCGATTCAGGCTTAAGCCCAAGCAAGCTGTTAAAACGGCGCCAAGCTCATCGGCTCGGCAGGTGCCTTAACAATTGCGTGGCACTCAAGGCAGTTTGTAGGCAGGTTTGACTTGGCTTATCTACTGCGTGGACGCCGAAACGGCAGCACCAATAGGCCGACAAAACCCAGCTCGGCACTCTCGCGAAACTCGGATAAACCTATCGTCATTGTCGCCTGCGCTTCTCGCGCTTGCGGGCAATAGGTTTTGAATAATCTATCCCAACACGACAGCGAGAAGCCGTAATTGCTGTCGGTCTCAGGTTGAAAGGCAGAATGGTGAATCCGGTGCATATCGGGTGTCACTATCAAATAGCGCAAGCCGCGCTCGACCACGGGCGACAGGCCAACATTACCGTGATTGAATAACGCGCAACCGTTCAATATCACCTCAAAAGCGATCACCCCGACAGGATCGGCACCGAGTAAAACCACCAGCGCGACCTTATAAAGCATCGACAGCATGATCTCCAAGGGATGGAAGCGCACTGCGGTCGTGGTATCGAAATCCATATCGCTGTGATGCACTTGGTGCAACCGCCAAAACCAGCGCCAACGGTGGGCAGCTATGTGTTGGGCGTAAATCGCCAGATCCAGCAGCAGCAAACTCAGCGCTATCGACAGCCAACGCGGCACCGGCATCACATTGAATAAGCCGATATGTTGCTCGGCTGCCCAGTTCGCCGCCAGCCAAGCCGCCGCACCGATACTCAGGCGCATTACCCCCACATTTAGAACCGCCAAGCCCAGGTTGACCGGCCAGCGTCGGCGCCGCTCCACACTTAATTGGCGTTTGGGTCGAAACCCCTCCCAAGCCGCCATTAACACGAATATCCCCAAAAACACGCCCAAGCGCACCATTGCTTCCATCACTGCCTCCGATAATACCGCGCCGCCAACTCATCCGGATGGGCCCCGAAAAAATACCGCAGCCGCAAGCACCACATCAATAAAATCGTTCTCAGGATACCGTGATGTTGCCAACGCCGTGCGGAAGCCACGACCTTAGCCTTCAGACAGCAAGGTTTGCCCATTTTTTTCAGTGCGGCGCTGATAGCAATATCTTCCATCAAGGCAATCTCCGGAAAACCGCCCACGGCCTGAAATACCTGACGGGTGATGAAAATGGCCTGATCGCCGGTGGCGATACCGGTCAGCCGGGAGCGCGCGTTCATCATGCCGGCAATCACCTTGAAAATAGCTTGGCGGCTATCAAATTGCACATCAAAACGCCCCCAAACCGCGCCCTGCTCTACCGCTGACAAAATCAAATCGATGGCTTGATCCGGCAGATGGGTGTCGGCATGCAGAAACAACAACACCTCCGCTTGCGCATGTCGCGCACCCAAATTCATTTGCCTGGCCCTGCCGCGCGGACTGAGCAAAATCTGATCGACCAAAGGCGCGGCAACAGTGGGACCAGCATCGTTACTGCCGCCGTCGACCAACAGTAATTCGCATCGCGATCTCAGCGCCCGCATGGCTTGCAACTTGTCGGCAAGCTGCGCCGCCTCGTTTATCACCGGGATGATGATGCTGATTTGCGGTTTCATGGAGTGATTTCGCCTAAAGCCTTATAGCCTTGGTGCGATTTGCATTTAACCCAACACCCCGGCAATCTCTCGAAAACAAGCCAGCCCCGCTTCCACGTTTTCGATAATCTCGGCGGCGATGTCATCCGGCTCCGGCAGGTTATCCAGGTCGGCCAATGATTTATCCTTCAGCCAGAAAATATCCAGACTCGTCTTATCCCGCGCCAGAATTTGCTCATAACTAAACTTGCGCCAACGGCCTTCCGGGTTGGTTTGTTCGTGCCAGGTTTCGTGGCGTTGGTGACGATTGCTCGGGTTGTAGCAGGCGATAAAATCCTGTAAATCCTCAAACCGCAGCGGCTTCTTTTTCAGGGTGTGGTGGATGTTGGTGCGGTAATCGTAATACCATATTTCCTTGGTCCACGGGTTGGGGCTGGCTTCACGGTTATCAAAGAACAGCACGTTCGCCTTAACGCCGTTGGCGTAAAATATCCCGGTCGGCAAGCGCAGGATGGTATGCAGATCGGTATTCTGCATCAGCTTTTTGCGCACGATTTCACCGGCACCGCCTTCAAATAACACGTTATCCGGCACCACCACCGCCGCACGACCGCTGATTTTCAGCAGGCTGCGAATATGTTGCACAAAATTCAGCTGCTTGTTCGATGTCGTCGCCCAAAAATCCTGGCGGTTATAGGTCAGATCATCCTTTTCCTGCTCGCCTTCCTCGTTGGTAAAGGTCATGCTGCTTTTCTTGCCGAACGGCGGATTGGCCAGCACGTAATCGACAGTTTCAGCCGGTGGCGCTACCAAAGCATCGTTGGATGAAATGGCGCTATTGCCGTCGATCTCGCCGATGTTATGCAAAAACATATTCATCAAGCACATGCGGCGGGTATTGGCGACGATTTCGTTACCGTAAAAGGTTTCGTGTTTTAAAAACGCCAACTGCTTTTTATCCAGCGGGTAATTGGCTTTCAAAAAGTCATAGGCCGCCAAAAAGAAACCGCCGGTGCCGCAAGCCGGGTCGGCAATCGACTTACCCGGTTCCGTCCGCACACATTCCACCATCGCCTTGATCAAGGCCCGTGGCGTAAAGTATTGCCCGGCGCCAGACTTGGTATCCTCGGCGTTCTTCTCCAGCAAACCCTCGTAGATGGTGCCTTTGGTATCCGCGCCCATCACCACCCAATCGGTGTCGTTGACCATATCGATCAGCCGCGACAACTTGGCCGGGTCTTGGATTTTGTTTTGCGCCTTGGTAAAGATCTGTCCCAACATGCCCGGCTTATTGCCCAACTCGCGCAATAGCACCACGTAATGGCCTTCCAGCGCCGCGCCTTTTTTGGCTTTCAGGCTTTGCCAGTTGTATTCGGCGGGAATGCCGACATCGCGGTTATGCGGCGGCCGACTGTATTCGTCGGCCATTTTCAAAAAGATCAGATAAGTCAGTTGCTCCAGATAATCGCCATAACCCACGCCGTCATCGCGCAGGGTGGTGCAAAAACTCCAGACTTTGGAAACGATGGATTCGGCGTTCACTCTTCTTCCTTATTCATTAATCGTTGGCGAGCAATCAAAATTGATTGGTGCAACTTGGCCTGTAATGTTTCGCGTGGCGGTAGCACGGTTAAATACTCCGCAACCCGAATATTGCTTTGATCCAATCGCATCAATTCGACATGCTCATCGTTTTTACCCGTACACAGGATCAAACCGATAGGCGAATTCTCACCTTCCATCTGCTCATACTTTTCCAGATAGCGAAGGTACAATTCCATCTGGCCTTTGAAGGCCGCCTCGAACTCGCCAATCTTCAGATCAATCGCCACCAGACATTTCAGGCGCCGATGAAAAAATAACAAGTCGATACGATAATCCCGATTATCGATAGTGATGCGCTTTTGCCGCGCCATAAAGGCAAAGTCATTCCCCAGTTCAATGATAAAACGTTGCAATTCGGCAAGAATGGAAGACTCCAAATCTTTTTCCGAGTAACTGTCGGCTAGCCCCAAGAAATCCAGCACATAAGGATCTCGAAAAGCCATGTCCGCCGACACCTGGCCTTCTTGTCGTAGCTTGTTCAGTTCTTGCGCAATGGTTTGCTCCGGCTTTTTGGAGATGGCGGTACGCTCAAATAGCATCGACCCCATGCGCTCCTGCAACTGGCGAACACTCCAGCGTTCCTGACGCCCCACCTCAATGTAAAATTCTCGTTTGAGCGCATCGTCAACACCCGCCAGCAACCGCAAATGCGACCAGCTCAATTCGGCACACAGCGTGTGCACAATTTGTTCGTCAGGAAACGCCTCGGCGAATCGCAAACAATCCCGCAAATGTCGCACTCCCCAGCCTTTGCCGTATTCATCGGTTAATTGCTGCGCCAAAGTCGCGACAATCTGTTTGCCATATTCCGCCCGCTGCCCTTGCAAAATTTCCGTGTTGATGCGGGAACCGATTTGCCAATAAAGCAGAGTTAATTCCGCATTGACCGTTACGGCCACACGACTGCGCGCCTCAACAATGAGCTGCCGTATCTCGATAAACAAAGGCGTCATGGCTTGCTCCGTTTGGCTTTGAGCGCTTTAGGTTGCGCCGATAGCGCAGCCCGCTCCGCCTTGATCCGTTCCAACAACACGCTGGCCGGCTCGTCGTTCGGGTCTTGCGGGACTAACTGGCCGGAGAAGGCTTTTTTCAGGATGGATTGGCGTAGGGCTTCGGCTTGTTGCAGGGCGGTGGTTATGGTTTGGTCGAGTTGGTCAAGTGCTGAAAATACGGCTTCTAATTTTTCAATAACTACCATTTGTTCTAATGCTGAACATAACGGGATGATAGTTTCTTTAATTAAGTCAGTATTTAAGTTTGGTTGTGCAGCTCCCTGATCTATATTGCGCAGATACTCAGTTTTACTTTGCCAAAAATAATAGTGGTACAACAAAGATTCTGGGGCCAACCCTAAAAATGCAGCTACTCCATCATTCATGGTTGCAGAGATAAGACATATTTTTGGTACACCGAGTGTCGCACCACTGTTAGACAGTAAAAGCGTATTAGGGTCTATTCTCCTAGTTTTTGATAAGCCTGCTTCAGTAATCGTAAAATTGAAACTACTCAGGTAAGGCGAAGCTGTATTCGTTAGGTCTGCAACTTTTAAAAAGGGGATATTTCCGCCATAAAATTTTGGATCACCAGCCGGTCTAGGGGAGCCACCACGAACGACATCGCACATTTCAGCAACCTTAAAATAACTCCAACCATTTGGCAATTCCGGCAACTCGGCCAATTCCTCAGCCGTCAACGGCGGCAGGGTTTTTGGGGGCTTGGGTTTGGAAATCCCCCCTAACCCCCCTTTTTCAAAGGGGGGAACTGTTTGTGCGCTTTTTTCAAAGGAGGGGACTGGGTTGGTGATGGTGGTGGCGGAAGCTTCCGGGTTTTCTGCCTGCTCCCCCCTTTGTAAAAGGGGGGTTGGGGGGGATTTTGATTGCTCCCACTCTTTAAGCTGCTGCTGATAGCGTTGCTGGCGTTCGGTTTGGATACGTTGCAGCAAGGCTTCGGCGCTTTCCAATTTATTTTGGTTTTCCGCCCGCCATTGCTCGGTGAGCTTGCCGGAAAAGGCATGTTTTAGCAGCGCTTGCCGGTAGATTTTCAGTTGCTCGCGGGCGGTTTTAAAGCTTTCGACGCCTTTGTCCAGCTCGGAAAACAAGGCTTCGATTTTAGCGACGATGCGGTGTTGTTCGTTAGTTGGAGGGATTGGAATTGGTAATTTACTGAATGCCGCTCCAGAAATCTCCTTAAACGTTGTCCCGGTTGCTTTTGATTCGGCTAATTGTTTTGCACCTTTAAAATAGTAATAAACATATTCATTGAAAACGCCGTTGGCGGGAACAAGGCTTTTGAACCCTTGATTGGTTGTCATATCACAGGAACTTATTACGACATAACCAATTGGCGCCCTTGAAGAAAAGTGAATACTACCCGCAGGCATTATCGTCGCTGAACTATTTTTTAGCCCTTCTTCTGTAATTGATTTATTTCCTTCGGAAATGTATTTACTACAATATCCTGTGAGATCGGCTGGGGAAATCCAACTAACACTACCGCCCCAATACGCTGTTTCCTTGGTAGAGGGTGTACCACCGGAAACAATTTTGCCAATGTCAGCTAGCTCAACCTCAATCCATGATTCAGGAATTTTGAAAGATTTATCCGATAAGTTCATATTATTCAATTTTAAGCAGCCAACGCCTCATCCAATTCATTACCCGCCATTGCTCAAAATGCAGGGCGGTAGAAGTTTATTTATAAAATCCCCCTCGATCCCCCTTTTTCAAAGGGGGAGGCAGGATGCAGCCATTTTCAAAGGGGGAAGAAAGGCCTTGCCCTTTTCAAAGGCAGAGGCTTGGTCGGAATGGCGTGGGTAATATCCCTACCGTTCGCTCAGCCATTCCCCCCTTTGAAAAAGTACCCGGAGGGCATAAAGGGGGCTAGGGGGGATTTCCCAATCCAATCCTCACCGCTTCCTCAATCACCGCCAACACGGCCTCGGTTTCCAGCAATACCTGCCGATTATCAAAACGCAATACGCGCAAACCCAGTGCAGCCAAAGCCTGGTCCCGGCTGGCGTCCTTGGCTTGATGCTCGGGTTCGAAATGCTGACCGCCGTCCAGTTCAATTACCAGTTTGGCGGCTGGGCAATAAAAATCAACGATAAACGACAGCAGGGGTTTTTGCCGGTAAAACTGGACACCATGCATTTGCTTGCGGCGCAGACGATACCAGATTAGTTGCTCGGCGTCGGTCATGTTGGTTCTAAGGGTGCGGGCCGGTTGTTTTAGGTCTTTGCGGTAATCTTCCATATGTGCCTCATTCACTCTTCCCCCTTTGAAAAAGGGGGATCGAGGGGGATTTATTTGAAAAATCTCCCTTAACCCGTGGTAACTGCTCCCTGCGTTACCCTACCTCCTGAATCCTTGCTGTCGTCTATTTTAAAAAGGGGGATAAAAATCACGTCGCCAACGCCTGATTCAATTAATCCATCGGTTATGGGCCAGCCTTTTGGCAATTCCCTTATTCGGCTATCCATGCTAATTACTCAAGCTCCCAATCTTCCAAACGCAATCCCACTACCCGATTAAATTCCGCCGTGTTATGCGTCACCAACGTAGCATTGTGTGCTCGAGCAGTCGCAGCGATTAACATATCATTACCACCAATTAATTTACCTTGTGCCTGTAGATCGGCACGAATTCTGGCGTAATGGTCGGCGCAGACATCATCAAACATCAAGCTTTGCAGCGGTTCAAAAAATATTTTTAAGCGCTGGCAATTGGCTTCAACCCGACCACTACGATAGGCGCCAAACAATAATTCGGCTTTAACGATGCTACATAAGGCGATTTCAACCGGGGAATGTCGGCGAAAATGTTGCAAGATTACGGGATGTTTGTCGTTGAGAAGTTGAATACAGGCATTGGTATCAAGCAAGTAAATCATTTCAATACTAACCGTTCTTCTAAGGGCAATTGCTCTGGACGCTGCAATCGTTCGCCTTCCCAGGTGCCTAAGTTATCAAAGTAGGCTTCTGTCCATGCGGTATCTATTGCGACATCACGCTTAATCAGTTCGGCTAAATACCGCGACATACTTAAGCCCGCTTGGTTGGCGCGCTGTTGCAATTGTTCGGCAATGTTTTCTGGAACATAGCAGTGTAACTGGGTCATATAACTACTCCACATGTATTTGCGCTATGTGGATTGTAGCAAACTCACGCCACCAGCGCCTCATTCAATTCATCCAATACCGTATCCATTTCCGTACCAAACAATTGATACATCTTGCCCAAGCCGCCTTGGCCGTCGAACGGTGCCAGTTCCAGGTCGTCGCGTTCAATGTGGTAGGAGGTGGCGATGTGGTCTCGGATCATTTGCAGCCAAGCCATTTGCTCTTCCGTGAATTTGTCCGGGTTACCGGCATGGTGGCGCATGATCCAGGTTTGGAAGTTGCGGCGCACGCTGCTGTCGTAATCGGTCAGCCGGCTATCGATGCCGCAAACGCGGCGGATCAAGCCGATCAGGGCGGTCAGTTCGCTGAGCGGTTGTTTGCCTTGATAGTTATCCAGTTGGCTGTAGGCGTGCCAGACGTGCAGCGGGGCCAGTTTGGGTTTGTCGGTTTTGAGGATATCCAATACCTGTTGCAGCATGGCGTAGGTAATGTCGCGGCGGCGCTGCGGCTGGTCGTAAAAGATGCTGAGCGCTTCGATCTGGTCCTTGTAGCTGGCCAGGGTGTCGGCAAATTCCTGCGCCAGATTTTGCGCATTGGCCTGAGCATCGGCGGACCATCCGGTAAATTTGAGTTGGTCCAGATTAAGGTGATCGATGGTCTGTTCCTTGTCGCGGCGGATGCTGTCCAGCAGGTTAATCAGTTCGCCGTTCAACGCTTTGGCGGCATCTTTGACCAGTTGCGCCTGGGCTTGCTGGTAGTGTTGTTCGCTGGGTTCGGCATCGGCAGCTAGTCCGGCCAGTCGGCAGGCGGTCTGGTTAACGTTATCGGCGTCGATGGCGTTGAACAGGTTGTTGATGAGCTGGGTCAGGGAAACGCCATTGGCCAGGTTTTGGATTTTTTGTTGTTCCGCCGAATTAAGTTGCTGGTTTAAACGCGCCAGCCGCGCGGCCAACGAGCCGATGGTATCGGTATCGTTGGCACCCATCATCACGCCCATCGCCAAATCTTTAAGCGACACGGTCGGTTTGGTAATTAAGGGTTGGCTGGCGGTTTTTAACGAGGTGGTGACGCCGACGGCATCGACAATCACGTAATGGGTTTTGGCGCTGACGGCGGACGGTGTGACTTTTTTCAGGCCGTCCAAATCCAGGGTGCGGGTGCCACGGCCTTTCATTTGCTCGAAGTAGTTGCGGCTGCGCACGTCGCGCATGAACAGCAGGCATTCCAGCGGTTTAACGTCGGTGCCGGTGGCGATCATGTCCACGGTGACGGCGATGCGCGGGTAATAGGCGTTGCGGAAATCGGCCAGCGTCGATTTGGGGTCTTCGTCGGCTTTGTAGGTGACTTTTTTGCAGAAGGCGTTGCCTTCGTCGAACTCTTCGCGCACAGTCTGGATAATGTCGTCGGCGTGGCTGTCGGTTTTGGCGAAGATCAGGGTTTTGGGTACTTCTTTTCGACCGGGAAACATGCCGGGCCAGTTTTGCTGATAGGCGCGAATCACGGTGCGGATTTGGTCGGGGTTGACCA
The DNA here is from genome assembly GCF_024505055.1 of Methylomonas rosea. Lineage (GTDB taxonomy): Bacteria > Pseudomonadota > Gammaproteobacteria > Methylococcales > Methylomonadaceae > Methylomonas > Methylomonas rosea. The sequence continues at coordinate 36,612 of NZ_JANIBL010000003.1, forward strand.
CGCTGTTATCCAGCTCTTTGCTGGTATAGATTTCGTCCTGGTCTTGCTGCTCCCAGCGCTTTTTGCGGGTGAGTTTCTCGCGTTTTTGAATTTGCAGCTTGGCCGGGATGTTGCCGCCGGCTTGAGTAATTTGAGTTTCGATCACATAGGTTTCGTTACCGACATTAACGCCATCCGCCACGGCTTTTTCGTGGGTGTATTCGCTGACCACGTTTTTCTTGAAAAAGCCGTAAGTGCGGTTATCCGGGGTGGCGGTGAGGCCGATCAGAAAGGCGTCGAAATAATCCAGCACCTGTTGCCACAGGTTGTAAATCGAGCGGTGGCATTCGTCGATGAAGATAAAGTCGAAAAACTCCAGCGGCACTTTGGCGTTGTAGACCACCGGCATCGGTTGTTTGGGTTTGGTCAGCAGTTCTGCGGGATTGACGTCTTCCAGGCTGCTGTCGAGTTCTTCGCCTTTGAGGATGGAATACAGGCGCTGAATGGTACTGATGCACACCTGGCTGTCTTTGGCGACGTAGGACGACTGCAGGCGCTGCACGCTATAGAGTTCGGTAAACTTGCGGTTATCGTCGGCGGGCGAGTAGCTCATCAACTCCTGCTCGGCCTGTTCGCCCAAATTGCGGGTATCGACCAGAAACAGGATACGTTTGGCGTCGGTAAATTTCAGCAAGCGATACATGGCGGTGATGGCCGTGTAGGTTTTACCGGAACCAGTGGCCATTTGGATCAAGGCGCGCGGGCGGTTGTGTTTGAACGAGTCTTCCAGATTGTTGATGGCGATTTCCTGGCAAGCGCGCAAGCCGGTTGGGTCGAGCTTCGGAAAGCTTTGTAAGCGGCTGCGCAATGAGCTGCCTTGTTCCAGCCATTCCTGCAAGGTTTCCGGGTGATGAAAGCTGAACACTTCGCGGGAACGCGGCTTGGGATCGCGAGTATCGGTAAAACGGGTTATCACACCCGTGCTTTCGTATAGAAACGGCAATGGCTCGCTATTATTGACCCACTTGAGTTTAGCTGTGGCGTATTCGGCGGTTTGCTCTTCAACGCTGGTGAGTTTATGGCCGTGCTGTTCGGCTTTGGCTTCAATCACGCCGACCGCTTTACCGCCGACAAACAGAATGTAGTCGGCAGGGCCGGTGTCGGTTTGGTATTCCCTGACCGCTTGACCTGGGCCGCTATGCAGATTGATCTGCTTTTTGTTCTGGATGATCCAACCCGCTTGCAGCAACAACTTGTCGATGTTGTCCCGGGCCAGTTGTTCTGGGTTTTGGTTGAGAGTCATGGCAGTCCTTTGTTTTACTTCGCCAGGCAAAAAGGCCGGGGATCGCAGCCGATTCTTTTCAATGGCGCCAAGTATAATCAGACAATAGACAACTTAGAAAATATGTTTTGGCGATCGATGAACGCTAGCGAATGAGATAGTTGAATACTTTCTCTGTTTTTTAGTCTTTAGAGAACCAAATGTCGCCGTAATATGCCGAAGCCTGACCGCCGCTGTTGTCAGCGTCGGCCATCAGCGCTACCGCGTCGATGTAGCTGATGTCGTCGCCGAATAGTTTTGGCAAGTCGGCTCTGCCGTTACGTTTTTCCTTGAGCCAGACATTCAATGACGCTTCCGGATCGCGCGGGCTAACATCATCGCGTGATCGCCGGCAAAGGCTTTGTGCCAGATGCATACTTGGCGGCTTCACCTACTAAGGGGTAATTATCGACCCGCCTTTCAATTAACCGGCGGCAGTCATTCCCCAAGAGCGGGAGCCGCCATCCGCTTAGCAAATCCAGCATGAAAACTGGGCTCCCGCCAGCGCGGGGGCGACGGTAATGAAAGGGGTAATAATCAAAAATGCCAAACCGCCTTTTAATATCCTGTAAAACCGCGCTGCGTAATCGTCTCCGGCCTTGCCTGATTCATTCATGCCGAGCAAGGGATACACAACCCGGTACGACCAACTCAAAAAAAGGGTTTGTGCAAATCAATGCAGTGTGATTTTACTGCCTTAGTTGGCGACTACTCCGCCATGATGAAAACCGCAAGTCTTGCGGTTAGTCGAGGAACGATGATTGGAAATGCCCCGGCTCAGCCGGCCGGGGCAAATAGATTTATACGGTTAAACCGTGTTTCTTGCGCAGATTGCTGGAGCCCATCAGCCCAGCCAAGCCTGTAGCAAACATCCAGACGGCGGCCGGAACTGGTACAACCTGAACTTGACTGCCGATGAAGCTGGTATTGATCAGCAACGCACCCGGACTGACGAAGCCGGAATTGAAGGGATCAATGCTCAAACTCAGTGCACTGGATTCACCTTGGTTACCCACCACGTTGAAAGTGAAGGACGCCAAGGCAAAACCAGTACCAGCATTTCCTACACTCTTACCAAGAAAAACGTAATCGATAACACCGGCGCCGGCATTACCGTCGCTAATGAAACTACTATCCCAGGGCGGATTGGCGATTGCAGTGCTAACATAACTCAGTACATCCGGATTCCAAGAGTAAAGCGCGTTTGAATTCCGGACAAAAAGCGTTTGAATTCCGGACGGGGAATAAACGCATATTTGCCTTGAATTCAGGACGCGCAATAAACGGTTAAAAATTCCTAATTATCAGCTCGCATGCCGACTTTCTTCGGCCGCTTCCGCCAACTGTATAATCGATGTCAATAGACTCGATAACCAGGCCTTGAAACACCTCTCGCATTGCCGGAATATCATTCGCAGACACGATCATCTTGCCTTTGATAGACTTAGCCAGGCCGCAACGTACAATTTCCATAAAAAGCCACTTTGAACTAGGCTTGACACGCTGTGTACACGGCACGGTGCCAAGGCCTGAAGCAGCTCGCTCTGCAAAGGGTGGCCGGCGGCGGTGTTAGCGCACCATCGCCGGTCGCACCGTTTAATCACTCGCCAAACACAAGCGGCCACCCCGCCATGACGTTGTAGCCGGATAAATCTTCCGCAACATCGATAGCGGCTTTATGAGCCTGACTGGCCGCGAATATCAACGCTTGCTGGAGTCCGGCAGCACTGACCAAATCAAACGCCACTTGCACCGAAATCGTAACGGACGATCCATCCATCGTTGACCATTGCACTGGTTGCCCGCCAATCGTGATGTTATCGGTCATAGCGCCGCCGGCTGCCAACATATCACGGGCCTTATCTTTCAGGCCCAGATGCTGAGTCAGACTAAATTCATCCGAGTGGAACCACTTTATAACGCTGCCAATTTGCACAGGGAATCCGGCGCGCCAACGTCGGGATCGCTCACCATCTACAGCCGCATGCAATGGATCTCGCGTGATCGGTGCAGATGGCGAATTAGGTACAAAAACACCACCATCATAGAGATCACCGATATTTGCCGTTTCAGATGCGATATATCCATCTGGCAGCTGATCAACGACAACAGCATTAACCACCACGTTACTTAATACCTCGACCGCTCTCATCACCCAACCCATTTGAAAATTGCCAAACCACTCGTACCAGCGCCACCAGGGTTACCGCCCACGCCGGCACCGCCACCAGCACCGAACCCCACGCCATCAAAACCGCCGGCGCTACCTGTACTATCCCCACCTCGCCCACCCTGGCCGTATACATTACTACCGCCAGGAGAGCCTGTATAAACAGACGAAATGTTCGAGCCGTTGGTCGTACCAGGCGACAAATAATTAATGTAGGGCAACGCTGTTATTGTGGCCGAAACCCCGCCTTGACTAGACGTCCTAGAATTAGGCGATGTATTACTGCCACCTGCCTGACCACCATCAACAGAATACACCACACCGCCAATAGTTATTTGAGTTGTGCCGCCGGTGCCTCCGGCTGCCCCGCCAGAGCCACCACTAGCACCGGCACCAATCAGTACCGCATATGCTGTGGAAGGCAGCAGACCACTGATAAAAAACGTTGAACATCCGCCAGAGCCACCGCCACCCCCTAGTTGAGCGCCACTACCGCCACCAGCGCCACCGCCAACCAACGTGATTTCAAAAACCGTATCGGCAGTAATGTCGGCGGGGGTTATGAAATTGCCGCTACTCGTCATTTTGACTAAATTGGGCTGTTTCAATATACGAATAGCCTGTAGTAGCTGGGTATTATCAGGTTTGGACAATACCAACCCTGCCGCCTGCACAACCGACACAATCTCCCCTTGCACCGCATTCAGCCAATCGCCTGTCAATTCGGTCGGTGGGCGACTGATCAAATCATCCTCGGGGACAAACTGGTTACCAATATGTCCAGCCCCATCAATCTTATGCATAACTCACCTCGCCACCACTACCCGTGATGTCCTCAAACCATAAAAACACGTGCGCTTGCTTAAATTCCGCCAACGCATCCCATAACACTTTCGGATCGACTACCGACCGGTAGTAACGCACCCGCAACACATACCGGCCGCGCGTACTCCAACACCTATCGCCAACACGACTACCGACGCGCAGCGGCTTAGTCACTAAATGATCCACCTGCACCAAATCCACCGGAAACGTCGTTGCCGGCCCGGCTGCACTCCAACACCGGTCGCCAACATGGCTACCCACCGCCAGCATTTTGCGCGGCATCGTCTCGGTTACGCCGGCAATAGCCTCATTCGCCACGCGCCGATACTCGCTGATATGCCAGCTGCTAATCTTGGGCCGGTGGGTATCGATGGCGTTATCCAATACCAACTGGGTAGCGGCTTCGACGCGCGCCAATTCTGCGGCCATGCCAGTTAATAAAACGTTGCCCGTACTGCCTGCCGGCCAATCCCAGGCGGCACCCGGCGGTAACAAGCGCTGTTGCGCCTGGGCGAATTCAGCGACCGTGTGCGGGGTGATTTGCATTACACCCACACCACCGGTTGCAGTACGAATACCTCGCCGGCACCGATGGCGATATCGGCCAGCGGGGCAATGCGGGTGTATTGCGTCGTGACCGTCGCAATCGCCGCATCGATCTCGGCCATCGCCAATAACGAGGTCTCGCTAGACTCGGCCAATCCCAAAGCTGCCAGCGCCGCCGTAATCGCATTGCGGTTATCCAGCGTATCGTAACCGGGGAGCAAATCGATAGTGATGGTCACGGCATGCACCAACGGCGCAACCACAGACCAATCCGCCGTGGCCGGGGCGATGTCGGTTAAGTACGCCGACACCGCTGCCAGTACGGCCGGCGAAGGCAAGCGGTTCAAAAGCCCGTTACAAATAGGCCTGACAATCACTGTGCCCAAGCCCAATACTTGCGGCTGTACCAACGCAGTGGTCACGGACGGGTGGGCAGACTTAGCCCAATAGCGATAGTCGTCCGGCTTGCCCGAACGAGCGCCACGCGTCACCATCGTGCGCCATTCGTCGGCTACCCGTGCCCGCCAGCTTTCAAGCGTCTCTTGTTCCGCGCCGCCAGTCAGGCCGCCTAAAGCGACAGTCAACGTGCCGGATATGCCAGGCACCGGGTCAACCAGGGTTAATGTTTGGCCGGCCAGCAAATTGCCGGCACTGCCAGCGGTGTTGCAGCGCACAGAGACCGGCGTAGAGCCGGCGCCTAACGCAACAGCCGCCATCACCGTGTAATCAAGGCCATTCTGGCCGCGTAGAATGGTATCGGCCAACAGGAGCGTACCCACCGTGCCGGTTGCCAATACATTACCGGTCGCGGCAGTGGCATCTAGCCGCTCCACGCCATACAGCGCCGCCCAGTCATACAGCCGCTCCAGCTCGCACGTCAGCGGGCTGCATTGCTTATCGATCCACTCCAAATAGCCGTGCTGGCCGTGACAAGCCCGCGCCCACATCGCCGCCAAAGGCCCACGCAACACCGCCGGCACAGCGGCCAGGTCAGTTTCGATGCGGGTTTTTAGCTCGGCATAAGAGGGGCGGACGTAGTCGGTCACAGCGGCACACTCATATTAAAGGTGCGACCATTATGCGAACCACTGATCAACAGAAACACCCCGGAAACATTTCCGGCGGCGGCGGGGTCTTCTATCACTGAGACATCGTTCAGACCATGATCGCGCAAGGCTTGCTCAACCATAAAAATCGCCTCGCGCCGGGCGGCATCACCCAGCCCTTGGCGGCGCAGATACCATAAACCTGTACCCTTGGCCGGATCGGCCCACCAACCGCGCCGCTCGTAACGATCTGGCACACGGCGGGACGGTGCCTCGGCGTCGGTAAATAGCGCCGCAAACACCAGGGTTTCCAGCGCGGCTTGCTCATCGGCTAGCGCGGGGTCGTCAAATTGCAGATCAAACACGCCGTTATCAATTTGGACCAGTTTCAACATAAGTGCCTCAATGCGGTAAGTCGGTGTCGCCACTGCCGGGCTGCACGTTGCCGTGAACATGCTGTTTTAATGAGATACCGTCGGCAACGATATCACCGCCGCTCACGTGCACGTCGCCATCGTTGACAATGACGGTAGGCGCGTTGGTAATCGTCAAATCATGCCCGCCGCCATCCACCGCAATGCCATCCCGGCCCAGCTTGATGACATGGCCAATATCGTCATGCAGCGCCACTTCGCCGGCTTGCAACTCAATTTGATAGCGCTTATCCCCGATCACCAGCGCCACGCCATACGAGCGGTCACCGCCCGGAAATGCCAGATACACTTGCGCGCCAGGCTGGGGCCGATAACTAAATCCGTAGGGCTCCACCCGTGCCAGATTATTCAGAACCTCGTTATCCAGCACACGCGCCTGGACACGATCGGCACCGACCAGCGTCGCCACGCCGTGGGCAAACAACAGCTGCAACCTAGCCCAGATCTGTTGCATAAATAATTTTCTCCTCGGCCTTTTTGGCTTTGTGTTTAGCGCCTTTTTTTGCCTTGCTACTGGCGGGCTTTTCTTCGCCAATAAACGCCTCGCGCTTCATCACCGTTAGTCTGGTCATGCTGCCGCGCTGGTCGTCCAGCGTAAATGCCCGCTCACCAATTAAATAGACGCCGTCGATATCCTCACCCGGAATAATCACCCGCACCTGGGTGTTGATGTCCCACACGCCGTTGGCATGCGTCCAGCCGTATACGTCCAGATCGATGCGATGCGCGCGGGCCAGCCGGCGATTGCGCTCCAAGGTCGCCCGCCGGTCGCAGCCGCCCAGCCCTTGCCCGGTTTTGTCCGCCAGGATGTGCAGCGGCCGGAAATAACCAATACCGCCATCCTTTACCGCGCCTTTCAGCGCCTTATCGGTGGCGTAGTCGTAACCTTTTACGAGGTAATCGGAAAAGCGCAGCTTGTATTCGTCCACCACCGAAAAGCTCTCGACCTGCTCGCCATACACCAGCGTAGCAACCGGCGCGGCCTCAGTGGGTTTGGTCAGCAATAAGCCGCCGTCGGGCGTGGGGTACAACAACAGATTGGCAGCGCGGGCGGCATTGATCAGCGCGTTGCTGGGCGACTCGCATTGCATGGCAAAATCAGGCACCACAGCGGTGTCGGCATCGATCTTCACAGGCACTTTAAACGTGCTGCAAAGCTGCTTCACAATCTCGCCCAATTTCAGGCCTGACAGGGTTTTTGAGTATTGGCAGTCGATCAACTCGCGCCCTAACGAGCGCGCTTCAATCGCTATGCCGTGGCTATTGGCATCAATATGCCGGTTGATTACATCCGGGCGGATCGTGGCGACGACGATATCGGCAATCAATACCTCGATCACTGTGTTGGCATCCACGCCTAGGCGCTCGCCGGTGCCTGGCCGCGTCACCGCCAGACTAACCGAGGCCGCCAGATCGTCCACCGAGGCGCTGACATGCACGTTTTGCCAGTACGCATAGCGCTGGCCGTTGAAGCGGATCTCAACCATACACCCGCCCACGCACAAACAACGGATGCCGCACGCCATTGCGGGCCAAAAACACCGACTCATCGATCCGCATCCTGTGGGCCAACACGGTAGACGGCAAGTTGCCGACCAGGTCGCGTATTTGCTGTGGCTGTAAGTCTTGCGCCATTACCGCTTCCACCAACGCGGTGCGGGCGGTCACAGCGGCCTGAAACACGGTGTCAGGCAACGTCGGTAACAAGGCGTCGTAAGCGGTATCGATAGCCGCAAGCACCGCCGTGCGGTCTACTTCGGCGCGATAATCCACCAACGCCACTTGCATCGCCGCGGCTAAATACAAGCGGCTTTGCAAAGCGGCCTCGCGGGTTAAATTACCGCGCACCGCGCTATCGGTCGCCGCCACGCCGCTTAATGTGCCGTGGTTGGCGTTGGCGGACAACGCGACTAGCCGCGACACCAGACGTGGCCGGTCTGTGTCGGCCAAGCCGGCATCGTCCGCCCCCAGGCCAATGGCATTGGATAGACTGCGAAACGCATTGGCATAGCTGCCGGGTATGGCTGCCAGCGCGCCCAGATCGCCCTTAATACCTGAGACCAGGCCCAGCAACTGGCTGGACCAGATTAACGGCAAGGTCGCAAAGCTGATCGCTTGCCGGACAAATTCCAACTTGCCTTGCACCTGCGCGACAAACGCCCCCAGGCCGTCGGCGCTCATCGCCAACAGATCGAAATCGGCGACCGCCGCATCAGCAAACCCCGCGATGCTGGCGTTGGCGATATCGACTTGGTCCGGTGTTGCTTCCGGTGGCTGTTCGCCGCCCGCTACCCAGCTAATCGCAACCGTACAAAAGCCATTGGCATCATTGCTATCGCGCCGCGACCAACTAATAGGCGTCACCCAAATACGACCCAACCAGGGATGCAATAACCAATCTGCGCCGGGTTGATTCAACGCCTTTATCAGCGCAACCGCTTCAAGATCGTAATCGTTGCCGATGAAATACGCGTTCAGCTGATAATCGCCAGCCTTGCCGCCCATATCCTCGACGACCGGCTCTTCGGCACCGGGAAATTCGTGAATGGCTTTTCGGCGGCCGCCTTTAGCGTCATGACTCTCAGTCAAAAACTCGATCTCACGCCAACGCGCGGTGCTCCAGCGGTCGCGGTAGGTTTCTGCCATCAGGGCGCTCCGTTAAACAGGTTGCCGGTGTTGCCCTTGGTCGTCACGCTAACCCCGTCTGACTTTGATTTTTGTTTGACCATGAAGCCTGGTGCAGTGGATTCCACCGTCAGATGCACTTCGGATTTTTGCGCAGGCTTATTAAAGTAATCGGCCAGGGCGGTACCTAGTGTGGCGTTTTTATCGCCCGTGCCCCATTGGGTTAATTTATCGATACCGGGCCTGACCAACATATCGCCGACTGCATAACCGGCAGTAGCGGCACCCAAAACACCGAACGTTCCAGCGCCACGACCGCCCCATTTAGTAGCCAGCTCGGCAAATCGGCCGCCCTTGCCGCCACCCATAGCCAATGCAGATAACCCTGCCGCCGTACCCAAGGCAATTATCGGCGGCGTAGCACCCACCACGGCGGCGCTTAAATTCGGATACTTTTGCGAGAGGTCGACAAAGATTTCCGACGCGCGGGTAATCGTCGGAATCAGCTTATCCATAGCATCTTTCTGCCGGATCGCCGCTTCCTGCTCTGCGTTACGCAATGCGGCCGCACCCGTGCCGGCCATAGTTTCGAAATTGAGGTCGTTAGCGCCAAACTCGGTATTGTTGGCGCTGATAAATCCGCCAACCCGCTCGGTCAGCGCTTTATTACGCATGCCAAATAACGCGGCGCGCGCCTGCATGTCTTGAAAGAATTTGCCGATCACGCCGCCTTCCGCCAATTGCGAAATCGATTCGATGGCTGCTTGTTGATCGGCTTTATTACCGGCCTTTTCCAGCTTGGCCAGCGCCGCTTTCATCTGTGGATCGCGCAGCGATAGCTTATCGATTAAATTCATCCAGGCGTCGACCGCGTCGATACCTTTAATACGCTGCTCGATCAGGAATTTATTCAGGTCGCCGCCGCCAGCCTTATCAAAATCCTTGGCGGTATCGCCAGAGGATAACTTGGTCAGCAGGTTGAGCACGTTGTTGCCGGCTGTGGAGGTATCGCCGGCCGTCATGATCGCCGCCTGATTCATGGTCAGGATTTTTTGCAAGCCCGGCAGACCGACCAAACCGGCGGTTTTACCGACTGCCAATTGACCAGGCAGCGCCCTGGCCATGTCTTTAATCTCAAAGCCGCCGGCCTGGCCGGAGGCGGTGACCATGTTCAACGCGCGCTTTAAATCGCGTTCATTGCCGACGATGTTTTGGCCGACCAAGGCGCTGGCCAGATTGGCGATATCGACGGGAGCTGCCGACGAACCGTAAGCGGTGCGCATCACGGTAGGTAAAAACGCTGTTGATTGCTCGCGCGTCAGCGTACCCTTGGCGATCAATGCATCCAGTGCTTCCGCCGCCTGGTCGCGCGTACCACCGCCGCCTTGCTTAAGGTCCACGGAACGATTGATGACAGCTTCCAACGCTTTAGCGCCCTGCAAGCGGCCGGATGCTGTACGCTCCGGATAGGCGGTATTCGCCATGCTTGCCAGTCTTTCATCAAACGACATCGCATTCATCACCGGCGATTTCAGTGCATAGCCAGCCGCCGCTACGCCAGCACCCACCGCCACGCCGGTTCTAATCCGGCCTTGGGCCGTTTCAAAATCCTTTGCGGCCTTGGCGGCTTTCTGCTGCTCCTTGGTCAGCTTGCCCATTTCGTTGGTCAGCTTGGTGATCTTTTGCCGAGTCTTTTCAGCGGCGCGCGTGAGTTCGTCTTGTGTTGCGGTACCGGATTTGCGCAGCTCTTGATAAGCAGCTGTGGTTTTCCGCATTTCTTCGCGGATTTTAGTTTCAGAACGAATGCCCAATGTTTCGCGGGCTAGAGACAATCGCTCGTATGACGTGCGCTGGCGACTGTTGGACTGGGTCGCCAGGTCTTCTGTGCGCTTGGTGATTTGCTCGACGTGCTTGGCATACTTATCGATGCCGGTCGTCGCGCCTTTGTCGACAAACTTGAGCCTTAACTCGGCCTCGGCGGCCTCGGCGGCACTGGACATAAAAAAACTCCGGATACGGGATGTAACCGGAGTTTATAGCGGTAGAGCAACGGTGATCAGGCAGGAAATATTTCCAGCGGTTCACTCCCTCTCCTGATGGAGAGGGTTGGGGTGAGGAGAATTAGATTTATCCCCTCATCCCAGCCTTCTCCCGGCGGGAGAAGGGGAGTTTATTCAAACTTCCGCCCATCCATCGCCGCCGCCACCTTGGCCCACATGAACAGCTCGGCCAGCGGCAAGGCTTTGGCAATTGGCAGCGGTTGATTCAGCACTTTAGCGACTAATCCGACTGCTGTGATGATTCTGACAACTTTTTTTCGGCGTCGTCTCCTGCCGCTTCTTCGTCAGCGGCCAGCATGTCGCTGGCAATCTTTTCCGCGCGGACATAATCCGGCCCGCGCAGCTGCTCGATCAGCGCTTCGTCGGTGCCAGTCAGCGAGGCAATCAACGCAATCCGCTGCGCTACCCCGCCGCGCTTGTCGAATGACAAGTAGTCGGCGGCGGTGGTGTAGGCGCGGAATTTCAGTTCGGTGATGTGGGTTTTGCCGATATTGAGCGGGTTAATTAGTCTCATTTGTGCCTCGAAAAAAAATGAAAAATATGATCCCGCAACGCCGCCGCTATCACCATCGCTTCTTCATCACCAGGATGATCGCCGTCTCCCGTGGATAGCGCTAATGACGGCGGACGCATGTCCAGCGCATACGCAGCCACGTCTGCAGCGGATAGCGGATCATATGCGTTGACAGACGCCGCGTGAGTGTCGAAAAAATGCCAGCCAAACGTTTGTCGCCACAGTTCGTTTAGTGCTTTTTTTGCCAGATAGGCGTCAATGTTTGTAGAAAGATTCTCGGCTTTAGCCGGAAACGCCGCTGTGTTAAATTTCATCAACAAGCCACAGATGACATAGTTGTCATGGCCTAATGCTTCGATTTCGGCTTGCAACGCTGCCGTCATCGCTATACGCCCAGCTTCGTTTTGAGGCCCTTCATTAAAACCACCATTAATAACGACTAACGATTTCGAAAAATCGTTAATCGTACCGACTGCGGCAACCCGGTCTTCGCGCAACCGCGTGAGCACAGCCTTTTGCGACCCCTCGCCGAAGCCGTCAGTCACGAGTTTAGTGCCACCAAGTGTATTATTACCCGTCCTGCCAAACATTGATGCTAAGAGCACTGTTAACTTTGCATTGGTGCCACTCTGAAAAATGGAATCTGTATAACACCGGACCGTCGAAAACGGTAGCGACGGCGCAGACACGAACCCAGCGTTTGCACGACCTCCGCCGTGATAGGGCGCAACATTACCGCTTCTGACGTACGGCGATGGCAATAACGCACTACCGTTGTTCGGCACGTTTTCCGCGAAAAAGCCGGAGTATATCGGCTTATCACCGTCAACAGAGCTGTTTAACTGATAAATGAACGTCGTTCTTGTGCCGTCGTTCAAGAAGGGGCGAGAAAAGCGCCGTACACCGCCACCCATATCTTGCACCGTCCAGCGATTACCTAATGTAGTGACGTTGTTCGTGCCATAAATTCCGGTCGACGCACTGAGCGGGGCATCCCAATCGTATGACAGAGACGCCAGCTCGCCGCCGTTAAATCCCATATTCGTGACGAGGACCTTTGCGCCCGTCACTCCCGGCGGCACGTGAGCAAAAAACGAATACACAATAAAATTACTATCAGCGATGACGGTCTGGTTGCGCTGACAAAAACCATTCGCTGCACCGCTGCTCAGCTGCACACCGGATGCAATACCCCAGTGGTGACCCGGAAACGCGACATTCTGAATGGGGTTGCCGGTGTTGCTGTTACTGCCGATAAACGTTTCGCTGTTGATCGGATATAAGTTCTTCCGTAGCCTGCGCTTTTCAGGCGGCATTTTCGAAAACTCTCTAATGTCGCCCCAGGTTTTGCTATCGCAGTAGTACAAAGCCCCTTCTGCCATCGCCAGACCATCGCCGAACTCGCTGGGCGGGGGTAGATCGATTACGTTTTTGTAATATGATATTTGACGATTAGGCATTCCTAAATCCTCTCAGACACATTAGCCATAATGGTGATCTTACTTTCACCATCCCCCCATCCAGCTGGATCGCCGGAGCGAAACGCTTGCGACATCATGTACACCTGGCCGCTGGTCAAGCGGATCGTCACGTCCTCGTTTTTGATCGCGTTGATCGCGTCCAGATCCACGCCGGCCTGGATGTTGATATTCAACTCCAGCACCGCCGGCTTATTGCCTGTCAAAAATCCACCGTCTTCGGCCAAGCGGCCGGCTCTGTGCTCGCGCGATTCGCCGGACGGGGTAAACGTGCCCGGCTGGGCGGCCAGCGGCAGTTTGCCGATGGATGGCACCGAGACGGTGCGGATGTTATTTAATTCAGCCATGGTTTAAATCTCCCATAAAGTGCGTTTAACCTGTTTGTAAATCCCCCTTTGTCCCCCTTTGTTAAAGGGGGAGATAATTCCCCATCTTTGGCAAAGAGGGGGCAGGAGGAGATTTTTAAACCCGCTTAACAAACTGCGCGCGGCCAGCCAGTATTTTGAATGGCGATAACGGCACAGGGGTATCGCGGAAATTGAAACGGCTGGGGTTGTCCGGGTCTTGTTCGACAAACAAATTCGCTTTGTAGTACGCGTATTTTTGGCACCAGCCATATTCGCGCACCAAGACGTTCTGATAATGACTCAACAACAGCGACGTGACCGAGTCTTTGGTGGTAATGCGCAGCCCAGGCTTATAGCCCTCGTTGGTCTCCGCCGCTGCGGTGCCCGTAAAGGCTTTTTTGGCCGCCGCGATTTGCGTTTCGCGGATGCGGTCCATCACCTCCGGCGCGTTGATGTCCAGATATGCATCATCCTCGCTGCCGTCCGGCTTGTACTGGTGCATCGTAATCAAGCTTTTGATGTAACAACTGCCGTCTGTGCCAACTTCCATCACCGACATACCCTTGAAGAGCAAGCTGTTGGCCGTGGGGAAATCATCGTGATAGGTCACACCAATCATGCCGGTCAACAGTACCCCTTCAAGAGACTCGACAGGGTTGTTGTAGATTTGCGGGCCGGCGGCCGCTGCCAACATCGCAGCCCCCTCCCAGGTAGTAGTCGGGTTAATCTCCAGCGACAGATCGCAAATGTGTTCGTAGTTTTTGGTTTCGCCAAATGCCATCGCCGCCGCCGCGTCGCCCCGGTGCGTGGTAAACGCTCTAAAACCGGCTTGAACGGGCGGTTGATAGCGGCGTTGACTTTCGGTGTGCCAGGCGGCCAACGTAGCAGCATCGTTAATGCCTAATGCTACGTAGCGATAGCGGCGGTTACTGCCGATCAATACCGGCAAGTTGCCGGGAGCCGGATCGCCAGTGCCGCCCGTCATCGCCGCCAAGGTCAAGCCCAGGCCGGTCGGTTTGATTTCGCCGTATAAATTGAGGCGAATATCGATATTATTGCCGCAGGTGCCTTTGTGGCGACAAGTCAGAGTCACTACGCTGGCAACTGCCGCAGCCGTGACGGGGATGTCCAAATCGGTAAATGCCGCAGCAATAGCCGTGGCGATTTGGGCAGTAGTCATCGCGCTGGTAATGCCGACGCTGATCAATTTGCCGGCTACATATAATGATAGTGTGCCGTCAACCGTCGCCACCGCAGTGACGGTAATGGTACCGGTCGCGGCCACGCCGGCACCGTTGTCTGCATAAGGCAAGACATAAACATCAAAAAACTCATCTACCGCCCGATAACGGGCCGCCATTTGCGCCAGCATCGAGCCTGCGCCGAATTTTTGCTGAGCATCAAACACGGAGGTAATCCTAACAACCTCGCCCGCCGGCGCTGTGCCGGCCGATAGTTTTTGCCCGACCAGCAGCGCAGCGGGTATATCCGCGCCCAGACTGGCCTGACTGCTGTCAATCTCGATGTAAACGCCGGGATAGCGCAGCGCTGCCGGAATGTAATCAAATGCCATCGTCATAATGCGGGTGCTCCTATGTAAACCAGGCCACTGTAGGGGCCGGGGTCGGGTAAATAATTGGTGATCAGGGCGTTGAACTCGTAACGGTCGGCCCAGTAAATGTCCTGTGCGGTGTACTCCAGCACTTTGCCGCCTTTGAATTTGATCGGTTTCAGGTCCGGCTCGATCTCCCAGCCTTGCAACAACACGCGCACCGCATCGCGGTATGCCAGCAGCACATCGTCGGTTTCGCCGGCGCGCTGAGTGCGGATGTTCTCGATGGCAATCACTGCGTCGAAGCCCAGCGTGATATTCGCGGCGCGGGCCTCGGCATCCAGCTCGTCGGATTTGTCGGCGGCTCGGACCAGCCACACCGCCGGCAACGGCAATGCGGTCGGTTCGATCTGTGCGTATTCGGCGGCCAGGCCGAAGTCGCGGAACCAGGCATGAGCAAAATCGGCCGGCTTAGACTTGATGTGATCGAGGACGGACGTCAGCGAGATCATTACCAGTCCTCAATAACAGCCGACGTGCCGCCGTAACGGCGAGACGCGCTCTCAAACTGCACCAGATCATCAGACACAACCGGATCGAGCGGCCCGGGCGGTGGCGCAGGTACCAAGTCCAGCTCGCCGCGCTTGAACATCTTGATCATGTCCATCACGCCATCGTAAGCCCGCTGCACTTCCGCGGTCATCCGTTCAGCGCCTTGCAGATAAAACAGCGCAATCGTGGAGACCATCCGGGCTAACAAACTGGTTTGGGTGCCATCCGGCACACCGGCGCTGATCAATACCTGGTCGGCATCGGCCAGCGCTGTGTCAATAGCATCCAATGCCGCCGCCAGCGCGGTTTGCTCAGCGCTCGTATAACCGGTCAAGTCGCCGCCATCGATAGCCACGCGTAGCGCGTCCTCGGGTGGCATGCCCATGTCAGCCGGCACCGCCAACTGCGCCAGGCGGCGGGCGTTGGTGCGGGCTAACAGATCGGCACGGGTGGCGAAGGGCATTACTCAGCCGCCGCTTGGGTTTTGATTTGGCTCCAGGCTTGGTCGCGCTCGACGGCCATTACTCTGAAACCGGTCAGGACAGTAATCGCATCGATCACCGGCTTGCCATCGCTCAACCATTGCTCGGAATTGTTGGGGTCGAGCTGACCGATGGCGGCCTTGATGGTTTCCATGCGCGTGTCGGCTGTTACCGTTTGCGCCGCTTCGGCAGCGGATAACTCGGTCCCGCTTTCGGCCGTGCCGGCCTGATCGGTCGATAAATCAGCGCCATCGGTTGCGGTGGTATTGTTTTCGGCGGCGACGGCGACATCGCCAACCCTGCCGTCAGTAACAGTATCGATAACATGGTCGCCCTCGTTGTTAGTCGCGTCGGCATTGGGCACCGGGGATGCAGTACCGGTTTCGGTTCCTTCCGCCGCAGTCTCCCCAGTCGCTTCGCTCTCAGGGTGGATTGTAAGGTCTCCAGCGGTTTCAACAGCGGCTTGAACAGTCGCGGCCACTTCCACCAGCACGGTGGGCGTATCGCTGACTTCCAGATACGGATCTTCTTCCAACGCTGCGCGGGTGGCGTCGTCGATGTCGATCTCTTTCCAATCGCGGGTAAAACGTTCGGCGCAACGGTCGCGCTTTTCCAAATCGGTGCGCAGATTCACGCGGACATAAACTTTTGGCATATCAGTCTCCAAATTATGCTCCCTCTCCCATTGGGAGAGGGCCGGGGTGAGGGTTATCAATCAGAACTTACGCAACCCAAGGGGTAACCAGCAAATCAACTTTTTTGTAGTTGATATTGGTCTCGCCGGTCGCCAGGCGATCACGTAACAGCAGATTTTCCGCCGCGACACGATTGGTTGGGCCGCAGACCAGCAAGGTCGGTACCGTGCCCAGCTTGATACCGCCATCCCCCACTTGGCTCAACATGCGGTTGTAAAGATCGGCAAAGTTGGTCGCATCCAGCGTGGCTTTGGAGCCGTAGCAGCATTGCCAAAAGCCATACGCTGCCGCACCGCGCCAACGACCGCCGAAACTGAACACGTCGTTTTCGAAGACGTTGGTGGACTGGTTGGGGTTGGTTTGGGATTCCAATGTTGCCGGCACGCGCTCTTGCAAAATTAAAGCGGGCGCATTCGGCGAAAACAGATACCAAGGCGCGCCGGCGCCGGCCTGAATGTTGGACGTGGCGGTTACAGTGCCGGTGCCGTCGGTGTTGGCATACACCGGGTGATCGGTATCGAAGAAAAACTGGTCGTCGTAGCAGTTGGTAGACCAGCCGGCCAATAGCGCGGAGAACATGATCTCATCCATCAGCCGGGCCGCTGCTTCGCCATGGCCGTAAGCCACGGTAGCGTAATGGCCGAAATCATCGTCTTCCACGTCGGTACGCTGTACGTCAATCGTCGCTTCGTACTTGTCGTTGGTGACGGTGTAGGCCTTTTCGGCGATGGCTTTATGCAGCCGCGAACCTACCCATTTGCGGAAGGATGGCCATTGAGTCAACCAGGCATAGGTGCTGCTTTTGCTGGTGGATTTCATCAGCCGGGCAATCATCTTCCAATTGCTGGGGGTTGCGACCAGGCCTTTATCAAAATTGGCCTGGAGCGTGGTTTTTAACGCGTCGATTTGCGCTTGTGTCAGCATCGTATGCTCCTAAAGTCAGGTAATCGGTGCCGGCGGTTAGCGGGCGTGTTTTTTCTGCGCGGCCAGGAACTCTTCCTCGCTCACGCCCATTTTGTCGGCAATTGCCTTTTGTTCGGCGGTCAATGCCGCTGTGCCGACCGTATGGCCGTCGCCGGCTTGGCGCTGAGTGATCGACAGCGGGCCGCTGGTTTCAAGATATTCGGTCAGCGCCGCGACGGATTGTTTTTCCGCCCAGGGTTTCAAAGCTGGAGCCAAGCGGCCATCGGTCAAGGCGGCAGTGATCAAGTCGGTTTTTTGCTGGGTTTCGGCGGCGGCTTTGGTGTCGTTGATTTGCTTGTTCAACGCGGCCAGCTCGCCTGTCAGCGTGTCGCGCTCGGTAGTGAGTGCGGCCAGCTGGGTTTTCAGCGTGTCGCGTTCGGCGGTGAGTGCCGCCACGGCGGTTTCAGTGTTGGCGTGCGTCACGCGCAGCGCGGCCAGTTCTTCTTGCGGGGTAGCCATATCGGTATGCTCCGGGTCGGGTAGGGAAAAGCGTTTGGTCAGGGTTGCCAGTTCGCCGGCGTCTAAATCATCCAGGCCGTCGATGGCGGGGGTATTGGTTAAAGCCACGCTGATCACATCCAGCACCTCGCCGGTGCCGCTGTAGTACCAAAACACCGCACTGATGTAGCGATACTCTTTGTCTGTGATGCGTTGCTTTGCAGTTTTTGTCCAGTCCACGCCAACGGCGTACAGGCCTTTGCCATCGCGCCATTGCATGTCATGAAACCAGCCGGCGGCGATAACGGGCTGGCCGTTCCACTCGCTGCGCAGAGATTGATGCTCGTAGTCGATGAGGGTGTCGTTCTGGCGGTCGCGCAGGCGCTGAATCACGCTAGCGGCAATCGTGGCGTCCAACAGCCAGGCATCGCAATCTTCCGGCCTGCCATCTGCTGCACGGAAAGGACCGACCGGCAACAAATGCGCTTCGCCGGGCACAGCGGCATCGGCAGCTATTTCGAATGCAAGCGATGCAAGTTTGACGGCGGGTTTGGACATGATGACCCCAAAAAATCAGTTGAGGCCATTGTCCGGATTTGGGGCGGGGTTGATCAGGCTGGAAATGTTTCCGGGGGAGTGGTGTTAGTATTCGAAAGGATTCGCCTAGTAACGCAATTGGAAACCAGCCAAAACCCCGTTTAAAAACGCGCAGGCGCGTTTAAAGATTTTGGGGATAGGCAATGATGGCGGGATTTTGTTTAACGGGGCTTAGCGGGGCTGTATTTCGATTAGGCCAACTTTGACAATTTCCCAGCCTAACATTTTCAATCTCTCATCAAGCGTTCCGCGAAAACGTTCACGATGCGCGCCGTCCATAACTTTTGTGGCCACTTCTTGGCGTATCACTCCGGCATAATCTGGCAGATACACTCGTCCATACTCGGCACTGTTTGCAGCGACAATCCAAATTTCTTTCATATTATTTCCTCAGTTATAAGTCGAAGGTTGGGTCTATGATAGACATCCCAAACACGACGTAGTCAGACTTCTGCGCAAAATTCAGTACATACGTGATTTTTGCCATTATCTCCCGGCCTGTCGCGATGCCGCTGATTTGATCACATTCGTGAAGTATCACGGTGTCGCCCCTCTGAAAGCCTCTGTCGCGATTATTGCGTATTTCAAATAGCTTTTCATGGCGCGCGGTGGCTTCAAAGAATGCTGGATATGTTTTTAAGTGATGAATCATCTGTGTCTCCGTGTGAATTAAAAAAGGCCCCGTCTCGTGGGGCCATGCCGATCGATGCGCCGGCGGGAGGTAATTCGCCGGATCGACTGCGGGTGTTTTTTTCACTAGCTCACCGCCCGCTGGAGCCGTGCCGCCTGTGCGGCTTGTTCGGTCAATCGAATAAACTCATCTGCCGGTCGTCGGTTTCGCCCTCGCGGCGGATGTTGGTAATCTGGCGAACGGTCAGGTGATACGCGCGAGCTTGTTTAGACGCGCTTTGCCAATCTTTGTTAGCGTTGATTAATGCATTGCGGTGACGAATCCACAATTTGTCGATCTTGGGCACGCTGAACCGGTCGTTGCTGTCCAGATGCGGTGCCAGCTCGACGCGCAGGCGTTGTAGTTCATCCCGGCTGAGGCCAAGCGCGAAGGTGTAATGTTTTGGCAGATTGATCACCAAGCCACCCCATTCCCGCAGCCATTCCTGGGCGCGGCCATAGCCGAGCGCCCGCACCACCGCCCGCAAGACGGGCGGCAGGTTTTGCAGTGTATCGGCGTCATCGTCATCGTCCAGCGGCTGGACGGATGATGCAGGACATCTATTCGCGATTTTGCGGTTTTCCCAGGCAGGCACTCGCACATATCGATTAGCCGTGCACAACGGCTCTAACTCGTCAATCAGACGCGTGGCCTCATCGTCCGCGAGCGAAATCTGCAATGCGGCCCGAGGATTGTCTCGCGCCGGAACGTACACCCAGCCGCCGCCAAACTCGGTCACCCATTCCTGGGCGCGGCCATAGCCAAGCGCCCGCACTACCGCCCGCAAGACGGGCGGCAGCGTGGCTAACAGTTCTGGGTCGACGTTGGGCAAATCCATTTTAGCGGGCCATCCAGGCTTTGAG
Source organism: Methylomonas rosea (assembly GCF_024505055.1). Taxonomy (GTDB): domain Bacteria; phylum Pseudomonadota; class Gammaproteobacteria; order Methylococcales; family Methylomonadaceae; genus Methylomonas; species Methylomonas rosea. The sequence goes on from NZ_JANIBL010000003.1 coordinate 56,769, forward strand.
TGCTTCGATGATGGTCTGCAGCTCTTCGCTCGTCAGGCTATCCAGGTCGGGGACGTTGTGCGCGGTTTGTCTAGCGCAAAATGCCAGCAGCGCCGGGCGACCGGCGTTGTTGACCTTGCCTGCCGTGCCCAACTTGCCCCATAGCTTAACCACCATGCCGATCTGCGGCGATACGACCTTCGGACGACTTGACGCCTGGCCGTTGTAGGTTTTATGGCGCGGCCAGCCGCGTGCGGCGTAGTCGTCCAGCACTTGGCCGAGCTGCGGCACGTTCAGCGTTTTTGCGCTGATATGGCCGTTATGCTCGGTGGCGCCATGGCGGGCTAGCACCGTGCGGTGCATGTCATCATCCCAACCGGGCAGGGTTTTTTCTGCCCAGGTTTTGGCGATGCCGACCAGCGTCAGATAGTGTTTAACTAAGTCGCTCATATTTTTTGACCGGATGGGTACGGCAACCCAAAAGGGCGATCAATGTCTTTATCGGCTGGCGGAAACCCTGATGGTTTCCTCTTCAGCCTATCTTGCGCCTTATCGGCTAACTCGTCGGCTTCGTCGTCATACTTGGCAGCGGTGGCCATGTCATCGTTATACGCGGCGCGATTGTCGGCGCGGGCAGCGCTCTCGCGCAGGCGATTGGCACGGGCGCGTAATTCATCTATGCGTTGCTGAGTCATTACACAACCTCCTGCTCGAACGGCACCACGGCGAAATCCTCGACGCCGCTGTTGATAGTGATGCCGGCAATGCCTTGTACAGCTTTTGGGTCGGCCAATACCGCTTCCTTGTTCAGTTCGTCCTTGGTGCGGATAAAGCGGCTCAGACCCAGGTTACGTAGGGTTTCCAGCACCTTATCGGCCGAGCGCAAACCCACGCTAGGCGGTCGCTGCCGCCAGGACACCTCGCCGGTGATCAGGTTGGCAGTTTTGCCGCCGTCTTTGCACAGGTCGGCGCGGTTGGCTTCGCACCAGGTTTGAATACCCGTCAACAGGCTATCGACGCGGGTTTTTAGCGCTTCTATTTGGTTTTTGCGAGCGTCGGTGATAGCGGCGATTTCGTCATTCAGGTCGGTTTCCACGCGAGTCAGCTCGCGCTGGGTATCGCCAAGCAGACGAATGGCCGCCTGGGTTTGCTCTTTGTCTTGGCAGACGTAACTGGCTGCCGGGGCTTTGTGTTTTTTGGCCATGTTTGGCTCCTATGATTGTGTAGTTTGCAAATCTCCCCTAACCCCTCTTTATCAAAGAGGGGAACAATCCTCCCCCTTTGCAAAAGGGGGACAGAGGGGGATTTACGATGTATCCGGTGCCGCAACGCCGCCTTTCCAGTTAGCCGGCGGCTTGGATTTGGTTTTGGTTTGCGCCTGGGCAGCCAAATCGGCCACCGACACCGGCGCGCCGCCGACGTTGCTGCGGTTGCGCTGCTGCTCGATCTTGTCCTGTTCCAGCTTGGCCGCAGCCCGCTCGCCGCGACCGGCGATCATGCTCAGCAGATAGCCGTTGCTTTTAAGCGGCAGCACTAACGATTCGGGGCGGTTGACCACCAGCTTCATCATCTCCGCTTCCCAGATACCGGCCGGGGCCGAATAGACGATGCCGTTACGCTTGATCTGTGCATCATTGATCAGCGGTACCAGCTCCTTGGTCAATGCCAAGCGCCTGGACCAGCGCAGCTCTTGTTTGTTGGGCTTGAACAGTTCCAGATATCGCAGCAATGCGCCGACCAGGCTAATCGGCAGGCCGTTAAGCAAGCCAGTCCACTCGTTGCCGGCCACCATTTCCATGGCCTGTATAATGTCGACATCCTTGCCGCAGTATGGGCAAGGAATAGCGCAGCCATTGCTCACAGCCGGCACTCCAGGCCGGCCATGGCGATAACCGGTGCGGCTAGCCAGTGGTACAGCACGATGCCGGCAGTGACAGCAGCAATCAATGCCGTGGCGCGGGCGGTAAATAGCTGCCAGTCCTTATGCAGCAGCTCTGCACCTTGCTCATCAATGATCTTGTTGAGCGCGACCAGTTGCTGGGCGGCATCGGACGTGCGGCGTTGTTGATAGGCCGTCATCAGGTCGTTGCGAATTTCATCGACGTGGCGGCGTTGGTGGTTGCGTTGCATAAAGCCTCCTAATAAATGGCCCAGTCCGATTGCACGCGCACGCGCAAGCGGGTGTGTGGTTTGTGGCATTGCCGGGCTACCAGCTGTTTGAACTGATTGGCCTGGCACTGGGTTTTGCCGACGTATTCGCCGCGCAAGAATCGATTAGCGAGATAGTTCTTCATGGCGGCCTCAGTGACGGGTAACCGTCTCGGCCAGCGTGATATGCCGACCATGTTGTTCCAGGTAGCGGGTTGCGTTGGCGACCATCGCGTTGCCCAGCACCGCCGACGGCGCATTGCGCTCGCCGGGGTTGGCGACTTCGGTGCCTTCGATTTCCACGCCGTGTTCGGTGTCGCGGATTTTGATTAGGTAAATGCTCATTGCTATATCTCCTGCGCCATAGCGCAATCAATTTCGAAATCCAGGTCTTTGCCGTTTAACACGATGTTTTCCGGAGTCATGCCCGCAAAAACCCCGCCGTTCTCAATTGCATCCAGCGGGCGCTGGCGCAGGTATTGATAACGCTCGGCGTCGGTATGCGATGGCGGTTCTGCTGACGGTTCTTCGATGACCTCCAATGCATCCTCCGGGCCTGCGGGCATTTCTGCCCAGTGAGTGACAACGCCGTCGGGTAACGGCTCTCCATCCGCTGTAAACCAGCCTTCGCCCAGGCAATAGCCCAGCCATACCGGCTCACACATCGCCCTGTGGTACAGCAGCACGGTCATTTCGTCGTCGGGTAACGACTCGTTCACGTCCAGCCATTCGATAGCTTCCAATACGATCATGTCGCCCCCTACGCTACCGATTGCAGGCACAACGCCTGTTTAGCCACCGCATCCACCAGCGCTACGCTCAAGTCGCGGCCGTTGCGGAATTGGGTAATGGCAGCCACCAGTCCCTCGATCAGCATCCGCGCGGAGCCTTTGCTGTAGGCATACAGGCGTTTGACCACCTCGTCGGATACGTCCTCGTCGCCGAACGCGGCCTGGGTCAACGCGGCGGCATCGTCGGCGGTGATGGCTTTCACCGTTTCCGGCCAGAAGCCGGTGCGGCTGCGGATTTGATCGAACTGGCCGTGGGCGGGCCTGATCAGGCCGGTCAGGTGTTCGGTACCGGCCAGGACGATGCCGATGTTGGCCAGATCGCGCAGGCGGCGCAGGGTGTGGAGGACGTGCGGCGTCAGCGTGTCGGCTTCATCCACAATCAACAGGCTGTCGGTGTTGCGCAGCGAGTTGATGACCGATTGAAACTTGTCGTCGATGCTGCCCTTGCCCTCGTAACCAGCAACGGTGCGAGCCAGCAGCTTGATCAGGCTTTGCACGGTCATGGTCGGCGTGGCCTCAATCAGATAGGTATTGGGCGTAGTACGCTGGTAATGGCGCACGGCAAAGGTCTTGCCGGTGCCGACGAAGGCCGACAGCACCGCAAAGTTGCGGTAGCGGCGGGCCATCTGGCAGGCGGTCAGCGCCAGGCGGAACACGCTAGTTTCCACCGGTGCCAAGGTGTCGCTGGCGGTGTCGTCGGCGTGGCGCATGGCGTTGGCGACGTTGATCAGCATTTTGCTGGGGCTGGTGGCATAACTGCCGCCCAGGATCTGGCTCAGCGTGCTGCTGGATACGCGGGCCAGCCGGGCCAGCGCCGCTTGTTTGTAGTCGCGCTCGGTTAACCATGCTTTGATCTGCTCGATCAGGCCGATGTCGTCCGGCGTGTAGTGTTGGGGGTAGTTGCTCACGGGGGTTACCTCAGTCAAAGTTAAATAGGTCTATCTCAATGGTTTCCGGCTGCGCCGGGGTTTGGTCCAACAGGGTTTGCGCATCGCTGGCGACGGCGTCGGCGTCGATGAAAATCCCCGCCTGCTCCTTCAGCTCGTCCAGCTTGCGCTGGACGCGTTTTTGTTGATTCTCTTCGCGATCCAGACGTTTTTTCGCCATCCGATTGGGGGCGATAGGATCGATGGCAGTAATCAGGTTGGCGTTGCATATCCAGCGGCCGTCCAGGGTGCGAATGACGCCTACGCTGTAATCCATTAGGTCGTACTCCAACACCACTTCCTTATGGTTATAGGCATGCAGGTCCGGATGGCCGTATTCCACCTTGCAATGCTTGACGCTGGCACGGCGCACGGTTAGCGTCACCGCTTGCCGTTTCATTTCATCCAGGTCGGCATGCGGCGGCAGCGGCGATAAATCGGCCCACAGCGATGCCCGCGTGACGTATTTGTTTTCCGGATGCGGGCGCTGGTGATAGCGCGCCAGCCAGGCATTAAACGCCTCGGCAAATTCCTGCGGCGTGGGCGGATTGATCCGGCCTTCTTTAAAGGCTTTTTCGGTTTGTTTGCGGGTTTCCGCTCTTGCCTCATCGCTCATGTCGTCGCCGCAGTAAAAGGCGGGGCGCCACATTTTCAGAAAGTCGCGCTTAACCTCCACGAAAAACCTCTCGATCCAGCCTTTACCGTGCGGGTTGCCCGGTATGGCGTGGATTACCTCAATGTTGTGCCTGGCATAAAAACCGGTAACCTCATCGCTCATCAGCTTGTTTTTATGGCCGGAACCGTTATCCACATACAGAAACAGCGGCACGTGGTTCCAGCGGGCGAAGGTTTCCGCCCACAAGTTCTGTACAGCGGTGGTGCCTTCGTGCTCGTCCATGCGCCAGCCTGGAATTACGCGGCTGCGGAGGTCCATGCAGACAGTCAACTCAGGGCGCCACATCAACTTACCGGTTACTGGGTTAAACAAAAAAATATCGGCCATATACCCGTCGGCCACATACACGTCGCCGGGTAAGGCGCGCTCGGTGCAGCGGCGGATGTAGGCCTTTTCGGTCAACCGATACAGGCGGCGACCAATCCGCGCCGGGCTATGGCGGCCCAGCATGGCCGGTACGCTGCTCAAGTAATGGCGCACTTGATCGTAGGTGCAGGCAAAGCCGTCCACCTCCGCCAATTGCCGCCAGACCACCGACATTTCCGGACTGCCGGGCTGGTTGTAATACTCCAACGCCGGACCCCACCAGGCGGGTTGCTCTTTCACCACTTTGCCTTTGTGTTGCTCCAACAGATCGACTCTACCGCCGCCGGCGCTGACCACCTTCAACCATTCGAAAACAGCGCTTCGGCTGGGAAACGCGCGACCAGCCTTAGCGGCTGTTTGCATGGCCCACATCAAGTGCGAGTGCAAGTTGCCGACCTCGGCTTTAGCCAACAGCGTTTCAACCGCCATATTGCTGCTACGAAAGCCGTTGCTTTCCATGTCTAAAATCTTTTCGACAATCACCATCCGCGCACGCGCCACGTCGCGCTGCTTCTCGCTAGCCTCATTCCAGGGATCGCGCTGACGTAGCGCAATCACCTGGGCAGTAGGGCGCACGGAAAGGCTTTTACCGTCCATTTTTTGTACGAGTGGATTGGCTTTCATCACGCATGCCCCTTATTTGTCCTTACGTGGGCGGCCCGGGCCTTTGGGTTTAGCCGCTTCGCGCTGGTCGTGGCGGTCGATCTTGGCCTTGATATGCTTATGCTCGACGCGCTCGTAGTCGTCCAGCCAGCGCAAGGCCTCGTCGTCGGTCATCCAATGCTGTGGCGTAATCGATTGCGGCATACCCTCCAGGCCAAAGCCGCGCAGAAACGCCAAGGCATCTGCCGCCCGCGCCGCCGCGACATGAATCGTGACCCAAACCTGCTCGATGCGTAGGTCGCGCTCGGTTTTGTTATCGTCGTTTACACAGTCTTCAAACAACTGTCGCAGGCTGTTAAAAGCCAGTTCGGCCTCGGCTTGGTGCGCCAGGCATTCCTCGCGAACCAAGTGTGTTTGCAGATCAAAGTTGTAAACGCGGTGGTCGTTTTTGGTTAATAGTTCGTTCCTGGCTTTTTCGGCCTCTAAATCCGCTTTCAGTATTTTGACTGTGCGAGACTCGGCGTTTTCCATGTCGCTTAGGCGCTCATCCTTGGCTGCCATCTGCTGTTTGAATGCCTCCTTTTCACTGGCGTGTTTAACGATCAACGACTCGGCAAGGTCTAACAGTTGATCCTTGTCGCCCGCCTTGGCGACTTCTATTAGCGCTTCGCGCTCATCGTCCGGCAATTTTCGTAGCGCGCGAACATCGCGAAACCCCAGGTACTTGTCCGAATATTCGACAAACTCCGGGCCGAAGGTTTTTAGATTTAACAACTGTTCGCTGACATGCCGTTCCGACACGCCGATAGAGTCGCAGACCTGCCCAAAAGTGGAGACGTCTCTTATTTTTCCATCGATAACGACTTTCAAACCCTTATAGGCTTTGGATTCCTTAAGTTTTTGTAGCTCCACCAAATCGGAGACGGTCAGGAGTTTTTGCAGCGCCGCCGAAAATTTACGCTGACCAATCCATTCAAACATCCTGGCTTGCGCCAACTCGCGTTCATCGCCAGCGGTATCGGTAGACGGTATCAGCGATTGTCCGCTGGGCTGTTTGGGTTCTTCCGGTATATCCAATTCAAAATCGATCTCAGACATGACACGCTTCCTGTATTGATTTATTTACAGCAATAGCGATGCACGGTTGATACCGTGAGTAGCGTAACTTCCATGCTTTTTTATAAGCCCTAACAGCTTTCATACGGGCAAGATGCGCGGCGCGGTTTTTGTTTTTGTGAAACTCGGCCTCTTCGTAGTAATGCGCAGCACGGTGAAACGCCCAATATTCGTCACTGTTTTCCGGTGCCTTCCGCATTAAGTCTTGGCAGAATTCTTTTTGGCTTCTTTTGTCCTGGGTAGACAATTGGATACCTTTACCAAAATCTATTTCTTGTTCAGACATTGTTTGTCTCCTGAATCAACTTGTTCAGTTTCTCCGCAATCTCGCGGCCTTCGCCGAAGTGCGCGCGGCTGGTGCCGCGAATGACGTTGGATGCGTTGCGGTAACCGTAGCCTTCGTCCTTTGCCCATTTTTTGAGAGTGCTGCCGCGTTTTCGCAACGCGTGTAGGGCGGCATCTCTATCGACTGCTGCTGTCATGTGATAAGCTCCTGTTGTGTAATTCAGTTGCGTACATTGTGGTACTCATTTGAGTATCTGTCAACATTTATTTGGTATCCGTATGAGTACGATTGGCAGCAGATTGAAAGAAGAGCGCGAACGACTGAAATTAAGCCAGCCGGCTTTTGGCGAATTGGGCGGCGTACAAAAGCAGGCGCAACTGAAATATGAAAAAGGCGACCGCTCGCCGGATGCGGAATACCTGTCCGGCATCGCCCAGGCGGGCGTGGATATTGTTTATGTATTGACCGGCTTACAAACCGGAAGCAGTGCGACCAATCCGCGCGAAGTGGCGCTGTTGGACAACTTCCGACATAGCGGTCCGGAGGTACAGGTAGGCGTGAGCAAGTTACTGGCGGAAACGGGACGAGCGCTGGAACGGGCCAATAAAGTTACCGAAAACGACATGGATGTTCCGGCGTCTTATATGCCGAATGACGGCGGCTTGGTCATTGGGGTGCATTCCAATGCCGTGCATCACGAACGGAATGGCGAGGACGGCGAGTGAGCGCCCAGGTTGATGGCTTTATCGCCTATTTTGGCTTGGAAGATTGGTGGCTAACGGAATTTGACGAAACTGAGCGGCGCCATATTGAAAAGAACGGATTCGGCAAATCATCACTAACCCAAGGCACGGTTACGGCCACCAGCCAAACTGCGCCGGGCTTGATTCGAGCCATGGCGAGTTTTTGGCAGCCTACTGTGGAGGATGAGATACTAATTCAGCGGCTGATAGCTAAAGCTAGCGAAATCGAATCAAAAAACTAAAGGAGACAGGGAATGAAACAACAGTGGTTAGGCTACGCATTTGCGCTAGTCATTGGGTTTACTGGCGGGTATTGGGTTAAGTCAGATGTGCCTGTAGAGGTTGATGTGGCGCAGGCCGCAGTTAAGCCTTCAGATATAGAGCCAGAAAAACAAAATACAGCCCCGGAAAGTATTCAAACGCCCAGCCAACACATAGAAAAAGAACCATCCGAGGAAGATAAACGCAAAGCCGTTATTGCCCTGATTCGCTCATATACGCTCCAACAAGTAATCGATTTAACAAAGCCGGAAATGGAAGACATCCAAGGTGGCGATATTAGCAAGGGGACGGCGATGCTAGCCCTATGGGCATCGACTAATTTGAAATGGGATGAATTGACAGACTTACCAAATACCAAACACGGTCTAGTAATGAAGGATTCTGCTCCGCAACTTGGGAAACGCCTATGTGTAAAAGGCCAGGTTATTGAAATAGAGCGCGACAGAACAATAGACGAACCACTATACAGCGGCGGGATGTTCGACGATGCCGCAAGAATCTATCGATTTTTGGCTGTGGCGTCTACCGGTGAAATCGTAGCAAATACCCACGTCGGATTCTGCGGCATTGTCACCGGACAACAGCATTATCCGAACAGTGCCGGCGGCATGGCTCACGCGGTGCAGTTGGTTGGGATGTTCGACTTGCCTGAGAATAAGCCGGGTGATGCTAGCAAGCAAAGTAAGATCAAAAGATAATTCGTTTTGTATTGACAAAACGAAAAAAACAATTATACTGAAGCCGTGTTTTAGCGAAACACGCCGCCCCGGAGGTGCCGGGAACCTGCTTGGAGAAGCTCATGAACGCATCAAAAATCCTGGTCAAATCAAATATTGCAAAAGTCGGACCTGTTGCCGGTACCGGCGCCGGCACACCCTGGACACAAAAAACAGCGAAAAAAGTCAGCAAACCCTTCGTATTGAAAGACGGCGCATTTTTAAAAATGAATCTATCGATTGGCGTTAAGCCAGGCGACACCGTTTGCTTTTTGTACTGCTAACTAGAGGTTGTCATGGAATTTGTCGAAGTTATATTGACCGATGAAGATCAGCGCCGCCGCAGCGCGGAATGGTATGGCGACGCGCATTATTCCGATGCTCCCGCGCCAATTCTGCATCGTCGAATTGTTAAGCAAAAGGCGATTGCCAAAAGCCGTTATTCCGCCCCCGTTGCACCGGTAGCGGCGGAAATAAAGCTGCTGCGACTGCAACTGATCGGTACAACAGAACTTAAAAAAATATGGGCGATACACGCCGATATTCACCGCTTGCAGATTTTATTGCGCAAGATGCTGCGGGCAAGATTGTTCGATAAATCGGTAACGATGGACGACTTTAGCGCAGCCGCGCCGCTACTGACAGAGACTCAATATGCGGGACTGATTGCATTCGACTTCAAAAATAGAATTTTCGGTTACGAGCGCGAAGTGTGGGAATTCGCATCGTTGCGCGATGCTCTGCTGTCGCTGATTCAGCGTAAACATCCGTCGCATTACCCGACGTCGATTGCGCATCGCCGAATAGTCGGAGTGCGCGGCGATGTGAAAGAGCCGGATTGCGCATTCGTAAAATTGCTGGACCGCGAATACTATCCGCCGCTTTCGGCTCATGAATACGCCGAGCTGCTGGACGACGGCTGCGGAGCATCTATCGCTGTCGCAAATACCACCCATTTTTTAATCGCATGCACAAAACAAGGTGCCGACAATGCATATAGTTGTACTGAGAAAAAACAATAGCTCGATTGAGTTATTGATTGATGACAACATGGATATGTCGCTGATTACTGAAAATGCCAATCAATTATTCGAGTGCAAAACAGTTTTTGAGCGAGCATTGAAAGATTTTTTAGTTGATCATTCGGCCGATATTAATCGATACAAACCGTTGTGCGACAAACTGCAGAAAGCCGGTGTAATCGGCTATCCGGTGACCGCGGGCAAAGACGCCGGGTTGTATGCTATGGATCGAAATATCCCGATTGAATCACAGCTGGAGATACGTTGTGAGTGATGCTAAACGAAAACCGGGCGGTCAGGCAGGCAATCAAAACCCAAAAAAAGCAGAGGACGATATTGCTAAAGCACAAGTGCAATTCCGTTGTCGATCGGAGGACAAAGGCAAATGGCAACGGGCGGCGGAAAAAGCGTACGGAAAAGGAAAATTTACTGAGTTCTTGAAAGATGCAGCAAATCGATTGGCTGATGACATCTTGAATAGATAGCTGGTTAACGTTTGTCCACCGGCGGCGGCCGGATCGGCTAGGGCTATTCCCCTTACGGGTCTTGTATTACCCCATCCCCGGCCGATTTAGTTTAGCTCAATCTTTAATTCCCACACCCAATCCACCCGCCACGGCGGATGCCACGGACAGCAGTTGGTTAACGTCGTGGGTTCCCCAGCTGTAATATATTCCCAGCAGGCCGGCGATTAGCCAGATAGCGCCGCGTTTGGTGGAGTTTTGGCTCCAGTCTATGCCTAGTTTCATGGTTGCTCCTAAGGTAAGGGTCAAAAAGGGATGTCGTCGTCAAAATCGTCAGCCGCCGGCGCCGGGCTGTTGGTCGAGGCCGGGGCGGTGTCGCCGGGTTTGCCGGATAGCATTTTCAAATCGCTGGCGATAATCTCGGTTGTGTAGCGCTCCTGGCTGTCCCTGTCCTGCCATTTGCGGGTCTTCAAGCGGCCCTCCACGTAAATCAGCGCGCCTTTTGCCAGGTATTGTTTGACGATATCGGCCAGGCCGCTGAAGAACACCACGCGGTGCCACTCGGTTTCTTCCTTGCGTTCCTGGGTGTTGCGGTCTTTCCAGCGCCGGGTGGTCGCCAGATTGACGGTGGCGGTAGGCGTGCCGTCCGGCAGGTAGCGCACGTCCGGATCGCCGCCCAGGCGGCCAATGAGTTGGACTTTATTGAGCATGCAACCTCCCGGTCATCACCTTGCAACCTTCGCCGGCCAGCATGGCAATCAATATCAGCAAGGCCGCCACGGCGGCGCTGCCGGTAAATAGCGGCCTATCAAAAAATGCTTTCATCGATACTCCTTGGGTGGCGGGTTATCGCCCTTTGGTAGCCGCAACATGTTGCGCCACACGCGGTTAAAAAAACGAGGATCGGCGGTAACGTCGTGCCAACGGGTGCCGCCTCGGCTTTCGTAATACGTTTTGATGCGTTGGTAGTTGCTGTTAACACGGGCTTGCCAGCTCATTGTGCCGCCAGCAACGCTCCGCGCTTACTCTGCACCGGTTTATGCAACGAAACATCTTCGGCGGCTTGGTAGCCGGCCTGACTGGATCGCCAGTCGTTGTAATGTTTGGCGCGGGCTTGGTCTCGGTCATCGGGTCTTAAGCTGTCGCCGTGCTGCTGTTTCTTGTAGGTTTCGATGGCGAGCTGTTCTTGCTCGTTACCGGCAAAGGCGCTGACCTGGCGGGCGATGCGAGCAACCCAGGCTTGGCAAAACAAATCGGCGCGGCGAACCTTGGTGGTTCGTTTGCATCGGGTCAGCGTGGCGCTGTATGTCTTGCGGTCCTTGGCTAGCCGGCGACGCAACACGTCAAACGTATACGCGGCCAGTGACGGCTTGATGCCCAGGCCATAAAAATGAAACCGGGTATTGGTAAGGCCAATCTCGCCATGAGACCCGCAGCCAAAAGCTTTGGCGATCAGAACGGCCAGCTGGCCTAAGTACACCGGCGGTTTGTAGGGCGTATCCAGGCCGATTTGTTCTTCATGCACCTCCGCTGCCGCCACGTCGCCGCTGGTGAGGTTGTACTTTTTCATCAGCGCATCGGCCTGGCGTTTGGCGGCTTCGGCTTCCGCCGGATTGTCGCTCGCCGCCAGGGCCAGGCACTTGCCGATTTTGGCGGCGATTTTTTTCAGTTCGTCGGCGGTCATGGTGCAAACCCTCCCGGCATCACTACCCAGATCGTTAAACAAGGCAGCAAGTTGATGCACAGGCGTTTATTGGCCGGCGACCAGTGGGCGCCGATCCAGAATGAGCTGGGCCGAATCAGCCATCCGTAGCGCCAGATGTTTATTGACGCTACATCGGGCGTTGGTTCTGGCTGTAGAAAAGGTTTGGCGGGGCGAGTGACGCGCATGATTACTACTCCGGCTTTGTGTCTTTAAAACGAATGGTCACGGTAAATTTACAGCGGCCATCTATCTCGCCGAACAAGGACCAGCCCCAAAACAGATTTAGATATTTTTTGCCTACCGGTATGTAGGCTCGGATCATCCAATAGCCGTCCGGCCGCACCCACAGCCAGTGCTCGTTCTGTATTGCCAGGTTAAACAGCGCCCATACGGCGTCGTTTTTACAGCCCAGCATCCAATGGTTAAGCCAGTTAAAGCCGTTGCGGCGCATCCAGTCTATGCGGTTGGCGTCGTCAAGCGGATCGCTGCCTGGCGGGATGTGTTCGGTTTGCCAGCCGTGGTCTCCGCTCAATGGATTATCGATGGTCATAAACCAAAACAGCCAGGGCTGTAGGCCCAGCTTGTCTTTAGTGCTGAACCATTTCACCGCCACCCAGGCCAGCCAAGGCCGCACCAAGACCACCAAAAACACGTGCACCGGCAGGTAGACCAGCCACTGGATGATTCGCAGCGGTATCCATAGGTTGATCAAGTCCCGCGTTCGGCAAAATTGCCACAGCTTGCCGAACGCAGGCAATACGGTGTGTAAGAGCAACAGGAACAGCCCCGCCGCGTGAGAGAGCAAATACGCCAGCGCTTTTTTCATATGTGCACCTATAGGGTTGGAATGGTCTCGCACTCTACGCCGGGCGCTAATCGCCGGCAGCGCCGGAAACGTTTCCAGGCCTGTTTACTGCCTCGCGCGCGCGTAAGCTGCAACCTCACCAGTAACCCAGTAACACGCCGGAGACACCGATGAAACCCAACCTTTTGCGGGGTGGCTAACATGCCCCGCCTGTATCTCGCCGGGCCGATGACCGGCATCCCCGATTACAACTATCCGCAATTTAATGCCGTAGCCGAGCAGCTGCGCGCCAAGGGCTTTACGGTGGAAAACCCCGCCGAGAACCAGGCGCCGGAATGCGGTACCTGGGCGGGCTATATGCGCATCGCATTGCGTCAGGTGTTGGCTTGCGACGTGATCGCATTTTTGCCGGGTTGGGAAGGTTCGCGTGGCGCGCGGCTTGAACACCAAGTAGCTACAGAGCTGGGCTTAAAAATATGCCTGGCGGCGGATTTACTCAACCCCTCATTACTCAAGGATGCGCTATGAGCGACCCAAACAACGAAGCCGCATTGGCGCAACAAATCGGCCATTTGACCGGTGAAATCCGGGCGATGCATGCCGCCGTACTGGCGTCTATCGAGCATTTACGCGAGGACATGCGCCGGGTCGAAACATCCAGCAACGCCCGCATCGACCGGCTGGAAGACAAAATGACCGACCGGTTAGATGCCGTGGAAACGAAGATTGGCGATTTGCAAAGCGAAGATAAGCGCATCATCGAAAAGGTAGCCAAGATCGGCGCCTTGGGCGGCAGTGCCGGCGGCGCGCTAGTGGCCGGCATGGTCGAAATCCTGAAACGGATGAACTGAGCATGGCCCACACGCCTGAGACCCGTAGCAACGTCCGCCGCATGTATGTGGAGGGCATGGCCCTGACGGCTGCGGCTGCCTGCGGCAATGTCAGCTACGACACGGCGCGCGAGTGGAAGCGGCTGGGCAAGGAACGCGGCGACGATTGGGACACCGCGCGGGCGGCGTATCGCATTAGTGGGCAAGGCATCGACGAGCTGAACAAGGCCATGATCGAGGATTTTGCCCGGCTGGTGTTGACCACCACCCGCGAGCTGGACAGCTCGCCGATTCCGGCCCATGAAAAAGCCGGCGTGTTGTCGCAACTGGCCGACGCGCATGCCAAGTTTGCCAAGGCATTTAGCCGCATCAATCCGCAGTTTAGCGGGCTGAGCGTGGCGCTGGATACGTTGAAAATCGTGGTGGATTTGCTGCAAAAGCGCGATCCGCAAGCACTGCGGGCCTTGCAGCCGCATATTGATGAGATTGGGGCGGTGTTGGGGAAAAGGTATGGCTGATCAAATGAAGATGTCTGCTGTATTTAGTCAATGTCGAACATACCGTTACTTGCTGACGCGGAGGTGGGATAAACGCAAATATTTCGCGATGTTTATCGGCCTAAATCCAAGTACGGCTGATGAAAATAATGATGATCCGACTATCAGACGGTGTATCCAATACGCAAAAGATTGGGGGTATGGCGGATTAATAATGGCGAATTTATTCGCGTTTCGAGCTACTGACCCATCGGTAATGATGAAAGCTGACAATCCTATTGGACCCGATAATGATTATTGGCTGCGTGATGCGACGTCCAGGGCTGGGATTGTAGTTGCTGCCTGGGGAGTTCACGGCAAACTCTTAGAGCGAAATATGCATGTTTTGAATATGGTGCCGGGATTGCATTATTTGAGGTTAACAAAGAACGGTCATCCCGGCCATCCGTTATATCTTCCAAAAAAATTGACACCTGTTCCTTTTGTAGCGGTGGAACATGTCTGAAATCGTCGACATCCAAGAAGTCCGCAATTGGCGCGAGTTCGAAAAAGAGCTGGCGGTACTCGGCGAGCAAATCCGCCAGATGATCGAGCTGGAGGTGGAGGCATTTGCCACTGATCCGGCGGCGACGAAGGCGCGCCGCGAGCGCTGCTTGTTCGATTATCAATTTTTCTGCCAGACCTATTTCCCGCACTACGTGCCCACGGCGTATTTCAGCCAATTCCATCGGTTTATTTTCAAGCGGCTGCCGGAATGTATCGATGCCACTCGGGATGCGCGCGAAGTTCATCTGGCGCCGCGCGGCGAGGCTAAATCGACCTACGAAACGCAGCTGGGCCTATTGTGGTGCATCTGCCGGGCCGTGCTGATCGACGAAAAAGGCGGTGTACAGGCGTTGGGATTACCCGCCAAGGCTAGAAAGCACATGATGGGCATCGTCATGAACACGGAGGAGCAAGCGGCCGAGATGCTGGAAGCCATTAAGGCGGAGCTGGACACCAATCCCCGTTTGCTGATGGATTATCCGGAATGCACGGGGGCCGGCAAAAAGTGGCAGTCCACCACGGCCATCACAAACAACAATATCAAAGTCCGCATTGGCGGTACCGGCAAGAAAATCCGGGGCATGAAGCACGGCCCGCACCGGCCTGACGCAATCTTCTTAGATGACCTGGAAAACGACGAGAACGTTAAGGTCAAAAGCCAGCGCGACAAAATCGAAGATGTGGTGTTGAAGGCGGTGATTGGCTTGGCCGGACCAGGCGGCGGCATGGACGTGTTTTACGTGGGCACGTCGCTACATTACGACGCCGCGATTAATCGCGTGGGCCGCAAGCCGGGTTGGCGCAAGAAGGTATTTAAGTCGATCGTAAAAATGCCGGACCGCATGGATCTGTGGGATGAGTGGGAAGCCCTGTACACCCGCAGTGGCGAAGACGAGGAAAAGGAGCAGTTTGAAGCCGAGGCGCTGGCGTTTTACGAAGCCAACAAGGCGGAAATGGAAGCCGGCGCCGTGGTCAGTTGGCCGGAGGTGCGGCCGTTGTACCGGCTGATGTGCATGCGGGCGACCGATCACGACGCCTTCAGTCAGGAACAACAGAACGAAGCCGGCAACGACGAAAATGCGCCGTTTAAGGATATTCAGTTTTGGGTTAATAGGCTGTCGGACTGGGTTTACTTTGGTTCCATAGACCCTTCATTGGGCAAAAAAGGCACGGTCAAAGGCGACCCGTCGGCGATTCTGGTGGGCGGCCTGGACCGCAAAAAGATGGTTCTGGACGTGGTAGAGGCCGACATCGCCCGCCGCGTGCCGGATTTGATCATCAGCCGGGCCATCGATCTGCAAGCCGAGTATGGCTGTTTGGCCTGGGCGGTGGAAACCGTGCAGTTCCAGGCGTTTTTGCATTCCGAATTGATCAAACGCGCGGCGCTGAAAGGTATTGCCTTTCCCGGCATTCCGGTGCAGCCGGATACCGACAAGGCGTTGCGGATTATCAGCCTGCAGCCGCACATCAACAACGGGTTGATTCGCTTACACCGCAGCCAGTCCACGCTAATCGAGCAATTGAAGTTCTGGCCCGAAGCGGACTACGACGACGGCCCGGACGCGCTGGAAATGCTGTGGCAAATCGCCAAACAGTTTGGCGGCGAGTGGGATTACACGCCGGCGGGCGGGCGACGCGGTGAGCGGCGTTCGACCCGTCGGGGCAATAGCGATTATGACGAGGATTGGGATGATGACTAACCAGAATAAATTGATGATTTGCTGCCCCGCTTATGGGACATCTAATCCGTTTCCATCAAATGCAGATCATTACCGTAAGTATCACGGAAAAGTCGCGTGGCTCGTTAACCCATGGACAGGAACTAATCGCGATCCTAAAGATATTGGTTCCGATCCGTTTGGTCTCTTGATTTCAGATGGTACAGAGATTGACCCCGCTCTAAAAAAAATCGAGCAGGAGTTATATGAGGCAAAACGACTGTTAAGGACGCTTAATTTATATAACGAAGAGCTATTTGATCCTGAATTTATTGTTGATTGTCGAAAATTGCTGGGGTCATAACCATGATTAAACAAGCCAAAGCCGCCTTGGCCGCGCTGGCCGGCGTCAGCAAGAAAGGCCTGCAAGTGTTGCAAGCCGGTGCCCGCTCCACGCAAAGCACGCCGATGAATTACAACAGCGTCAACACGCTGGACCCGACCCGGCTGGCGAATGCCTTCGCGCAGGCCGACCAGGGTTACATCACCGACCAGGCGACGCTGTTCGAGCTGGTGGAGGAACAAGACGCGCATATTTTCAGCGAATTATCCAAGCGCCGCCGCGCGGTGACCGGGCTGAATTGGGATCTGCATCCGAAGGACGATGCAACCCAGGCGGAGATCGACCGGGCCAAAGAGCTGAAAGACATGCTGTGTCAGATCCCGCGCTTTGAGGATGCGCAGTACGATTTAACCGATGCCATCGGCAAGGGCTTGTCGGCATTGGAGATCGAATGGCGGACCGGATCGGAATGGGTGCCGGCGGCGCTGCACTGGGTGCCACAGCGCGAGTTTGAGATTGACATCAAAACTGGCGATCTGCTGTACCGAAAAAGCGGCATGACGGAAGCCTTGCGGCCGTGGGGCTGGGTGATTCACGAACACCGGGCGAAGTCGGGGTATATCGAGCAGGCGGCGTTGTTTAGGGTGCTGGCCTGGACATATGCCTACAAAGCCTACAACGTGCGCGACATGCAGCGGTTTTTGGAAATTTACGGCATGCCGCTACGGTTGGGCAAATACCCGGCCGGCATCGGCAAGACCGAGCGCGACCAGTTATTGCGCGCGGTGCGCAATATTGGCAACGACGGCGCCGGCATCGTGCCCAGCACTATGGACATCGATTTTGTCACCCAAACCTCGACCGGCAACGTCACCGACTTCTTGAATGCGATCCAATATTGGGAACGCAAGCAATCGATGGCGATCCTGGGCGGCACGTTGACCAGCCAGGCCGACGGCAAGACCAGCACCAATGCGCTGGGGGCGATTCATGACAAGGTACGGCGCGAGATCATGCTGCACGACGTGCGGCAGATCGATCCGACCATCAACCGCGATATCGTCCGGCCAATTGCGGTGCTGAACGGCATGTTTACCGAGGACCGTATGCCGGAAGCGCGGCATGACACCTCTGATGAAGTCGATCAAAAAGCGATGGCCGAAGTGCTGGATATGGCAGCGGCGATGGGCATGGAGATTGACGTGGATTGGGCGCATAAGGCATTGCAGATCCCGAAAGCCGGCAAGGACGCGAAGATTTTGACGGTGTCCGGCAAATCGCCGGTACCGAATCAAGCAGGGGCGGCGTTGACGCGCCTGGCGGCGCTGGCCAGGCAACAGGCAGACGGCGATATCGTCGGTAATTACAGCCAACAATTGGCGGCGCTGTGCATGCCGCACGAAGAGGCAGCGGTTCAGCAGATTGCGGCGGTGGTCGCGGCGGCGGGGTCGTTTGATGAGGCGATTGCCGGCATCGAGGCGCTTAATTTGGACAGCAATGCCTGGGCCGGTTCGTTGCAGCTGGGGATGGCGGCGGCGCATTTGGCGGGGCGCGGCGATATCGGTACTGGCAAATGAGTACAGTACATATCGAGATTAAACAAGCGACCGTCAGACGTTTCGATGTTGGCAAATCTTACGATAACGCCGACCCGTTTAATCTGATTACCACGCTGGATTTTATCGGTCGCGGTGAGGTGCAGATGGGCGGCGATTTGGCGTTTCCGGAAGCGCCCATCACGAGGGCGGATTTGCGTGAGCTAAAGCGGCAATTGATCGAAGACCATAAGGTCAAGCGCCTGTATTGCTGGCGGGCCAAGGGCCATAAGCCACCCTATCCAGGCAAGGCTATTCGCGAAGACGACAATTTGGTGTATTGGGAGATGGTGTTTTGAGCGATTCGCCTGCGAAGTTGCCGTTTAGCCAGGCGATTGAGTTTTATAAGGCCAAAATCCAGCTGCCGACCGCCAGTTGGACGGATATTTGGGAGCAACAGCATAGCCACGCCTTTGTAGTGGCCGGCGCAGCTCACGATGCCTTGGTCGAGGACTTTTATAACGCGATTTTCGATGCCAAGCAGAACGGCGGCGGTTATGAGGATTTTCGCGGACGGTTTGACGAGATTGTTGCTAAGCATGGCTGGAGCTACAACGGGTCGGCGGGCTGGCGGAGCAAAATCATCTACGACACCAATATCAATCAGTCTTATAACGCCGGGCGGTGGCAGCAAATACAGGCTGTCAAACACTTGCGGCCTTATTTAGAGTATGACCATACCTCCATTGAGCATCCGCGCCTGGAACATAAGGCCTGGGATGGTCTGATTTTTTCGGTTGATGATCCAGTAGTTGACGTCATTTCACCGCAGAACGGTTGGGGCTGCAAATGTCGCTGGAATTCGTTGTCGCAATGGGAGGCGGAGCAGTTGTGGACTGCCAAGGGTATGTCCGGGCCTGATAATTTGGTACTCGAATGGGAGACCAAGACGGTCGGCAGTAAAGGTGCGTCGCCGCGTACTGTGCGGGTGCCGAAGGGGATCGACCCCGGCTTTGCGTACAATCCTGGCAAGGCGTATCTGGAACCGCTGACGGTCCCGCCGTTGACGGGTTACGATGCGGTGTTAAAACAGCGGGATAAGCCGTGGCCGACCGGCTTTAAATTGCCGGATATGCCGAAGCCGACTAAGGTTTCGCCAAATATTTTGTTACCGGCCGATATCGCGCCGGAAGTGGCGGTGGCGGAGTTTTTGTCTATTTTCGGGGCAACGATGGATGAAGGTGCGGCGTTTACGGATGCTGTAGGTAGTACGTTGGCGATTACGAAAGCATTATTTCAAGATGGGTCTGGTAAGTTTAAGTGGTTGGCCAAGCCGGAAAAGGCGGCTCGAATGCAATATGCCAATTTGCTGGCAATGGCATTGATAGAACCGGATGAAATATGGTGGCAGTGGGAAGAAGATCAGTTATGGGCCAAAAAAAATCCCGACAAACCGGCACGTTGGCGGTTGAAACGTCGCTATTTGCGAGCGTTTGAAGTGGATGGTACCGGCGAATATGCGATTTCGGCATTTGAATGGGGAAGAAATGGATGGTTTGGTTCGACGGCGTTTATGGCGGAACCAAGTAGTGCAAAACAGCGGCTGAAGTATTTTGACAAACAGCGAATCGGACGGTTGCTGTTTAAGAAGTAACGACCGGTTGGTGCTGTAAACCGGTCTGTGGTTTTGGTTGGGTCTGCCGTACAGTCGGCCAGTCTCCTATCGCCACGCCCTCATTATATATATAGGTAGGGATTATGCAATTTGAGATCGAGTTTGATACCAGTCATCTGGATAGGATTTTGGAAGCTGCTCGGCGGGAAATTGCAACGCCGGATGAAATGCTGGGCAGTATTGGCGAGTCGTTGTTGCGGGTAAACAGAAAGCGGCACGAGCAAGGCGTCGATCCGGAGAAAAAGGCGTGGAAGCAATTGTCTGAATTAACGTTGGCGGCAGGAGATCGGAAAGGCGGTCCGCTGAAAAAAACTGGTCGGATGCTGGCAAGTTTGAATTATCAGGTTTCGGCGGATACGTTGATTTTGGGTTTTGACGGTTCACGGGACGCCAAGTTGGCGGGATGGCACCAAGGCGGAACGGAACCTTATTTGATTACACCTCGACAACGTAAAGCGTTGGCATTTGCCGGTATTGTTCGCCGACGAGTCAATCATCCTGGTTTGCCACAACGGGAGTTACTAGGCTTTCCGGATAGCGATAAAAATCTGGTTGAGCATGTGACTATCGATCATCTCACACGGGTTTTAAATCGTGTTCGATGATCGAATAAACGGCATTAAATTGGTAATTAATCCGCAATCGGCATCGGTATTTTTCCGACTAAGCGATGAGTTTTTCCGCGCTTTCATGCCAATTCTGTCCGGAATTCAAGAATTTTTTGTTTTTGGCTGAAAACTAGAGTTTTCGGGGCGTCCGGGGTGTTTTGTTTGATGTAAACCTATCCGTTTTCCAACCCCTCCCTACTCCAAGACAAGGAAAATGCTGCGCCGTCCGGACCATCCGGAAAGTTTTCACCGATTAGGTCCACGGTAAAGGTATCGCCGGCTGAAACGTTAATATTCTCGCCCTGGCTGAATTTTACGACGTTGGTGGCGACAACCGTAGCCGAAACAGGCGCGGTCGATAGTAGTGTCGCGGCAAGCGCGCCGATAAGTAAAACAGGATGTTTCATGTAATGCTCCATTCAATTAAAAGTAAACGAGATTGACCCTGCTCGCGGCGGGGCTTTAAACGAGCCCCCGCCGCCAAACTTAGGGCGTGATACCGGTTGGTCCGGGTGCTTTGCCCAAATAGGTTTTCAACAGACTCAAGTCGGCGGGATCGACCACCCCATTGCCGTTTAAGTCTTCATTTGCCGACACCGTGCCGAGCTTGGATTTCAGCCTGGACAAATCGGCCGGATCGACCACGTTGTTCTGGTTGAAGTCCGGATCGCAGATATTGCCGAAACTGTCGCCGTCGGTATCGCGCTGATTGGCGTTGACGACCAGTTTGCAGTTATCCAGATTGTCAGCCACGCCGTCGCCGTCGGAATCCGGCGCTGGCTGTGCTGCGACCGCACCGGCGAACTCGGCACTGGCTATTACACTGGACTTTTGCGAGGAGCCATCGAACATGGTTTTAAAATCCACGACTTCCGGCGTGGCCGTGTCGCTGAACAAATCCTCGGCATAGGCATGCGACAGGGTTTGATAAACCAGCTCAGCCTTGACCGTATAATTACCCACCGGCAGGCCGCCGACTTGGTAACTGATCTGATCGCCACCGCCAATGAAGTTGCTGTCGGTCGCAGCCGAACCTGCGACGCGCACATCGGCGGGCGCACTGGCTTTATTAAACCCAGGCGGCAGAATGCGGTTATCTTTCAAATACTCCTTACCGCGTAACAAGGTGTAAGTCACTTCGCCTTGGTCGTTGCCCATGATCGCTTCGTAGACTTGCACCTGATCTTCAGCAGTGATTTGATCGTAATGGGGCTCAAAACTCGCGCGGTTTTCATCGGCATCTACTCCGACAATACTACCGTCAGCCCTGACCTTTCCGGATTCCCAAACGATTTGATTCTGCGCATTGGTGACCATGACATGCACGACAGCTCGCCGCGACGGATAGCTGGTTGGCAGCTTGTGTCCGGTAGTGCTGTTAATCTGCAAGGTAAAGTCCAGCGCATTAGCGGTAGATCGCTGCTCGGCAACCGTAACCGTCGCCGCACTTTTCAACATCGCATCGGTTTTTCTCAGGGTTTCGGCGAAATTATTGGATAACACCCCCAGCTGGTTTTTGTTGTTGCTGAGAATATCCAGCATCAATTTGTTGGCACCCACCAGATCATGAATCGCAAAATTGTTGCGTAAACCGGACATACCCATGGTCGAAATTTTCACGCCATCGGTGCGGCTCATGTGGCAGCCTTGGCAACTTTTTTGGCCGACATAACTGCTTTGTTCCCACTCCATGTATGGCGTTTGCTCGGGGAATTCGCTTTCCGGCGTGGTGCTCAAGATGGTGCCGTTTTGATCGACGTAAGGTGTTTTCAGGTTATGGCAGGATGCGCATAACTTGGACTCCTTGATCTGCGCACCATAGGTAGGCGTATAGCCGGTATGCATTATCATCGGCATGGTGAACAGCGCGGCATCGCCGGGACCGCCGTAGGGTCCGTAGATGGTTTTACTGTCGTTGATGGCATAATTGCCGGACATGGTCGCCAAGGTGCCAAGGGCCGGTGTAGCCGGAATCTGATGACACAAGGTACAACTAACACCATCCATCGCTGCATCGTGTTTGGCGTGGCCGACGTCGAGAATCCCGCCGTCGAAAATGGTTTGGCTGGCGCTGCTGCCGTCTTTTTTAGCTTGAGCGTTAGCCATCGGTGCATGGCATTTGCTGCATTTATCGTTGATGACGGTTTGCAGCTCAGGGTGGCGAGACATCTCACTGCGCACCTTGGCACGCCAGAACGGATCTCTTGACGAATTGGCCATCATCGTCGACGACCAATCGGTGACGATGGAAACGTCTTTACTTTGATTGTCGACGATACCGTTGTGGCACATCGCGCAATTCTGCGAGCCGGAGAAATGACTGGTGGTAAAGGCCGGATCGCCCGCATCTGCGGGAAGGCCGACGAAGGGACTGGGCGGCGTGGTCGGTCCGGTTCCTTCTTCCACTACCACTGCATCGATGTCGTAGGTCTTGTAATCGGGCGTCGGCGCGCTATTGAAAAACCGCAGTTCCGCCACAGGATTGGTGGCGCTGGCGGTAAAGGTATAGGTCAACAGCTGGAAACTGCCGGTCACGCTAGCGAAGCTGGTATTGAAACCGGCCACCGACACTTCAAGCGGCGTATATCCGGCCGTTGTGCCTTTGCGAGCCTGGAACGACAAGGTATAGGTTACGCCGGCCATGACCGGAAACGTGGTTTTTATGCCGGAGCCCTGGTTGATCGCCACGGCATACAGGCCGTCAAACACCCGTTTGGTATAGTTGCCGCCGGCCCGATTCTTGTACATCAGATACGGCCTTTCACCGACTGCATCGTCTATCGCCGTCCAGCCGGTGACGCTGGTGGTATCGTTGTTACTGAGGAATTTATAAGTAGTCACCGTCCCCGGACTTTCGAAGCCGCCGTTGCCGAGCAAATTGGCGGCCATGGCCGATGGCAGCGGGAACACCGCCGCCAGTAACAGCATGATGGTTTTTATAGTTATCATGAATTGTCTCACGTCAAATTTGCCCGCAGCATCCTTGCATAATCTGTTGAAAAGCCTCTTTCAAATCAGCTTACAAGGCGGAGCGTTTACGTTTGCCCAGTGCCAGCAAACCCATGAAACCGGTCAGGAATGACCAAGTGGCGGCGGGCAAAGGCACTGGAGCCAGATTGGCGGTGATCTTGATATTGTCTATACCGACAGCGCCGTTGGTCACCGAGCTGGCATTCTCGAATAGGCCAAAACTCAACCAATAATTGCCGTTGACATCCGCCGCACCGAGACTGGCAACCGCCAAGGTCACGCTGTCGGGCCCGTAAGTTTTGCCATAGCTAAAAATAGATTGATCAATGACACTAGCCGTAGTGGTAAGCGGCGAGTTGATGTTGAATCCGCTTCCGGAGATGCCCACCTTGAACTGATCTGTATCGGGAGTTGCACTGCCGAATAGGAAAGCGCTGAACACCCAATCGAAACTGATCGTGATGTCGGTGGTGCCGCTGGCCAGCGTAAAAGGCGTGGCGAAACCAAAAGTGCCTGCGGTCGGCGACCCGGCCAATTGGCCGCTGTCGTCACCCATCACCAGAAATTTGTTGGCAGAAGTCGCCGGCAGAAAGAAGTTGCTGCCGGCGGCCAACGCAAAGCGTTGTAACGGATTACCTGAGTTGTAAGTGTTGATTGAGTCTGTACCCAAACGCAGATTGACGGAATTGGCCGTTGCCGTTGACGACCAGAGGGTGCCGGTCGGCAGTGCTGTCGGATTTGATGACAATAAGCTCTGTATCGAAGTGTTGCTGCCGTCATCGAAATTTTCGTCCAGCAGCGTCACAGTCGCGGCATCCGCGCATGCCGCTGAAAACGTACCTAACAACAGAGCGAAGAGTCGTATATTTTTAGAATTGATTGCGTTCATACACTGTCCTTTTGGAAGCTCGTTGGCGGCGGCCAACGAGCTAAGATGCCTATCAAATTAAGCCGTTTGTTTACGACGGTTTATTCCCAGCAGGCCCAGTAACGCACTGCTGAACAACCAAACCGCGCCGGGTACGGGAACCGCAGTGACGTTACCCACCACATTGCCAACCAGATTTAACGTCAGCTGATGATTTTGTCTGGTGCTGCTGGCACCGAAATCGGCATCGGACAGATTGAGTAGATACTGTGCGTTGAAGACGCCAGTAGTCGAAGTCAGCAAATTGGCGACGAATGCCAGGCTTGAACCCTGCGCCAGATCGCTAAACGACGTCAGATTCGTGGTCAAGGTGCCGGTATCGCCACTGCCGCTGACGCTATCCAGATCCAGACCGATCCGGTCGGCATCGGCGAGATTGAACAAGCTAAAACTCAGATCAGCACTGCTGTTTTGCGTGACGTTGCCAAAATCCAGGGTTAAGGTGTTGGTCACAGAACTGCCGTCGAAAGACGCCAGCGAATGCAGCAAATAGCTGTAATTGGCTTGCAATGAGCCGGCCCAATCAACTTTGTAGGTAGCGGATGAGCCGCTACCCGCTTGGCCTTGAGTTGCAGACATGGTGCTAGTAGCGGATAAAGAGGGCAAAGTCAGCGACGTATTCACAGTGCCACCGGCATAATCGTTGAGGTTCTGTTCGTCGGCACCGACCGTGGTGTCGGTTGTGACTGCGGCGGCGGTATTTGGCCCCCAACTGCAGCTTACCGGACCGGTTGGACCATGGGCTAAAGCGCAACCGGAGCCGGCTTGAGTCAAATTGGGTGCAAAAATAGCGCTCACCCCAGCCGCAGATAAAGATGCATTGCTGGTGCCGCTACCGTTAACTGTTCTACCCGGACCATTATTCTTGTTACCAGTACCGTTGATGGTTTGGGTACGATTGGAAGTGAGTTGTATATCGACACCGGTAAGTACGCCGTTCGCTGCGTCAAACTGACCAAGCGCGACATTGGCGATAGTCGCGCCGTTGTTGGAATTGGTTGCGGAAGCTACCTGTCCCCCGGTTGCCGTGACCGACGCGGAGCCGCTAAAACTGACTGGTCCGCTGGTCACAGTTAATGCCGCTTGTGCGATACCACTTACGCCCAGCAAAACGGCGATGGCTGTCAATTGAAAATGTCTTGTCATAAAGTGTTCCATTGAAAATATTAAGGGATGTCTGTGATATACGGCATATGCCGCACCCCCCTATCACCTGGGAGTAGTTCGGCCAGCTTGCTTTGCTGCAAGCCCCGCAACTTTCCGAACCCGCTTCGCAACGGGGTTGGCGATTGACGACCGTCGCTTTTGTCTGCACAGGCCACATAGTCGTCTTTGAGAATATTGGAATTCTCTAATTTAAAGACATCAAAATACGTGCCATCTAGCTATCTGCCTTGTAAGCTATTGATTACAAATTTATCGCTGCTTTTTTGCGCCGACTTAACCGCAGGTTTGTTATGGCTTTTACGGCATATCGCACACACCCTGAGGGAAAACACTGATTTATCAATTTGGTCCCTAAATAGGGTTACATCCGCATAAACTAGAGCAGTTAGACCGAGCAAAAATCGGTTGTGGCAACTGAACTGCCTCCTGTGCGGAGCCGATAGTCAAAGAGAATTTAAGACATGGAAGAAGGGCTGTGCATCGCCATCTGTAAGGCCATTAACCCTAAAATGACCAGTTGGCGTGTAATGTGGGCCGTTCGTTGCTTAGAGTTTCAATAGCAAATCATTGGCAGTGCTTTTGTATAACGCGGAATGATGAAGCACCGACCTAGCGGCCGATAAGGAGGAGCGAATAGCGGCACTCCCGTGGAAGCGGAAGCTCGATATCCGGGCATAACGCCCTAACCGTCACGCAGGATTTTCCCGATTTGCAAGCTGCTTCAGCTGAGTGCTTCGCGCGTCAGCAAAATCGTCATTCGACTTACCTCTGCAGGACATCAGGGGATGTGTCGCGATTAAAGCACACCCCGCTCTATCTCCTGCAAATAGATAAATTCCGGTGCTTTTACGCCGGCCTGTTTTCTGATTTCCGCCAACTCCGCGGACTCGAAAAAGCGCCGGGCATGATCCAGCGAGGTCCAAGCAGAAAAGTGGACGATGTTATTCGCATCGTCGTCGTAGCGCAGCAACTGGTAGCTGATTTCTCCGGCGCGCTTTCTAATCTCGGCGGCCTGATCGAAAATCTGCTTCCAGGCCGGGTATGCAGCGACCTCATGGATGATTAATACGTGTGGCATAGACGCTCTCGTTCGGTCCTTTGTTTAGTATGGTTCGCCGTCTTTACGGGTAAACCGCCAGTTGCCGTCAACGAAACTCGCTTGCAAATCGTCGTCCGGGTAAATTACCGCATCTCCAACAGTCCTATCGCCTATTTCCAGGTACTGCACCTCTTCATTCGAGCGATTCAGCAGTTGATGCGCATTACCGGTGCCGGCTTTAAATCCCGCGCACATTCCCGGCGCAAGCGGGGTTTCGCCGGTGTCCGTTACCAGTGTCGGGTGGCCTTGCAGTATGTAAATAAACTCGTCTTGCAGCGAATGAGTGTGGCGTAAAGCCGAACTGGCGCCGGGCGCCAGCTTGGTTAGATTGACACCAAAATTTGCCAGGCCGAATACATCGCCGAGGCGGCGCTTTTCTCGCCCCGCCATGCGCGAGGCAAACGGTTCCGGATAGAGTGATGTGGTTCGTGCCGTGACGTCTGCCGCCGGCACGGCGATTGGAGTATGTTTATCGTTCATGGTGTCCCGCAAGTAGAAATCCGCGCGCCGAGCCTAACGCCTTAAACGTCACGCCCGGTATTTTAAAATCCGGTGGATATTAGCCTGGAGCTCTGGACGCGATGGCCGAGCTGGCTGGCTCCCTGGACAAACACGCGTTTACCCCAGAGTGCCGATATAATCAAGCTTGCCTCTTCGATCGCGGTGCTGGAAAAAAAGCTGACCTCTGCGGCCCGCTCACCGGAAATAGACATAAGATTGCCGTTCAGACGCCGCACCAGTTCTTTTGCCACGGCGGTGGCCGGGTCTATTATCGCCACATCCGGCCCAACGATGTCACGAATCAGCGGCGCCAGAAACGGGTAATGCGTGCAGCCCAGCACGATGGTATCGGCGCCAGCCCGCAGCAAAGGTGCTAGATAGCGCACCAAAAGTTCGCGCGTGGCCTCGCTGTGCAATTGCGCCTTTTCAACTTGTTCGACCAGACCGGGACAAGGCTGCAACAGTATTTCAATGTCCTTACCGTAAGCCGCGCACAGCCGGGCCACACTTGGGCTGGCCAGTGTGCGGCTGGTGGCCAGCACGCCGACCACCCCGGATTTAGTGGTTTGCGCGGCCGGCTTGATGGCTGGCTCCATCGCCACCACCGGCACCGGACACCAAGCACGCAGCTTTTCAATCGCGACCACCGTGGCGGTGTTGCACGCCACCACGATGGCCTTCACGCCGGCATCGAGCAGCAATT
Organism: Methylomonas rosea; assembly: GCF_024505055.1. Taxonomy (GTDB): domain Bacteria; phylum Pseudomonadota; class Gammaproteobacteria; order Methylococcales; family Methylomonadaceae; genus Methylomonas; species Methylomonas rosea. The sequence goes on from NZ_JANIBL010000003.1 coordinate 84,457, forward strand.
CGGTGATCGTTGTGGCTCTATCCGCAATAAAATCCGCATCCCGGTCGCCGTAGGGCGCATAGCCGGAGTCAGCCACATAGAGCAAGTCTTCCATAGGTAGCTCTGCGCGGATTGCCCGCAGCACGGACAGACCGCCGACACCTGAATCGAATACGCCAATGGGGGCATCAGTGCGCAACGCTGTCATTGATGGATGCAGTCTGGTTTTAGGCAATTTGTAAATTGCTCACGCTTGGCGCTGTTGCAAATACGCTTCGTTTAGGCTAATGGCTTGCAGGGCAGCCGGACGTGCATAGATCCGCGCCACATAGTCCTCGAACAGCGGACGCTTGTCGATGGTGCCAAACATCATCCCCCAACCCAGCTGCGAGCCGACGTACACATCTGCCGCAGTAAATTGTTCGCCGCAAATATAAGGTCCGGGCAACAGCGCCTTTTCGACGGCATCGATTGCTGCCTCGTAATTGCCAAAGCCGACAAAGCCGTTCCTGCCCTCGGGCACCTGCCAACCGAGCGCCCTGGCGGTAACGGCCTGCTCCAGCGGACCGGCCGCGAAAAACAGCCAACGGAAATAATCGGCGCGCGCGGGATGGTTTGCGGCCGGAAGCAGATTTTTCTCCGGAAAACGATCAGCCAAATATGCGCAAATCGCAGCGGTTTCGGTAACGAACGCATTGCCGTGTCTCAGCGCTGGCACCTTGCCCATCGGGTTAACAGCGAGATAGTCGGCACTTTTCATCGCGGCGCCAAATTCCAGCCAGACCGTTTCGTAAGGCTCGCGTAGTTCTTCTAGCATCCAGTGGACGATGCGCCCACGCGACTGCGGATTGGTATAAAACACCAGATCATTCATTGTGCGTTCTCCTTGGCTGGATGGTTGAACTAACGGCAATATGGCGCCGGATTTTACACTGATAAACTTAACCCGACGCTGATGATCTTGATCGGCATAGCAGCCTACCAATTTCAAAAAAATGATGGTCGTCTAAAGCCAAAGCAGGTGAATGCTCAACGAAAGCGCTCAGGCAGGAGCCACCAGGTAAACATAAAAAATCGCGCAACTACCCCAATGGTTCCAGCGCAGTCAGCGTTTCAGTCATTACCCGTTTGAACTCGGCGTAGTCGGCCTGATTTAAACTGTCATGCTTTAGCGACATATAAAATTTCGTCGCGGCCAGTTCTAAGCGGCTTGCTCCCAAGTTAGCGGCGACGCCTTTCAAACCGTGCAGCATGTCCCGCGCTTTTTGAAAATCCCGCTTATCCAGCAAATTATCAAGTTCTGTTAACGTGCTTGCCGAGCTAGTTCTGAAACTGTTGAGCAACTCGCTCAAAAAACCTTCGTCGCCATCCAACAGATCCAGAGTATTACTGAAATCAAAACCGGGCAAATCCCGTAAGCTGAACGACGAAACGCGATGCTCGTTCTTAAAAGCCCCGTTAGCCGAATCGCCAACAGCGCCTTTACCGATCTGTTTGCACAACACCTCAATCAGCAGCATCGGTTGAATCGGTTTGACCACAAACTCGTTCATACCGCTGGCCAGGCATTTGTCCCGCTCCTCCTGGGTCACGCCGGCGCTCAGTGCGATAATCGGCAGCGCTTTATACTCGGGGTTCCGGCGTATCTGTTCGGTGGCGGCCAGGCCGCTCATCACCGGCATATGAATATCCATCAGCACCGCATCATAAGTATGCTCTGCCAGCAAGGCCAAGGCATCGCGGCCGTTGCCGGCAAGATCGACGCTAACCCCGCATAACGCCAAAAATTCCTGCAAAATTTTCTGATTGATCACATGATCTTCGGCTACCAGGATACGCATACCCCGCAATGCGGCGCCGCGCTCGCCAAGCGTCTTTGCCAACCCACCCGCCTGGGTTTCGGTATGTGGCCGCGCCGCCGGCAAGTCGGCTTGCTGCGCGGCAACGCCCAGCACTAACTCAAAACTAAAATTCGAACCCAAGCCCGGATTACTTTCGACATTAAAATCGCTACCCATCACTTGCAGCAGTTTTTGGCTGATGCTCAAGCCCAGCCCGGTACCACCAAAGCGGCGAGTAATCGACGTATCCAGCTGGCTAAAGGATTGAAACAGCTTGGGCAGATCCGCTTCGGGAATGCCGATACCGGTATCCACAACACTAAAACGTATCCTGGCCTGGGCACCGTTTAAATCGACTAAGGCCACCCGCAAAGTGACGCTGCCCTGCTCGGTGAACTTAAGCGCATTGCCCAGCAGATTGGAGAGAATCTGTTGCAAGCGCAATGCATCCCCCACCAAGCTTAAGGGTACGCCGGGCGCAACGTCTATCTTGAAGTCCAGACATTTTTCCGCTGCATACAAGGCAAACAAATTATGCAGATTATCCAGCACGTTATTCAGGTTGAAATCGACCTGTTCGATACCCAGTTTACCGGCCTCCATTTTCGAGAAGTCGAGAATATCGTTAAGTATGCCGAGCAAACTGACCGAACTGCCGTGGATTTTTTGCAGATAATCCCTTACCTCCGCCGATACCGGCTTATTCAACGCCAGCTGCGACAAACCGATCACCGCGTTCATCGGCGTGCGGATTTCGTGCGACATGTTGGCCAGGAACTCCGATTTGAAGGCCGCCATGCTCTCGGCAGCCTCCTTGGCTTCGATCAAGGCTTGCTCCACCCGCTTCTGCTCGCTAAGATCGCGAACCACGCTTTGTAACACCAAGTGGCCGTCCAGACTAACCCGAGCCAACGTCACCTGCGCCGGGAAAACACTGCCGTCGGCACGCCGATGCAGCCACTCGAATTCCAAGTGACCGTTTTTGATCGCGGTAGCCATATATTCGTTCGCCAACTCTAGCGAAGCTCTCCCATCGGCTTGGTTTGGCGGGGAAACCGTGCCTGGGTGCATACGGCAAAACTCGGAAACGGCATCATAGCCGAATAAATCCAAGGTGGCCTGATTGCAATCCAAAAATCCGCTGCTGTCGGCCATCATTACCGCATCATGCGAACTATTGAACAGCTTTCGATATTTCAACTCACTTTGCCGCAGAACTTCTTTATTGGCTTTGGCTTGCGTAACGTCCTCGGCGATGAACCAAATATAATCTTGACCTTCGGTGCCGGCGACCTTGGTACCGCTCAGTTGCAACGACACCGGCCGCCCTCTCTTATGGATGAACGTGGCTTCGTCGGAACCGTATTGTCCGGTTTTCGCCAGCCAATTTAATTGCTCGTCCAAACTCTGCTCTTTATCGGCGGATAAGCTCAGATAATCGAGTTGTTTTAGTTCTTCCGCCGCATATCCCGTCATCCGTTGGAACGCATGGTTGAATTCAACGAACTTGCCGTGCACGTCCAGCAAAGCGATACCTAAGGGCGACAGTTCATACAGGTCCTGAAGCTTTTGCCCCTTCTCCGCCAAACTGATATACGCATCCTTTAAACTTAAGTTTGCCGCATCGAGTTGAGCGGTACGCTGATCGACCAGTGCCGCCACCATCGCCGCTCTGCCGGTAGCCGATAATAGATACACGCTTAGCAGCATGGTAAACAGCAATCCGCCCAGTAACACCATCCACGGTAGCCAGGAGGCATGCGTCGAAACGAAGGTAGCCTCCGGCTGGACAATAATTTCCAGCATACGATTGCCGAAGCGGATGGATTGCCTGGACTCGCTTATACCGGTCTTCGCCGCGTTCAGCGTTCCGTGTAAAAGCGCGCTGTGGTTTTCCGCATCGTAATAGAGAATCGCCACATTCATATTGTCAAGATTTAAACCTTGCATGGCAGCATTCACTAAAGAATCAATTCGCACCACTGTCGACAAAAACCCGCTAAACGTCGACTCCGCGCCCGTGGAACTAGCAAGGTAGACAGGCATCATCAGCAATACGGCTTGATTAGGTTGACCGTCTTGCACCAGTTGAATGGGCCGGGTGACGCTAACTGCTTGACTGGCCTTGGCTTCGGTTAGCGCTTCTCTGCGAACGGACTCGGAACTCAAATCAAAACCCAGCGCTGGTCTATTGGTGGCTAAAGGCTCGATATAGGTGACAGGGAAATACTCGGCACGCTCCTGGGCCTTGATAAACTGCCGATCCGTGCCAAGCTCCTTGATCGTAAAATCCTTGTACCCTTGATCACGGAACGACTGTTCGTAAGACGCCCGCTGTTCGCTCGGGATCTGCGATACCCAACTCAGCGCTTGAATATGCGTATTCTGTGTCAACACACTATTAGCAAAAACGCCGAATTTATCCCGATCAACCGGGCCGGCCGCTTGAAAAAAACTATTTAGCGAAAAAGACGCTTTCAGAACTGCGGAAAAGTTCTCCGCCAAGGCTTTATTGACCGCACTGGCATTGTTGTCGAAATGCAGTTGCAGCCGGCTGTCTTCCGCTCGCAAAACCAGCACGAAAGTCACGATCAGTCCCGCCAACATCGCTACCATAGGCATGGCTACACCCAGTAATCTGGGGCGCCAGAGCATTCTTGGCTCTGCAAACAAGCAAAACACCAGAGGCGATATGATGATGGTTCCCAGACAATCGCCTATCCACCAATTCCACCAAGCAATCGAAATGTTGGCATGGGTTACCACATCGAATCCCGCTAAAGTACCCACCCCGGCGGAGGCAGCGATCAAGCAACCCAAAGGCCCAACCAGTAACACATAGCGGAAAATATTTTTGCCGTTATCCAGACGCGGTACGCCAGGCTCCAGAAAGCGTTGCGACAGCCAGGCACCGGCCAGTGCTTGTAAAGTGCTGCCGACAGCGATCCCCATCGCCACGAAAACCGTCGGCGGCGTCAAATAGCCGCTTAAATCGTACCCGTACAACAGATTTGTCAGGAACGATCCGAACCATATTCCCGGCCAGATTCTGTTACCCCAAAGCAGCACCGCAGCCAACGCAATGCCGGCCGGCGGCCAAATCGGGCTGGCATAGCCCGGTGGTATCGCCAAGCGCAGGGCTGCCCAACCGGCCACGACAATGCTTGCTGTCAGAAAAATATATCGGTAAAAGCTCAAACGCATGCGTTCTCTGTCCAACACACTATCAGAAATGAGATGAAGATTATAGGTCAAATGCTGATAGGATTGGCGGCCAAGCAAAACCTGAACAATCGAATGTTGCAAGGCCTCTCAGCACCCTGCCTGTGGGAATGTTAACCCGGCCCTAAATTCCCCGTGAAAGCTGGAGCTGCGCTATTTAAGAACCGGGGGATAGGCCTTTTTGATGAGTGTTTAGACCGGCAAAGTTGCCATATCGATCACGAAGCGGTATTTCACGTCGCTTTTCAACATGCGTTGATAGGCATCATTGATCCCAGCCATCGGAATCAACTCAATGTCGGAAACAATGCCGTGCTCGGCGCAGAAATCCAACATTTCCTGGGTTTCGCTAATACCGCCGATCAGCGATCCGGCCAGTGCCCGGCGGCGGAATATCAGGTTGCCGACATTCGGCGACGGATGCGGCTCCGACGGTACGCCAACCAGACACATCGTGCCATCACGCTTCAACAGACTCAGATACTGATCCAGATCGTGTTGCGCGGCGACGGTATTTAAAATGAAATCGAAGCTGTTTAAATGCTTTTCCATTTCGTCGGCATGTTTGGAAATCACCACCTCGCTCGCCCCCAAGCGCTTGGCATCGGCTTCCTTGCCTGGCGAAGTCGTAAACAGTACGACTTCCGCGCCAAAAGCATGCGCGAATTTCAGTCCCATGTGACCCAAGCCGCCCAGCCCAACGATGCCAACTTTGTGGCCTTTGCCGATTTTCCAGTGCCGCAACGGCGAATAGGTGGTGATACCGGCGCATAACAAGGGGGCTACCGCGGATAGCTCAAGTTTATCGGAAACATGCAATACAAAACCCTGATCGACCACGATCTGGTTGGAGTAGCCGCCATAAGTCATTTTGCCGGTATGTTTGTCCGGGCTGTTGTAGGTAAATATTGTCTGATCGCAAAATTGCTCCTGATGATCCTGACAATCGGGACAGACACCGCAAGAGTCGACCATGCAGCCCACCCCAGCCAAATCACCCAGCTTGAAATTGGTGACGTGGGAGCCGACTTCCACGACTCTGCCGACAATTTCGTGCCCCGGCACTATCGGAAACGTGGTACCGCGCCATTCGTTGCGCACCTGATGCAAATCGCTATGGCAAACGCCGCAATAGAGAATTTCGATACGCACATCCTCCGGGCCGGGTTGCCGGCGCTCAAAATGAAATGAGCGTAGCGGTGTTTGCGGGTTGTAGGCAGCATAGCCAACCGTTTTAAGCATATCGATCTCCTGCGTTTAGAGGGTGCACTTATTGCCCGCGCTAGCCAGTTAACGTGACCGGACGGGGCAACAGCCAATTCCGGGCGCTAACTCGTCAATTTCAAATACTTCTGATACAGGCTGTCCTTATCCTCGACCACATCCGGATCCTTATCGATACAATCCACCGGACAGACTTCCATGCACTGCGGTTTGTCGTGGTGGCCTATGCATTCGGTGCATAGGGACGGGTTGATCACGTAAATGTCTTCGCCTTGCGAAATGGCGCCGTTCGGGCACTCCGGTTCGCAGACATCGCAATTGATACAGTCGTCGCTAATAATGAGCGCCATGATTACTCCTCGGAAAATTTTTCGGTTAAACGTTGTTTGACCACATCCGGCACGAAGCTGGACACGTCGCCGTTCAGTTGGGCGATTTCGCGGATCATGCTGGACGAGATGAATTCGTATTGTTCGGCCGGGGTCAGAAATACCGTTTCAATATCGGGCGACAGGCGGCGATTCATACCGGCCAATTGAAATTCGTACTCAAAGTCCGACACCGCCCGCAAGCCGCGGATGATCACGCTGGCTTGATGTTGCTTGGCGCATTCGACCAGCAATATGTCGAAACCAATCACGCTGACATTGCTGAATTCCGTGACCACTTCCTGAATCAAAGCCACACGTTCTTCCAGGGAAAACAGCGGCTTTTTGCCTCGGCTGACTGCAACGGCAACTATGACATGTTGGTAAAGCCGGGAGGCGCGGTGGATCAAGTCCAGGTGACCGTTAGTGATGGGATCGAAGGTGCCGGGATAAATCGCGGTAATGTTCATCGGCTTTAGAAACAGGCAAAAGCGGCTTATTTTAAACCATTCGCCGCAGCAAAAGTATCCGATTGCTTTTGCAGCAACTTGTAGCTGACTTCGCCGGCGGTCTTGGCTTTCAGCAACCGCCAATCGGCGGGCAAATCGTCCAACGGCCAATTGCGTTCGCATTCCAGATAGATTTTGGCGTAATTGGCCAGCCAACCATTGGTATCCAACAGCTGGCAGGTCCGGCCGATTAAATCCTGTCCGAACGGCGGATCGAGGAATACCAAATCGAAAGGCTGCGCCGCCGTGTTTAGAAATTGTCCAACGTCTTGCTGGACTACCCGAATCTGTGTCGCCGCGAGTTTAGCAATATTTTCCCGTAACTTCTGGCAGCTGGCCGGGTTGTTTTCCACTTGCACCACCTGCTTGGCGCCTCGGGAAGCGGCTTCCACGCCCAAGGCACCGCTACCGGCGTACAGGTCCAGGCAGCGGCTGTTTAAAATATCGACTTGCAGCCAGTTGAACAAGGTTTCCCGCACCCGCGACGGCGTCGGCCGCAAGCCGGGCGCGTCGTCGAATACGATTTGCCGGCTGCGCCATTCGCCACCGATGATGCGGATTTGGTTAGACATTTTACTTACCGGCACCCACCGTCACGGTTTGCAACAACTCCGGTTTTACCCGGCGTTTGAACGCATCCTTGATTTGCTCGATGCTGACGGCTTCCACATTGCTTTGAAAGGTATCCAGATAATCCAAGGGTTGCTGATAAAAGCCAATCATCGCCACATAGTCTGTGAGCTTGCTGTTGGTATCGAAACGCATCGCAAAGCCGCCGGTGATGTTTTGCTTGGCGGCGGTCAGTTCCTTCTCGCTCGGACCTTTATCCAGAAACTCGTTGAAGGTCTTCAGCAATACGTCCAAGGCCTGCTCGGTCTGATCGTTGCGGGTTTGTAAACTCATCATGAACGGTCCTTGACGGTACATCGGCGCGAACACGCTGTAAGCGCCGTAAGCCAAACCGCGTTTCTCCCGCACTTCTTCAAATAAGCGGGACACCATGCTGCCGCCACCCAAAATATGGTTACCCACATACAGCGCAAAATAGTCCGGGTCTTTGCGATACGTGCCGGGCAAACCGACCAGGACATGGGTTTGCGTGGACGGAAACTCAATATGCTGTTTGCTGGCTTTACCGGGCATCGTCACCGCCGGAATTTCCGCAGGCTTACTGCCGACCGGCAGCTTGCTTAGCACCTGATTAGCGGTTTGTTCGGCTTGCTCACGACTGACGTCGCCGACGATAACCACCATCGCATTGGCCGCCACATAGTATTTTTGATAAAAGCTTTTCAGATCGTCAGCGCTAAAACCAGCCACGGTTTCCACCACCCCCGTTTCGGGATGTGCGTAGGGATGATCGCCATACAGCGCTTTGTTGAAGGCGATGCCGGCCAATTCGCCGGGTGATTCTTCCCGGTGTTTCAAACCGGCCAGGGTACGGGCTTTTTCCCGCTCAAAGTCGGCTTGATTAAAGGCCGGCTTGCTCAACACGGTTTCGAAGGTAGCCAGGGCTTTGTCGAACAAGGCTTTCTCGGTTAGCGTGCGCACCGCCAACCAAGCCATGTCTTCGCTGACGCCGGCCGAATAGTTGGCGCCTACCGATTCGAAGCGTTGGGCGATGTCATCGGCGCTCAAATCCCCAGCCCCGCTATCCAGCAAGGCGGAGGTCAGCGCGGCGACGCCGAATTGCGCGTCGTCGCGGGCACTGCCGGCATCGAACACCACCCGCACATCCACCATCGGCAAGCCTGCTGTGCGCACGTAATAAACCCGGCTGCCTTGCGGGGTTTGCCAGTTTTCGATTTTAGCCGCTGACCAGACTGTCTGGCTCAACAGCAATAGTGCCAAGCCGATGAAATTAAAACGCATGATGGCCTCCTATGGCTTTTGCAGGTTTGGCGGCTTGAGTAATCGGTTGCGGGTCGAGATAAGCGACGGTGAGCGTATCCTCGATCAAGTATTTGCGCGCCACTTCCCTGACCTGTTCGGCGGTGACTTGGTTGATCTTGTCTACATACTCGTCGGCTTTCTGCCAACCGATACCCACGGTTTCCAGCGTGCCTAATTGCATGGCCTGATAGAAGTTGGAATCTTTTTGATATACCGCGCTGGCCAATACTTGCGCCTTGATGCGTTGCAATTCGTCCTTGGCTATCAGCTCGTTCTTCAATTGATAGACTTCGTCCAGCAAAGCGTATTCCAGATCGAATACGGTTTTGCCTTCCGCCGGGGTGGCCTCCAATAGGAACATCTCAGGCAAGCGCGAGGTAAAGTCATAACCCGCACCGGCCGCTACCGCGATTTGCTTGCCCCTAACCAAACGCGAAGACAAGCGCGCGCTATCGCCGCCGTCCAGCACGCCAGCCAGCACTTCCAGCGCATAGGCCTCCCATTCCGGCTTGGCGGTTTTTAACACCGGCACTTTATAACCCATCATCAGATACGGCAGCTTGGCGGGAGCTTTGACGGTAATCCGGCGCACGCCGCGTTGCTCACTTTCGTCTTGCGGTTTTACCGGTTTCAACACGCTGGGTTGCAGCGGCGCGAAGTATTGCTCGGCGAGTTTTTCGACTTGCAGCGCATCGACATCGCCGACCACTACCAGCGTCGCGTTATTGGGTGCATACCATTGCTGATACCAGGCTTGCAGATCTTCGACTTTGTAGTTGGCAATATCGGACGGCCAACCAATCACCGGATTTTGGTAGGGGCTGTTGGTGAATGCCGTCGCCATGAATTGCTCGTGCACTTTGGCACGCGGCTGATCGTCGGTACGCATCCGTCGTTCTTCGGTAACCACTTCCAGTTCTTTTTTCAGCTCTTCGGCCTTTAAATCCAGGTTGCGCATCCGGTCGCTTTCCAGTTTAAAGCTGATTTCCAGACGCGATTTTTCCAGGGTTTGGAAATAAGCGGTGTAGTCCTGCCCGGTGAATGCGTTCTCGTTGCCGCCGTTTTCGGCGATGATCCGGGAAAACTCGCCGGCCGGATATTTCTGGGTGCCTTTGAACATCATGTGTTCCAGCATGTGCGAGATGCCGGTGATGCCGCCGGGCTCGTAACTGGAACCAACCTTGTACCAGACTTGCGATACTACCACCGGCGAACGATGATCCTCCTTTACCAATAGTTTCAAGCCGTTGCTAAAAACATGTTCGTGTACCTTACCGGCCTCGGCATGTGCCGCGACAGCAGGACAAAGCAGCGCTAACGCCGCGAGCCTATAGTTCATAAATCCCTCGTTGACTAAAAGATGGTGAGCGCTTGTGATTATTTTAATAATCAATGGTTCACTGTTATTCTATATGTTTAAAGACCTGCAAATCCATTTGGTACTTGATGACCGACACAACCTCCGCGCTATCCTGGAAAGACTACTTAGAACTCTGTAAGCCCAGAGTCGTGGCATTGATCGTGTTTACCGCCATCGTCGGCATGCTGCTGGCCGTACCCGACATGCCGCCGCTGGATAACTTTTTCTATGGCAGCATAGGCATCGCCCTAGCGGCCTCCTCGGCGGCGGCGATCAATCATTTCATCGATCAAAAAGCCGATGCCCAAATGGGCCGCACCAAGAATAGACCTCTGCCTACCGGGCATTTGAGCTCGCACCAAGTATTGGTATTCGCCAGCTTGATCGGCTTTGTTGCCATGGCCATCCTGACCATCAAGATCAATGTGCTGACCGCCTTCCTGACCTTTTTGTCGCTGATCGGCTATGCACTAATTTATACGGTATACCTTAAAAAAATGACGCCGCAGAATATCGTCATCGGCGGTGCGGCCGGCGCGGCGCCACCGGTTTTGGGTTGGGCGGCGATTACCGGCGAAGTGCATCCGCATGCGTTGCTGTTGTTTTTGATTATCTTCGTTTGGACTCCGCCGCATTTCTGGGCCTTGGCGATTGCCAAGCGCGAAGAATACGCCAAAGTTGCCATTCCTATGCTGCCGGTAACTCACGGCGTGGAATTCACCCGTCTGCAAATTTTGCTGTACACCATCCTGTTGCTGATCTCCACCCTGCTGCCCTATCTGACCGGCATGAGCGGTGTTATTTACCTGCTGGCTGCGGTGTTGCTGGGACTGGGCTTTATCTATTACGCGATTCAAATGATGCGTAAGAAAGACAATAAAACCGCGATGCGCACCTTCGGCTACTCCATTGTGTATCTGATGCTGATTTTCGCGGCATTACTGATCGACCATTACTTCCCACTGTCATTCTCATGAGCTTGTTGACCCAGGAACATCCGTTCGCGGAATTTATCAAGATACTCGGCAAGGGCAAGAAAGGCGCCCGGCCGCTGACCCAAGACGAAGCCTACCGGGCGATGCAAATGATCTTGGCCGACGGCCAGGTCGAGCCGATACAACTCGGCGCCTTCCTGATGTTGATGCGGGTGAAAGAAGAAACCTGCGAAGAGCTGGCCGGCTTCGTGCAGGCCGCGCGGGAAAGTTTTGCTTTTGAATCCAAAGTAGCGGTCGATCTGGACTGGTCGTCTTACGCCGGCAAACGCCGCCATCTGCCCTGGTTTTTATTATCCACATTGCTGCTGGCCGAGAACGGCATCAGAGTATTCATGCACGGCGCCGGCGGTCACACCCAAGGCCGCTTGTATACCGAGAATGCGCTGCAAGCCCTGGGAATCAAGGCCGCGACATCAATTGCCGAAGCCGGCCAACAGTTGCAGCAAGACAATTTCAGCTATCTATCGCTGGAATATATTTGCCCGAAACTGTACGACATGATCAATCTGCGGCCCATTATGGGTCTGCGCTCGCCGGTGCATACCTTAGTTAGATTGTTGAATCCGTTCGACGCCACAGCCAGCATTCAAGGCATCTTCCATCCCAGCTATCGCCAGGTGCATCAAAAAGCGGCATTGCTGCTGAATCAAAAACACATGGCGGTATTAAAAGGCGAAGGCGGCGAAACCGAGCGGAATCCGGACGTTGAGTGTCTGGTGCAAAGCGTCAACGACGGCGAACTTAACGACGAAACCTGGCCGGCCATGTTCGAACGCCGGCATATGAAAGCCGAAGACATGGACCCGCAGTTATTGGCACAATTCTGGCGCGGGGAGTTTACCGACGAATTCGGTGAAGCCACCGTGATAGCGACTGCCGCCATTGCATTGAAGCTGCTGGGCAAAGCCGATGACCAAGAACACGCTCAGCAATTAGCGACCGAGTTTTGGGCGGCGCGCAATCGGCAACGGTTTTAAATCTCAGGCCGACCGCGTTTTAGAAAGCGAAATAGTCTAGCCAGCTTCCAGCGGCGGGTGGCTAAAGTTGGGAATTCCCTTGATGTAATCGCGCTGCATATGCAAGTATTGCAGACCCATCAGCGTGGAAATGTCGTCGTGATCGACCCAAACTACTTTCACCTGCCCTTCCAGATTCAAATGCTTATAATCGAATTTGGCCACTGTGCCGTCCGGCACTTCAACTCTGCCCAGCATGCGTATCATCAGGCCATCCACCGAGACATTTTCGGTATTGAACGCGTAATCGGTGTCGTTGAAGACGATATGCCCGGGTGCGGTCATGTTTTTGCGGTAGGCGCGGCGGCTGTAAAGTAAATTGTCGGTGTCGTAAGACAGGTTGCGAAACTCGATGGCAATTTCAAACCCCTCTGCGGTCGCTTCCGCACGCACCATTTCGGCCTCGCCGGCCAAGCGCATGTCCGGCAGATAAAAATCGACGATAGGGGAAACTTGCAATGCATTAAAAATGTCTTTGATGCCATTGACCTGGGGCTTGACCTTTAACTGCGCCAACAAGCCGGTCAAAGACAGATTCACAACCCAAATATCGTGCTCTTCAAAGCCCAGATATAACAATCCATGGCTTGCTAGATTTTTGCGATAGGCGCGATTTTCGGTCGTTGGCATAATAATCCTTCTGTTAGGCAGGGCTTCCTAAAGGCAAGTCCTTTTTGCAATCTGATTCGTTGGGATATGAAAAGCAGAATAATTTGTCTCGCAAGTCTAGCCGTTTTATCGGCCTGCACAACCATGCCGCCAAAAAACCCGGAAAATATCTGTCAAATCTTCCGGGAAAAAGACGATTGGTACCAAGCGACGTTGACTTCCGCAAGACGCTGGGGCGTACCCATCGCCGTGCAAATGGCCATCATCCATCAAGAATCGAGCTTCGTCGCCGACGCCCAACCGCCCCGACCATTGATACTAGGCTTCATCCCCTGGTTTCGTTCCAGTAGCGCTTACGGCTATCCGCAAGCCAAGGACGAGACCTGGGCGGACTATCAACAAAAAGCCGGCAACGGCTGGGCCGATAGAGAAGATTTTGCCGATAGCTGCGACTTTGTGGCCTGGTATTGCGCAACCAGCAACCGCAAGCTGGGCATTCCCACTTCCGACACCAACAACCTATATTTAACCTATCACGAGGGCTTAGGCGGCTATCAGCGCAACAGCTTTTTAACCAAGCAATGGTTACTGAATACCGCACAAAAAGTCCATCAACGCGCCTTGCGTTACGATGCACAACTGGCAAGCTGCCGACAGGAGCTGGAACAAAAAAACTGATAAACTAGCCGCCCCACTCATATAACGGGAGTTTTCATGAAATCCACGAAACAACGTGTCATCGCCATTTTAATCGCATTTATTACAGGATTTGCTATGTTCTCACTGGCCAACGCCAACGCCCCAACCCCCGCCGAAAACAAAGCCGCCGGGGAAAAATTTCTGGCCGACAACGCCAAAACCGCTGGTGTGGTAACCACCGCGAGCGGTCTGCAATACTTGGTATTCACTGAAGGCACCGGCGCCCAACCCAAAGCCAGCGACAACGTTACCGTCCATTACAAGGGCACCACCATCGACGGCAAGGAATTCGACAGCTCCTACGGCCGTGGCGCACCAGCCACTTTCCCTTTGAACCGCGTCATCCCCGGCTGGACCGAAGGCGTGCAATTGATGAAAGAAGGCGCAAAATACCGGTTCTTTATTCCTTCCAATCTGGCGTATGGTGAACGTGGCGCGGGGCGGGATATTGGGCCTAATGCGGCGTTGATTTTTGATGTTGAGTTGATTAAGGTCAACTGAGTTGGTGTCGCTAGCGCGACTGATTGTTTAGAAGTCGGGTCTCGGCCCGACAGCCGAGACACTTTCTTTTGCTCCGCCAAAAGAAAGTATCCAAAGAAAAGGCGGCCCGGATGCCGCTTATTCCCTGCGCTCCTCGCTTTTGCCGGGGGGTGCCGAAAGGGGCTTCCTGCCCCTTCGTCAACGCGCCGCATCCCTGCGGCGGCCCTTCGGGCTGATCCCGCCAAAAGCTCCGGTGCTCGGCGCGGCATACGGGATAAACCCGTCCCAAAATCGAAGCCCTAGCCAGTCTAAATCGATTTTCAACCTTCATCATGTAGGTATGTTGTTTTAGGGACGAAACACAATCCGGTCATGAAAAAACACATTTCTAGCTAGACTGTCCCTTGAATTGACAGAAAGTGAATATTGTCTAATCCAGAAAAATGTAAAGGAACCATCTAATATCCCGTTTGACATACGAACAAACATGGTCAGCCCTCCAGCATTTCCACCCTCATTCCTGTTACTTCAGCAAGAGGGTTACCTCATCAGTTCGTGCCTAGCGACGGGCTTATCAGAACTTCGGCGTGCCCACGTCCATAACAAAGGAGCCTTCTACGCAGCACTGTTGAATATATCGGTCGGGTTAGAACGACTGATGAAAGCAATCATCATCATGGATCACATGATGATGAACCAACTTGCAGTTCCGTCTCGAAAGAAATTGAAAGAATACGGTCACGACATTGTCGGCCTGTATACTTCATGTGTCTCAATTTCAGCAGCAGAAAACTCGAAACTCACTCCAATTCAAAACCTTGAGCCAATAACTGCGGAGATTCTGGCTTTACTAAACGACTTTGCACAAACAACCAGATATCACAACCTAGACGCCTTGAGCAGGCTTCAAACACAGACAGATCCTCTTGAGCACTGGAACAATGTGATGACGTCCATTCTCAGGAAGGATGTATCCAAAACGAAGCAGGACCGGATACTCTCACAAGCAAACGCAGTATCCAGCGCGCTTGCAGAGAAAGCTATTACTTTAATGCAAGGACTAGACAAACAGTCTCTCACGACGGAGCAAGCACTGGCACTGCCCGAACTTCATGATCAAGCGGTTCGCTACGCCGTCCTCTACATAATGAAGATGCTTACAGAACTACGCGACCTAACATCCGACGTTAGCCACAAGGCGTATGCGTGCGGAGGCCGAGAGCCTCCATTTCCTCAAATGCAAGAGTTTCTCGAATGGATTTGGGACGATAGAGCCTATGTACTTAGAAAGAAAAAATGGCCTTAGAGCCTTAGAACCGATTAGCGGAGCGTAATCGGACGCATGTTGGATTACGCTGCTCTGCGTTGTCGCCAATAAGCCAAACGATGCCCGGTATTTCCTTCGTTCCTCCGAATACGCTTCGCTATTCGGAGCTACTCCCCTTAGGCTACATTTTTGCAAACTCAAATTCTGCAAATCGCGCGAGGGTTTTCTCCCGTATGCCGCGCCGAGCACCGGAGCTTTTGAACGGATCAGCCCGCTAGGGGCGCCGCAGGGATGCGGCGCGTTGCCGAAGGGGCAGGAAGCCCCTTTCGGCAATCCCGTTCAAAAGCGAGGAACGCAGGAAACAAGCGGCATTCGGGCCGCCTTTTCTTTGGATACTTTCTTTTGGCCAAGCACAAATTCGTCTGGAACGAATTTGAACAGCCGATAGGCTGGCCCGAAGGGCGAAAACCAGGGAGGGTTTTCGTAACGAAAGTATCTCGCCTGTCGGTGCGAGAACCGACTTCTAAAACACCCGTCGCGTCAGCGACACAAACCCAACAAGCTTAACCAAAACAAACACCGCTACGCCAATTTCCCCGCAAACAACCACTCCGAATACGCCTGCTCCCGTAACAAAATAGTTTCGTTTTTAATATCCTTAAGCTTTTTCACCAGTACCTTGCCGGTTTCCGGAAAGAAGTAGACCTTGCGGGGATAAATATCCAGCATGTCGTCCGCGACGACCGGAATGTTCCGACTGGCCAGATAACCACGCAAGAATTGCGCGCTGCGGGCGCCGACATTATCGCGCTTCAGACCGTTAAGAATATTACCGCCACCAAACACCTTGGCTTCCAGATCAGCCGCTTGCGCGCCCATATTGACCAGATGATTGATGAACTTGTCCATGCCGGCATTGGCTATGTTCTCCATGCGTTGGTCTTCGTTCACGTTAGCCACCATGAAGTGATACATCCCGCCTATGCCCTGGCGACGATCACGGATACAGGCAGTAACGCAGGACCCCAACACGGTGACGATCACTTCCGCGGATTTGATAACGCAATACTCGCCGGGCGTTATCTTGAAGGCGCGGATGCGCTGGTGGGGATCGTAGTAGGTTTCGGAGCGTTTTTGCGGATACATAGCCACGGCCGTGTTAAATGTTGTGGGAAGTTAATCTGTCGAATGTCCTGGTGCCAATACATATTTAGCAAGAATTCGGCCAATACAAAATTCGGCTGCCACCTCAAATCTTTAGCAATTCATTGCCGCACACTGTCGGGACGATTGTAAAACGCTTCGACACATCGCTGAGGATTTACCGGCCATAACAAGGCTTGGACCGGCATCGGAGCAAGGATCGCCACACGAGTCCGCACCTAGGCCGTTTTGGTGCACGCTGCTCAGGATTGGCGCATGGCTGCTTTGCGTCAGACAAACTGCAACACGAGCCGTCGCACCAGTAATACGCCCCCAGCAAACTCGAGACCTTGGTGAATAATTCCGTTAAACTCCTTGTAAGCACCTCAGTTCAAACTCTATCGACAGGGCGCCGCAACATTACCCCAAAGGCACTTACCATGAACACCCTAGACTTCTCGGAAACGAGAGCACTACGTTTTGCGCTGGCACCGCTACTGGTATATAGCATGGCGTTGGCGATTCTGGAATTCGGCGGATTGGGGTTCACAGCAGTAGCCGAAACACTCCACCCGCAACTAAATACCCCGGCCGAGTTATCATCCGCCACGTTCAATATAAACCATGCTCGCGTTACCTGGTTGTCAGCGGTGTTGCTATTCGGCGCGTTGGCAATTGCCGTGATGGCGACCAGTATTATAATCATGCGCTCGGTCTTGTCCGCACAGGGATTCATGAGCTTCCTGTTGGCCGGCGCGACATTATCCGTGGTCGGGCTGGCCCAGCTCTGGGCCAGCACCGTGCCTGATTCGAACCTCGGGCTGATTTTTAGAATTACCCATGCCGGCCTACACAATTCCGCTCGTTTTACCGAAACCGATCTGGCCTCCATCACCACTCTGGTTACGCTAGTGAATGTATTGGCGGCGATTGCACCGATTTTCGTCATGCTGGCCGGCTGTAGTTTGTTAACCGAACTCTCGCATAGTAAAACAACCGATCCCAGACGATTTCTACGTCGGCGCATGACCCAATTGAAAACCCTAACCGACTTGGGTTCGGCTTTGTTGGTGGCGGGTGCGTTGCATATGCTGGTTTGGCTGCGTTGGCCCATCGCGTTTACCGCGGACCCCGCCATACAGAAAGCCTTAGGCGAATGGGCGCTATCCGTCACGCTGTATTGCGGCACCGCATACTCACTGATGATCGCCGCATTTTACATTCCCTGCTCCTGGGCACTCACTATAAAGGCGGAAGGCTCCTTGCAGCAGGCGCTGCCGGACTGGTCGGAATCCGAGTTGGCCGACTGGCTGGACAAATTCGGCTTTTCCAGCGCCCCCATCCGGCAACTTCCCCAAATCGTCGCGACATTGGCGCCAATGCTGGCCGGGCCAATAGGTTCGGCTATCAGCAGCTTGGGCAGCAAAGTAGGCTGAGTGCAGACAGCCGGCTTGCCTATTATCCACGCGCTATCACGCTTGCACCGGAATGACCACCACCGGGAAGTTAAGGGCCGGGGATAAAAATATCCGCCTCAGTAGCGGGACATTTTAGTATCCTAGCCAACCATTCCGCACTCAGCCGTAAATCATGACCCAATACCCACTCTTCGCCACCACGCCCAAAGCGATGGAAGGCATTCTTGCCAACGAAATCAAAGCTCTGGGCGGCCAAAACGTTCGCGAAAAAATGGCCGGCGTTTCTTTCGATGGCGATCTGGCCTTGGCTTACCGGGTCTGTTTGTGGTCGCGTACCGCCAACCGGGTGTTTCTGCCCTTGAGCAGCTTCGAGGTCAAATCCCAGCAGGATTTGTACGACGGTGTGAAAAAGATCAACTGGTTCGAACATATCAAGCCCGACGACAGCCTGGCGGTCTCGTTTAGCAGCAAAAACAACCCGGCCATCAACAACACCCATTTCGGTGCCTTGAAGGTCAAGGACGCCATCGTCGATCAGATGCGCGCCAAGTTCAACAAACGACCCAATATCGACACGGATCGGCCCAGCATTCGCGTCAACGTTTATCTACATAACGAAACCGCACAACTGAGCCTGGACTTATCCGGCGAGAGTTTGCACAGACGCGGCTATCGCGATGTCAACATCGCCGCGCCGATCAAGGAAAACCTGGCGGCGGCCATTTTGCTGCGCGCCGGCTGGCCGAAAATTGCCGAACAAGGCGGTTCGCTGCTTGATCCGATGTGCGGCTCCGGCACTATGCTGCTTGAAGGGGCGATGATCGCCGCCGATTATGCACCGGGCTTACAGCGCGACTACTTTGGCTTTCTGGGCTGGAAGAAACACGATGCCGCGCTGTGGCAAAGCCTGTTGGATGAAGCCAAGCAACGCCGCGACATCGGCTTGAGCAAAATGCCGGTCATCGTCGGTTTCGATCAGGACCGGCGTACCGTAGTGGCAGCCTTGCAGCATGTCGAAAACGCCGGTCTGGCCGGCAAGATTCATATCGAACGGCGCGACATCGCCGATGCGACAGCCGCGGAAAGTTGGCCCAAAGGTTTGATCGCCTGCAATCCGCCTTATGGTGAAAGGCTGGGCGACGAGGCGGAAACCTCCGAGTTGTATCGCCGCTTTGGCGAGGTGCTGAAACAACGTTTCGTCGGCTGGCAAGTAGCGATGATCATCAGCAACCCGGAGCTGGGTTTCAGGTTGGGCGTACGTTCGCAAAAGCCGATTACCTTGTTCAACGGCGCGCTGGAGTGCAAATTGCTGCGCTTCAATATCGAAGAGCAGACCTTCTTCGAACCCAAAGCCAAATCCCAGCAGGAACGCATAGCCCAAATCAGCCGGCGTACCGAAACCGAACAGCCGGATAATCAGGCGGAAATGTTCGCCAACCGCTTGCGCAAGAATCTGAAAAAAATCGGCAAATGGGCCAAGCAAAACCATATCAGTTGCTACCGGTTGTACGACGCCGATTTGCCGGAATACGCGGTGGCGGTGGATGTTTATCAGGGCGAGCAGACCTGGGTCAACGTCCAGGAATACGAGTCGCCGAAAACCATCGATCCGGCCAAGGCCAATCAACGTCTAGCCGGGGCGATGGTGGAAATCCCCAAGGTATTGAACATACCGAAGGAGCAGGTGTTTTTAAAAATCCGCCGTAAGCAGAAAAGTACCGATCAATACGAAAAACAGGGCGAGTCCGGCCGCTTCCATGTGGTCGAGGAAGGCGGCTGCAAGTTTTGGGTGAATTTCGAAGATTATCTGGATACCGGCCTGTTCCTGGATCATCGACCGATACGGTTGTTGATCCAAAAGCAAGCCAAGGGCAGGCGCTTCCTGAACCTGTTTGCCTATACCGGCAGTGCCAGCGTGCATGCGGCGGTCGGCGGCGCGGTGTCCAGCGTCACGGTTGACATGTCCAATACCTATCTGGATTGGGCCAAGCGCAATTTCGACCTGAATGGGATTCAAGGCGACCACAAGTTAGTGCGCGCGAATTGTGTGGAATGGCTGGCGGAACAAGCCGCCGCCAAAGACAAGCCGCAATTCGATTTGATCTTTCTCGATCCGCCGACTTTTTCCAATTCCAAAAAAATGGACGAAGCCTTTGATATTCAGAACGATCATCTGCACTTGCTGCGCAGTGCCGTCGCGCTGCTGGCAGCGGACGGCGTGCTGTATTTTTCCACCAACTTCCGCCGCTTCAAACTGGACAGGCAAGCCTTGGCGGATTTGCAAATAGAAGACATCAGCGCGCAAACCATTCCGGAGGATTTCGCCCGCGATCAAAAAATTCATTATTGCTGGAGGATTACACGATGAGCGAGTGTTTGCACATCATCGTCAAGGGCCGGGTACAGGGCGTGTATTTTCGCGCCTATACCCAAAAGCAGGCGGTGAAGTTGAATGTGAAAGGTTTTGTCAGAAATCTGGCCGACGGCAGTGTCGAAATCGTCGCCAGCGGCCATCCGGACGAACTACAAAAGCTGGTAGCATGGTGTCATAAGGGGCCGATATTGGCCAAGGTTAGCGAAGTAATCACCACCCCGTATGAGGTGGACGAGCATTTTGAGATGTTTGAGGTTAGGTAGGTGCTCTAATGTCGGGCGACATTTTGATTCGCTCCACTTAACATCTACTTCTCAATCTTTAACCTGGCAACCGGTTACCTGCTACTTATCTATGCAAACAACTTCTAAGCACCTTCCCCCCCAAATCGGATTACAATAGCGAACATTTATTCTCAACAAAGGGCGCAGCTTAGACGCCCGCCAGCAATCGGCAGGAGCAGTTTTGGCAGACAGAATTATTCGTATCGCTACCCGGCAAAGCCCGCTGGCCTTGTGGCAGGCCGAGCATGTCGCGGCGCGGCTTGAACAGGCGTTTCCCGGATTGCAAACCAAGCTGGTAAAAATGGTCACTCGCGGCGACAAAATCCTCGACGCACCTCTGGCCAAAGTTGGCGGCAAAGGTTTGTTCGTGAAGGAACTGGAACAAGGCATGCTGGAAGGCACGGCAGATATCGCGGTGCATTCGATGAAAGACGTACCGGTGGAGTTTCCGGAAGGCTTACATCTGGCGGTGATTCTGGATAGAGAAGATCCAACCGACGCGTTTGTTTCCAATCACTATCGCAGCCTGGCCGAATTGCCGGCGAATGCTCGCATCGGCACATCCAGTTTGCGTCGCCAATGCCAAATCAAGGAAAAATTCCCGAACGCGGAAATTCTCAGCTTGCGCGGTAACGTCAACACCCGTCTGGCGAAACTGGATGCCGGCGAATACGATGCGATCATTCTGGCATCGGCCGGCTTAAAACGGCTGGGGATGGGGGAACGTATCACGGCCCAACTGGAACCGACGGAAAGTCTGCCGGCGATGGGCCAAGGCGCTATCGGCATCGAGTGCCGCATCGACGACGCCGAGATACACGAGTATTTAAAGGTATTGCACGACAAAGACACCAGCATCAGGGTCGGCGCGGAGCGGGCGATGAATGCCCGGCTCAACGGCGGCTGCCAGGTGCCGATTGCCGGTTTTGCGGAAATCAAAGGCGAGCGTTTGTTCATGCGCGGCCTGGTCGGCAGCCCCGACGGTTCTTTGTTATATAGAGCCGAGGCGGAAAGTAGCCTGGCGGACTTCGATGCCTTGGGCAAAGCCATAGCCGAGGATTTATTGGCACAAGGCGCAGACAGGATATTGCGCGAGCTATATCAGTGAACTCGGCTCTAAACGGCGCGCGCATTCTGGTGACGAGGCCCGCCGCGCAAGCTGAGAATTTGTGTCATCTGATTGAACAACGGGGTGGTGTGCCGATACGCTTTCCGACGCTGGAAATTGTCGAGGAGCAGCCCGATCCGGATTTATTGAGGCAAGCCGCGGCCAGCGACTGGCTGATTTTTACCAGTACCAACGCTGTGGATTTTGCTATCAAGGCGTTCGGTGGCAAAATGCCGGCCTTGCGACAATTCAAAATCGCGGCTGTCGGCGAAGCAACCGCCGGCGCGTTGCGACTAGCAGGTTGGTCAGTTGATTGCGTACCTGCCAGCGAATTTAACAGCGAAGGCTTGCTGGCCGAACCTGAATTGCAAGTTGTAGCCGGCATGCGCTGCGTGATTGTGCGCGGCGTCGGTGGCCGCGAGAAATTGGCGGAGAGCTTGCGCAGCCGTGGTGCGGAAGCGGTTTATCTGGAAGTGTATAACCGCCGACAGCCGATGGCGGACAGCGCGGATTTACGGGCAGACATTGCACAAGGGCGGCTGGACGCAGTGACTATTACCAGCGTCGAAGCTTTGCAAAACTTGTTAGCGATACTGGATGACGAGTCGATAGTATTGTTGAAGTCGATACTTTTAGTCGTAATGAGCGAGCGGATCGGCCAAGCGGCCGAAGATTTCGGATTTAAACAGATTGCAGTGAGCGCACAGCCCACGGATGCAGCGATTTTAGAGACCTTGACGACGTTATTGAACGGGGAAAACAGTGGCCGAAGTAATTGAAGAACAACAAGAAAATCCAGCTCCGGTAGTGGTGGTTAAAAAGTCTCACGCCGGATTATGGATAGGCATCACCTCCATCGTGCTGGTGATCGCTTTGGCTGGTGCAGGTTTTTTCTTTTTCCAGCAATTGCGCTTTAGTCAAGATACCGAAAACAATCAGGACAATCTGAAACTGATCGAACTCGATAAAGAACTTAACGGCCTGCGCGATCAATTGAACGGTGTGCAAACCCAAATCGCCAACGTCAACGCGGAAATGACCGGCAAGGACAATCATTTCAACGAGACCTTGGCAGATTTCTCCAAGCTGCATGAAGAGCGACTCAACACCGCCCGCAAAGAACTGGAGGCCTCGATTACGGCCTTACAACGGCAGCTGGGAAAAACCCGCGGCGACTGGCTGCTGGCCGATGCCGAATACTTGTTGACCGTTGCCAATCAGCGTTTGCATCTGGTCGGCGACGTGACCACCACCCGCGAAGCGCTGGAAGCTGCCGATCAACGATTAAGAGAGAGCGGCGACGCGGCAGTATTTAAAGTCCGCGAGCAAATCGCCAAGGAAATTGCCTTGTTGAACGGCGCCACCGTGCCGGATATCGTCGGCATCTACAGTGGTATTCAACATTTACAGGATGCCGTGGAAAGCCTGGCGGTGTTCTTGCCGCACGCCGGCAAGCAGCCGGAAAAACCCGAACCCAATAGCGACCTGTCCGAACACGGCCATGAAATATTGAACACCGTAGCCAAGCAACTGGAAGGCTACGTGGTATTGCGTCACACCGAACAACCAGTCAACGCCATCCTGACCCCGGAAGAAGCGCACTTTATCAAGCAGCAGTTGAAAGTCCGGCTGGAAATGATCGAAATTGCGCTGGTGCAACAAAATGACACCTTGTTTTCCAGCAGTATCGCCGACGCCAAGCAATGGCTGAAGAAAAACTTCGCGGAAAACCAGCAAACCGATAAATTCGTGGCGGAACTCGATAAATTGGCCAATGTACAAATCCGCAGTCAATATCCGGATGTCAGCGGCTCGTTGAAGCTACTGAAAGACATCAGCAAATTGCGCATCGAATCCGATAAAGCCGTGCTGAACAATCCGCCAGCGGAAACGGCCTCGCCGGCAACACCCACAGCCGGCCAGCAATAAGCGAGTGGCATTATGAAAAATCTCATGTATTTTCTCGGCTCCTTGCTTTGCGCCGTTTTGGTGGCGTTTTTGCTGCATAGCTGGCTGGTCAAACAGAACGATCCCGGTTATGTGCTGATCGGTTTCGGCCACTGGTCGCTGGAAACCTCTTTGACCGTATTCGCCGTCGCGCAAGTGATCGGCTTTTTCTTTCTATACAATTTTTTCCGCTTGATGGGTGTCTTGATTCGCATGCCCAACCAATTTGCCAAGCGCCGCCGCAATATCCGCTTCAATCGCTCACAGGAGGCTTTGGTCGCCGGCTTATTCGACGCGGCAGACGGCAATTGGGAGCGCGCGGAGAAAGTGCTGATCAAACATGCCGCGCATAGTGGCGCACCTTTACTGCATTATCTGACTGCCGCCAGAGCAGCTCAATCGCGCGGCGCACTGGACAAACGCGACGAATATCTGCAAAAAGCCAGCGAGCAATCCTCGGACACCAATATGACTGTCGGCTTAACCCAGGCCGAACTGCATCTGTCAGAAAAACAATTCGAGCAAGCCTTGGAAACCCTGGGCAAATTGCACTCGATCAATCCCGGCCATGCGCGGGTTTTGAAAATGATGCATCAGGCTTATCAGCATCTGGGTGACTGGGAGGGTTTGAGCAAGCTATTGCCTTCGCTGCAACAGCACAAAGTGTTGATGGAAACCGAAGTTAAATTGCTGGAAACGGAAACCTTTAGCCGCTTGCTGAAACAGACCATCGCCCAGGGCGACCGCCAAGCGATCCAAACCTGCTGGGAAGGCATCCCCGATCACATCAAAGCCCTGCCGGGTATCGCCAATATCTATTTTGCGGCGATGATTGCAGCGGGCGCCGGAGCCAGCGTTGAATCGGCCATGCTTAAGCAATTGGGCCGGCATTGGGACGACACTTTGCTGGTATTGGTTTCGAATATCGAAGCGGAAGATAAAGCCAAGCAATTGCAGTCGGTCGAACAATGGCTGGCGGTTTACCCCAGCAATGCAGTGCTGTTAAGAGTGCTGGGCAAGCTGGCTTTGAAAGCCGCGCAAATGGAGAAAGCCGAACAATATTTGTTGAAAAGCCTGAATACCGAAGCGTCGGTAGCGACCTATCAATTGCTGGGCGAGTTGTTGTTTACCAAAGGCGACAAGGATCAAGCCTGCGATTACTTCAAACGCGGCATGGAATTGGCAACCGCCGAGCTGATTAGCGGTGTCGAGTCTATTCGCGCAGCTTAAAAAGCTTAAAACAGCTGGCTATTAGTTCGAATCCCGAATAAGCTCGGGATCGGCATATTCGCTTTTGATGACTAAAATTTCCGGCAAATTCTTTTTCAGCAGCGGCGCCAATTTAGGGTCGAAATGTTTGCCGGATTCAGAGGCGATATAAGCCAAGGTTTCTTCCACTGTCCAGGCCGGCTTATAGGGGCGTTGCGAAGTCAGTGCGTCGAACACGTCGGCAAGCGCGCAAATTCTGCCCGCAATCGAAATATCCTCTTCTCTCAAGCCATTCGGGTAACCGCTACCATCCCATTTTTCATGGTGATGTTGAGCAATGGTGCGCGCCGCTCGCATCAACTCGGTAGGCGAACCGGATAAGATATTTGCGCCCATTTGCACATGGGTTTGCATGATCCGCCATTCCTCGGGGTCCAGCTTGCCGGTTTTTAACAGAATCCGGTCCGGGATACCGATCTTGCCTATATCGTGCATGGGTGCCGCATTCAGAATAATTTCCGCGTCCTGCTCGGTTAAACCATAAGCCAAAGCCAATAGCTGGGCATATTTACTCATGCGAATGATGTGGTTGCCGGTTTCGTTGTCCCGATATTCGGCGGCCAGGCCCAGCCTGCGTATCACTTCCTGACGAGTACGATACAGTTCATCGGTTCTGGTTTTTACCTGTTGTTCGAGGAGACGGTTCTGGTCGCGGACCTGATTGTGCATCAAGCGCACTTCCAGCAGATTGTGTATGCGGGTGACGGCTTCCAGTTGATCGAAGGGCTTGGTCAGAAAGTCCTTGGCGCCCAAACTCAACGCTTTCAGCCGAGTCTCCATGTCCGGTTGCGCACTAAGTACCAACACCGGCAAATAATCGCCCCTAAAGCGCTGTTGCAGCTGCTCCATCACATCGAAACCGCTCAAATGCGGCATGCGGATGTCCAGTAAAAATGCATCGAAGCGGGTGGTATCGCACAGGGGAGCTACTTCGCGTGAGTCGCAGGTCGATTGAATATTCCGGTAACCCTGGCGCTGCAAAATTTTTTCCAACAATTTGACGTTAGCGGGTTCGTCGTCGACGATGAGAATGGCGGCTTGCAGAATATGCTGTTTTAAGTCCACGTTGCTGTTTTTAAAGGGTCGTCAAGTTGGGAGCGAAAACCTAGCGGTCCGGTCGCGCCGGTCCCCCTGCTTAGTCGGTTATCCGCGAGATTCTGAGTATAGCCAAATTAGGCGAGTCTGCTTTTTATAGCCTAACGCAGGCACTCAATCTAACAGCCAAAAAGATTCCAGGAATAAAAGTCCGGCTCTGCCCAAGGTCGAGAATATTTATCGACAGCGAATTGCCATACAGGAAATATCGTCTTGCGTCTCCCGATTAGCCATATGCGCTTCCAAAGCCTGTTGTATCGCCGTCACTTCAACACCGGGCCGCGCCGTTCTGAGGGTTTGCAACACTCGCTCCTGACCGAATAACAGCCCATCCGGATCCTGGGCATCGGTCAAGCCGTCAGAGTACATAAACAACTCGCAAGCCTCCTGCCAATGCCAAATTTCGCAAGTATCATCGAAGTCCCGGTTGCCGAGAATGCCGGCGGAGGGATGCGTGGAACGAAACGCATGCACTGTGTTGCCCTGGCTATCCAGCGCAAATACATCGGGTAAGCCGCCGTTCCACAATTCCACCGACTTTTTTTCCTCATCTATCATGCCCAATACCAAAGCCACGAAACGGCCCGCCGGCATCTGACTATGCAACAGGCGATTGATCTCGCGGACGATAATGGAGACAGCCAGTCCTTTTTTGGTCATTGCCTGAAACGCTTGATTGACAATGACCGTCGGCAACGCCGCCGCCAAGCCATGACCGGTCGAATCCGCGAGCATAAAATAAATTTGTTGGTTACTGACGCGTCTGGCACAAATCAAATCGCCGCTAAAACGCTTGGCCGGCAATAACCAAAACTGCAAATGATCGTCTTTAAGATCACTCTGCTTAATTAGCCTTTCAAAAATACTCTGTAAAAACTGTTGCTCCGCTTCGTTTTCGTCGCGATAGGCTTTAAGTAACTGCGTATCGGCGATAATCAGGTTTTGCATATCGATCACGCGTTGCACCGAGCCTAACTTGGCGGCAAGAATGGCCCGATTGAACGGTTTTTGCAGATAGTCGTCGGCACCGGCTTGCAGCCCATCCAAGACATTTTGGTCATCAGCTAGCGCGCTTAGCACAAAAATCGGCACCCACTTGTCCAGGGTGAGTGCTCTAATTGCTTTGATAGCCTCCAGACCATCCATGACCGGCATCATAATATCCATCAAAATCAAATCGGGATTTACGCTGGCCAGAGACTTAACCGCCTGCTCCCCGTTTTCGACCGAAATGACTTCATGCTGCATCCTGCTCAGTAATTTATCGAGCAACAGCCTGTTTTCGTAGATATCGTCGACAACCAATATTTTCATTAGGATTTGTACCGTTATACAAGCGAACCGGCAGTCTACCCTAGTTGAATAGGGTATCCCACATCGTATCCACTTTTTTGATCACGTCCTCACTCATTACAATCGGACGACCCCACTCCCGGTTGGTTTCGCCTGGCCATTTGTTGGTGGCATCGAAACCAACCTTGGAACCCAAGCCCGATACCGGCGAAGCAAAGTCCAGATAATCTATAGGCGTGTTTTCCAAAATCGTCAAATCGCGGGCCGGATCCATCCGCGTGGTAATCGCCCAAATCACGTCCTGCCAATTGCGTACATCGACATCGTCGTCAACCACGATGACAAACTTGGTATACATAAATTGACGCAGATACGACCAGGTGCCCAGCATCACCCGCTTGGCATGGCCGGCGTATTGCTTCTTCATGCTGATCACCGCCATCCGATACGAACAGCCTTCCGGCGGCAGATAGAAATCGACGATTTCCGGAAACTGCTTTTGTAGGATGGGCACGAAGACTTCGTTTAACGCCACACCCAAAATCGCCGGTTCATCCGGTGGCCGACCAGTATAGGTGCTGTGATAAATCGGCACCTGCCTTTGCGTAATGCGTTCGATGGTAAACACCGGAAATTCATCAACCTCGTTGTAATAACCGGTGTGATCGCCGTAGGGGCCTTCCGGCGCGGTTTCACCCGGATAGATAAAACCTTCCAAGACAATTTCCGCGCTGGCCGGCACCTGCAAATCGTTGGACAAGCATTTGACCACTTCGGTCTTACTGCCACGCAACAAGCCGGCGAAAGCATACTCGGATAAGGAATCCGGCACCGGCGTGACAGATGCCAATATCGTCGCCGGGTCCGCGCCCAAGGCCACAGCCACCGGAAACGGTTTGCCCGGATGCGCCTGTTGCCATTCCTTGAAATCCAATGCCCCGCCGCGATGCGCTAGCCAGCGCATGATGACTTTGTTTTTGCCTATCACCTGTTGCCGATAGATTCCCAAGTTCTGCCGGTCTTTATTCGGCCCTTTGGTAATCACCAGCGGCCAGGTAATCAAAGGCGCGGCGTCTTCCGGCCAACAGGTTTGAATCGGATAAACACTTAAATCGACTTCGTCCCCAACTCGAGTCACTTCCTGGCAAGGTGCTGAACTGACTATTTTCGGCGCCATATTCAGCACTTGCTTGAATACAGGGAATTTTTCCAGTGCGTCTTTCATACCTTTCGGCGGCTCCGGTTCTTTCAAATAGGCCAGTAATTCACCAATTCCACGCAATTCGGAAACGTCTTTGGCGCCCATGCCCATCGCCACCCGCTTCGGCGTACCAAACAGATTGCCGAGCACGGCAATATTGGAACCTTTCGGATTTTCGAACAGCAAAGCCGGACCGCCCTGCTTTAATACCCGGTCGCAAATCACCGTCATTTCCAACACCGGATCGACTTCCTGTTTGACCCGCTTCAGTTCGCCCTGTTTTTCCAGTTGGGCGATAAAGTCTCGTAAATCTCTGTATTTCATGCATTGTCCTTAGAAGGGGGCCGAACATCATGCCACGGTGTGCAAAATTGAAGCGGCAATCATACGCCGAGTTAAGCTAGGCAAGGAAGCCGACAGCGGAAGTAAAACCAAACCAAAGCGCCGGTGATTAACGCCGCAATACCTGCAACGGCGGCTGATTGACCACCTGACGAACGCCCCAGTAACCCGCCAGCCCCACCGTTAGCGCACCTATGGCCGGCAATGCGCCCCACAAATAGTAGCCAGGACGGTAGTCGATATGCATCACGCGGGTATACAGCGCATACAAAATCGCCTCGCTAGCCAGTGCCGCCAAAACGCCAGCCAAGGTGCCGAGCAAGCCAAACTCAATTACATGCGTGGCGCGTAAAAAGCCGCGTCGGGCACCCAAGGTCCGCATCAGCGCACCTTCGTAGATCCGCTGATCCAGCGTGGCATAGACGGCAGCGAACAACACGGTAAAACCGGCCGCCAAGGCAAAATACAGCAGTAGATTGATGGCCTTGGTTAATTGCGTCAGGATCATCTTGAACTGTTTCAAGATCTGATCAACTTCCAGTATCGTCACGGCCGGATACTTTTTCATCAGTGTGTTCAACAGGTTTTTTTGACTGTCAACCAAATAGAAACTGGTCATGTACATGGTCGGAAAATTGTCCAGCGTGCCGGGCGAAAAGATCATGTAAAAATTAGGCCGCATCGTGTCCCACTGCACACTTCGAAGTTGGGATACCTTGGCGCTGAATTGCGCGCTCCCCACGGTAAAGGTCAATTCATCGCCCACCTTGATTTTTAGGCTTTCCGCCAGTTTTTGCTCCACCGATACCAGCCCCGGCTGATCGGCTTGCCAAGCACCACCATCGGTGGCTTTGTTATCGTCCGGTAATTGTACCGCCCAGGTCAGACTCAATTCGCGCTGGGTGGCGCCTTCGCCCTGCGTGTCTTTGCTGACCCGGCCTTGCACCGCTTCGTTATTGATCGTCACCAAACGCCCGCGCACCACCGGATAAAACCGGCTGCTGGCGATTTGCGCTTGCTTTAATTCGTCTTGAAACGCCTGTTGGCGTTCCGGCAGGATATTCAAGGCAAAATGATTCGGCGCCTGTTCCGGCAATTGCTGTTGCCAGTTGTCGATCAAGTCGCTGCGCACGGTGAAACTCAGCGCCATCGCGGTAAGCGTGATACTAAAAGCCAATATTTGACTGACGCTGGCTTGACTGTTCCTCAGCAATCCCTGCATACCAAAACGCCAATTTAAGCCCATCTTCGGCAACAGCTTGCGCGCCAACAATAGCAAACTGTATATCGCCGCACCTAAGCCGAATATTGCCAGAGACCCCACTCCCAATATGATGGCGGTCATTTTCGGGTCTTCCGTATAGCGCCAAATCAAGCCACCGATAATCGCCAGTGCCAAACCGTAAATCAACCAACCGCTAGTGGGTAAGGGTTCCAACTCGCGGCGCAATACCCGCAAGGGCGAGACTTTTTGCAAACGCAGCAGCGGCGGCAAGGCAAAACCCAGCAATATTGCCAAGCCAGTGGTCAAGCCAAAAAACACCGCCAACCAACTGGGACTGGCCAATTCTTGCGGCAACAAAGACTTTAACAGTTCGAATAAACCGAACTGCGCCAACCAGCCAAGTCCACAACCGACACCGCTGGCCACCAGCCCCAGCACCAAAAACTGCAAACCGTACAGCCAGACAATTTCCGCTTGTTTACAGCCCAGGCAACGCAGCAAGGCAGTAGCGTTGAAATGCCGCTCGGTGTAACGGCGAGTGGCCATCGCAATCGCCACGCCGGCAATCAGGATCACCACGATACTGGACAGTCCCAGGTAACGCTCGGCGCGCTGCAATGCAGATCCCAATTCCGGGCGGTCCTCATGTATATCCAGGATTTTTTGCGAGGAATTCAGTTGCGGTTTCAACCAATTCTTAAAGGTAGCCAAGGCCTGTTCGTCACCGCCGAACTGGAAGGCGTAACGCACATGACTGCCGGGTTGAATCACGCCGGTGGCAGCCAAATCGCTTTGATTGATCATCACTCGCGGCGAAAAGCTGTAAAAATCGCCGCGCTTATCCGGCTCGTAGCTCAAGACCCTGCTGATGGTCAGCGGTTTTTCACCTACAGTCAGCGTGTCACCGATTTTTAGGTGCAGAGCCGGCAAGATGCGTTTGTCCACCCAGGCCGAACCGGGTTCCGGGCCCTCGCTGGCGACGATTTCATCCTGCGACTCGGCATCGCTGGTTTTCAATTTACCGCGGAGCGGGTAGCCACCGCTGACCGATTTTACCGAGGCCAGCAGCATTTCCTGGTTTTCCAACAAAACGCTGGCAAATTCGCTGGTTTGCGAATGGGATAAGCCCAATTCGCCGGCCTTTGCCAACCAGATTTCATCGATAAGCGCCGGCGCAGCCACCACCAGATCGCCGGCTAAAAACTCGGCGGCTTGTACCGTCATGGTCCGATGCAAGCGGTCGGCGAATAGCGATATGGCGGTGGAACTGCTCACGGCAATCAGTAACGCCAGCAGCAATAAGGTCAACTCTCCGGAACGGCTGTCGCGCCACAGCAGCTTCAGCGCCAGATTGAAGCGTTTCATACCATGCTCCCGGCATCCAGACGAATGGTACGTTGACAACGTCCGGCCAAAGACATGTCGTGAGTCACTAAAATCAAGGTGGTATGTTGTTCCTGATTGAGCTCGAACAGCAGATCGATAATATGCGCGCCGGTCTTACTATCCAGATTGCCGGTCGGTTCATCGGCAAACAGAATGGCTGGTCGGGTGACAAAGGCCCGCGCCAAGGCCACCCGTTGCTGTTCACCGCCCGACAACTGCTTGGGGGTATGAGTCAAGCGCTGCGACAAACCTACTCTGTCCAGCAAGGCGCGGGCAGCAGCTGCCGCATGAGCGTGACCGCTGAGTTCCAGCGGCAACATGACGTTTTCCAGCGCCGTCAAACCCGGCAGCAGTTGAAAGGATTGAAACACGAAGCCGACCAGTTCGTTGCGCAACAAGGCGCGGCCGTCTTCGTCCAGCTTGGTCAGATCACGGCCACTGACGACCACTCGGCCGGTACTGGGCGTATCCAGGCCGGCCAGTAAACTGAGCAGGGTGGATTTGCCGGAACCGGACTCGCCGACAATGGCCAGACTCTCGCCGGGATTGATGATTAAATTCACCGACGACAAGATGTGTAAAATGCCCTCGGAAGTTGGCACCGATTTACCGAGTTGTTCGGTAACGATGATCGGGGAACTGGTCTTATCAATATGAGTATTTAACATGTATAGCGTGGTCCTTGCCGTAATTCTGGGTTTACTACCGTCAAGCGTAATGGCCAAATCGATAGTGGTACTGGGTGACAGTATTAGTGCCGGTTACGGCATCGAAGTTCAGCTTGGCTGGGTGGCATTGTTGCAAAACAAGCTGACCGACCTGCATGGCAGCTATGTTATCAGTAACGAAAGCATCAGCGGCGATACTTCAGCCGGGGGTTTAGCCAGGCTGGAGCAAATTTTAACCCGGCATAAACCGGATATTCTATTGGTGGAATTGGGCGCCAACGATGGCTTGCGCGGTTTGTCGCCGCCGGAAATGAAAAATAATTTGACCGAAATCGTCCGGCGTTCGCAAAAAATCGGCGCCAAAGTCATGCTGTTGGGCATGAAGATCCCGCCTAACTACGGCAAACGTTATGTCGAGATGTTTTACGAGGTTTTTCCGCAGCTATCCACGGAGTTGAAGATCCCCTACGTGCCGTTTATCCTGGAAGAGGTGGCATTAAACCCGGAGATGATGCAGGCTGACGGCCTACATCCGAATGAGCTGGCGCAACCGGTGATTGCCGAGAAAATTTGGGGATATTTACAACCGTTGCTGTAGGAGCGAACGCTAATTTGCCGCCAACGTTTGTTTAAACGCCGGCAGTTGCCGGTAACCCGCGATTTCGCCGGCCGTAAACATCCATTTCATTTTTTTTTGCAGGCGTTGCTGCTCACGCGGCTCCAGCCAAAAACTCAGGATTCTACTCAGATAATTCCGCAGTAAATACAGCGGGATACCGGCTACATTCTTCCCGGCAGGCGCTTCGGCATACGCCAGCACCTGACAACGGGCCACGTCGAACATCCAGCGGCACACATAGGCTTTCGTCATCCGCTCCGGGATGTTGCAGTGATGCAGCAAGGCTTCGGGCACATACCAAAACTCACCGCCACCGCGCCGAAAACGGCCCATGTATTCGGTGTCTTCGGTAAACGGCACCGAGGTGCCGGGCCCCAGTTCCTCGCGAAACCAGCCGTTTTTGGCCACGGCCTCGGCTCTTAACGCGGTGTTTACGCCGCCCGGAATGACCTGTTCATCCAAAAATTGCTGCGAGGTACCAAAATCGCGGGTATTGGTAATGCCGCGCGGCAACGCAAATTCGCCTTCGGTATGCAACCAGGCGGGTATGTCGCCCAGCCATTTGGGTAACACTTTGCCGGCAAAACCGTCGATTTGCGGATGCGCGGCGGCGGCATCGATGTAAGCCTGCAACCAGCTTGTTTGCGGTTCGACATCGTCATCGGTGAACACCAATAATTCACCTTGCGCCTGCTTTATTGCGCGATTCAAGGCACGGGATTTTCCGGGAACGGGTTCGGACACGCAATGCACGGGCAATCTGCCTCGCTCCGCTTCGGCCGTAATCACCGCGACGGTGTCGTCGCTGCTGCCGTTATCAACCATCAGCAACTCCCAGCGGGTATCGCTATTCAGCCGCATGGCGGCCAATGCGTCGAACAAGCGCGGCAATATCGACGCTCTGTTGCGGGTGCTGATAATCACGGAGGCGTTTAACATGGGTGGCAGACCGAGTTTAGAATGTTGGGTTAAGCAATATTACAGCGGATGATCGAAATAATCGCCATCGATCCCGCTGCGGTACCAATTTTGCAAAATGTTGTCGGCCAGCGGCGGCTGGCGATAGATCAGATAGCGATTGCCGCGCGACGGCACCGCCTCATAGCCAAGACTGCGGAACAGACTGGTCAATGACGGCGAGGCTACTTCCAAACTGGCCCAGCTAATGCTGTTTTCTCGCCAATACGCGAATAGATAATACAGCATGGTCTGCAAAGCCGGCTCGTCGTCCAAGGAATAAAACACATCGCGCAATACGGCCATGCTGATAGCATCGCCAAAGCTTTGCTGATGCCAGATAGCATAAGCTCGCAACTTGCCGGCAGCATCCCGCAGTGCAAACAATCTTAACGGACAGGTTGGGAAATCGAATAGACGCCAGTTTAAATAGCGGCTGCTGCGTTCCAGGCAGGAGGCATAACCCGCTTTGGCACGGTCCCACAAGTCATCGAACTCCGCATCGCAATGTAAAATCTCTGCAAATTTAAAACCGCCGCTATGCAATTTAACATTGCGTAAGCGCAAGTTGATGTCAAATAGACTGCCCAACCAATAGCCCAACGATTTACCGGCGCGTTTCTCCCAAGAACCGCGATAACCAACGCGCAAACGATAAAAATCGTTATCGCTGCCGCCGATCTCCACAAAGCCGCATTTTTTAAAGGCTTTCTGGGTAATCACGCCGGCAGTCACTGTGCCGTTAAATTGCGCGAACTCAAGGCTATGCTCTATCAGCCGGGTAGCTAAACCCTGTCCGCGAAACTGCTGATCGACGCAGGTATTGGAACCGAATGTTATGGGTACGGATTCGCCGTTCAACCACCAAGGTTGCACGAACATAGCCCGAAAACCGGCCAAGCGGCCATTGTGCCAAACTCCGACACCGACACACGGCAAGGCGTCCTGCCACGGATTCTGCACGATACGCCGCTCGAACCATTGCTGGATATATTCGGGGTGTTGCTGAAACTCTTCGAAATTGGCGACGGCAATCCGAATGCAATCCGGAATATCCGCCAGTTGGATAGGTCCATAAACAAAATGGTCGGCAACAGCGGACATAGGCTTTCTCGAAAAAATGCGGAAAATTATTGGCGGGGCCTAAATATCTTTAGCGGAGGCATCACCGAGAATAGAAAACTATTATCGGCGCAAACTCGCGGTAATACCAAACTACAACGCAGTTTTAAAAGGGTCGATTCGGCGAGACACGTTTGATGTGCGAAGCGGGAAGCATTGTGGCTTGGGTAACAGCCGCACGCGGCTATTGCCCAAGTCCGCACAATACCTGTAACAGCGTTTACCGGACTGGGTTCAAAACCGATTTGGTATCGAGCAAATTGCTGCGTTTTTTTAAACCCAAAATACCCAGCATCCCGCTGAGAAAAAACCAGGCGGCAGTAGGCAAGGCAGCTTTCAATTCAGCCGTTTTGCTTTCATCTATCACTGGGTGGAAAACCGTGCCAAGCAAACCGAGAAACCCTGTTTGCGAAACAATGTCGCCAAGCCCTTGTATTTCCGACAAGGCTTGCTGAAATGTCGCCACTGCTCCGGTTTTGACCCGCGTAAACAGCGTTAACGCATAGTCCTGCAAGGGCTTATCCGCTGCTGGAGTCGATGGCTGCTCCTGATAAGCGCTTGGCAAATCCGGCAAAATCGTTTTGAAGGATTCGAGCGGGTTTAGCGTGTTTTCGGTAGTAGCCGCTTGCGCAAGCTGAATCCCCCAAAACGATAGACCGATAAAAAATAATGCGGAAAGTAACGGCTTGTTTGTGTCCATATTAAAACCCCAGAATTAATCAATTAGTTAAGAGGTGAAACCCTATTCTCAAAAACCGGACCAATTACGGAAGGCAGCGGCTCATGATAAAGGCATCCATGCAGACGAGAATAGCACTATACATGCCAATTGCAAGAAGCTGATTTATATAAATATTTCCCATTCATCCCCGAAACTTGTTGGCGCAGAAACCACAAAAGCCGATTAAATGCTGCTAACACAACAACTTAGGGGCTGGCAGTTTCGTCAAAGCCGCAACACCAAATATCGCGGAAATGGCCGGTTTTTCCTGTCCGAATCCAGTGGCCGGCAATACCGCTACCACCCAAGCTAAAGGTTAATCTCCAATCGGCAGCGGCGGTTTTCCTGTTGAAAGATAGCCATAACTTGTTAGAGTAATAGGCGAGTTACTAAACTTAAGGACACGGGAGCATCATGTTACGCAAAATACTGATCGCCAATCGCGGCGAAATTGCTGTCCGTATCATTCGGGCTTGCGCGGAAATGGGCATTCGTTCGGCCGCGGTCTATTCGGAAGCGGACCGCTTTGCCCTACACGTCAAAAAGGCCGACGAGTCGCATTACATCGGCAGCGAACCGCTGGCCGGCTACTTGAACATCTACGGCTTGGTGGACTTGGCCTTACGTACCGGTTGCGATGCGATTCATCCGGGCTATGGGTTTTTATCGGAAAATGCCCAGTTTGCGCGCGCTTGCCAAGAACGCGGCTTGGTGTTTATCGGCCCTTCCGCGGACGTAATTCGACGCATGGGCGACAAAACCGAAGCTCGCGCCGCAATGATTGCCGCCGGCCTACCCGTCACGCCCGGCTCGGACGGCAACCTGGATAGCGTCGAGCACGCCTTGCAGGTGGCTGAACAGATAGGTTATCCGATCATGCTGAAAGCCACCTCCGGCGGTGGCGGGCGCGGCATCAGACGCTGCGACAATCCCAACGAACTGCGGCAAAACTATCAGCGGGTGATTTCCGAAGCCACCAAGGCTTTCGGCAGCGCCGACGTATTTTTGGAAAAATGCGTGGTCAACCCTATTCATATCGAAGTGCAGGTGCTGGCCGATCATCTCGGCAACACCATACATCTTTATGAGCGCGATTGTTCGGTGCAGCGCCGTAATCAGAAATTGATCGAAATCGCGCCCTCGCCGCAATTGGAAGAAGCGCAACGTCAATATCTGGGCGGCTTGGCGGTGATGGCGGCCAAGGCAGTGGGCTATACCAATGCCGGCACCGTGGAATTTCTGCTCGATGCAGACGGGCGCTTCTACTTCATGGAAATGAATACTCGTGTACAAGTCGAGCACACGATCACTGAAACGATCACCGGTGTGGACATTGTCGAAGAACAAATTCGGGTCGCCGCCGGCTTGCCCTTGCGATTCAAGCAGGAAGAAATTGTGCGGCGCGGCTATGCGATTCAATTTCGCGTCAACGCCGAAGACCCGAAAAACAATTTCCTGCCCAGCTTCGGCCACATCTCCCGTTATTACGCGCCCGGCGGCCCCGGTGTGCGTACCGACACGGCGATTTACACCGGTTATGAAGTACCGCCTTTTTACGACTCGATGCTGGCCAAGGTCATCGTCAGCGCGATTACCTGGGAAGACGCCATCAATCGCGGCGAACGCGCCTTGAAAGACATGGGCTTATTCGGCATCAAAACCACGATTCCGTACTACTTAAAGATTCTCGGTCACCCGGACTTTCGCCGTGGCCGTTTCAACACGGGCTTTGTCGAAGCTAATCCAGACCTAATCAACTATTCCAACAAGCCGCGACCGGAAATTCTGGCCAGCGTGCTGGCGGCCGTCGTGGCCTCTCATACCGGCCTGTAAGCCAAAGGACATTGCAATGAGTAAAGTTTACGTAACCGACGTTATCCTCCGCGACGCCCACCAATCACTGATTGCCACCCGCATGCGCACCGAAGACATGCTGCCCGCCTGCGCCATGCTGGACGACATCGGCTATTGGTCGCTGGAATGCTGGGGCGGGGCCACCTTCGACGCCTGCCTGCGCTTCTTAAAAGAAGACCCCTGGGAACGCTTGAGCAAACTAAAAGCCGCGCTGCCCAATACCCGCCTGCAAATGCTGCTACGCGGCCAAAACCTGCTCGGCTACCGGCATTATTCCGACGATGTGGTACGTAAATTCGTCGAGACTGCCGCCACCAACGGCATGGACGTCTTTCGTATCTTCGACGCGCTGAACGACATCCGCAATCTGGAAACCGCGATTGAAGCCACCAAAGCAGCCGGCAAGCATGCGCAAGGTACGATCTGTTACACCACCAGCCCGGTGCACGACATAGCCAGCTTCATCAAGTTGGGGAAAGGTTTGGCAGACTTGGGCTGCGACTCGATTGCCATCAAGGACATGGCTGGCCTGTTGACGCCTTATATTGCCGGCGAACTGGTCAAAGCCCTGAAAGATGCCGTGGATCTGCCGCTGCATCTGCATTGCCATGCCACGGCGGGCTTGGCGGAAATGTGTCAGCTCAAGGCCATAGAAGCCGGTTGCGAACACGTCGATACGGCTTTATCTTCCTGGGCCGGCGGCACCAGCCACCCGCCCACCGAATCGTTGGTCACCGCACTGCGCGGCACCGATTACGACACCGGGCTGGATTTGGATAAACTGCAAGCGGTGAACCAGTATTTTCTGGAAGTGCGGAAAAAATACCGCCGCTTCGAAAGCGAATTTACCGGCATAGACACCCGCGTACACATCTTTCAAGTGCCGGGCGGCATGATCTCCAACCTCGCCAACCAGTTAAAAGAACGCAACGCCCTGGATCGCATGGCGGAGGTATACAAAGAAATTCCTGAAGTCCGCAAAGACTTAGGCTACCCGCCATTAGTCACGCCCACCTCGCAAATCGTCGGCACCCAGGCCGTGTTGAACGTGTTGACGGGCAAGCGCTATGAAACCATCAGCAATGAGGTAAAACGCTACCTGCACGGTGGTTACGGCAAAGCGCCAGCACCGGTTAATCCCGAACTTCAAGCCAAAGCGGTCGGTAAAGAAGAAGTGATCGAATGCCGTCCGGCGGATTTACTCAAACCCGAGTTCGAACATCTGCGTAACGAAATCGCCCATCTGGCTATGAATGACGAAGACGTGTTGAGCTTTGCGATGTTCCCGGAAATTGGCAAGCAATTTCTGGAGCTGCGTTCCACCGACAACCTAGTCTCCGAACCGCTGGAACTGGCAGACGCGCCGACACCGGGTGAAGTGAAAAAAGCCCCGACCGAATTCAACGTGGCGCTGCACGGCGAGTCCTATCACGTTAAAGTCACCGGTGCTGGGCCGAAAAACCAGAGCTTGCGGCATTTTTACTTCACCGTGGATGGTATGCCGGAAGAAATCGTCATCGAAACCCTGGACGAGATCGTGCTGGACGGCGGTGCGCAAGGCGCGGTGCAAAGCGCCATCGCCAGCAAGCGCCGCC
>NZ_JANIBL010000004.1 GCF_024505055.1 Methylomonas rosea
CCGGGCATATTTCTTTCAAACTTTCCGCGAGCGTGGATGTGCTTGATCATATACAGCCGCTAAGTGCTGAAAATCCAAATGCGTGTATATCTGCGTCGTCGAAATATTGCTATGCCCTAATAACTCTTGCACTGCCCTAATATCCTTACTGGCTTCCAGCAAGTGGCTTGCGAACGAATGTCTTAGCATATGCGGGTGAAGGTGTTCGGCTATCCCGTTTTTTTTACCCCAACGATCCAATCTAAGTTGCACACTTCTTTGTGACAAGCGACAGCCCTGTAGAGAAACGAACACTGCTTGCCCTGAACCAGGCCTATTTGCCAACCAAACCTTAAGCGCCTCAAGAGCCTTCTTACCGATAGGCAATTGTCTTTGCTTGCCGCCTTTACCAAAGCGCACTCTCAAAAAGCCTTCGCTAAAATCGATGTCCGACAAATCAAGCATTACCAACTCGCTAAGTCGCAAACCTGAGGAATAAAACAATTCAAACATCGCCAAGTCGCGGATTTCCAAAACCGAATCTGGCATCGCATTTAACATCCCCATCATCTGATCGACATCCAACACATGAGGAAGCCTTTTTGATACTTTAGGTGCCTGCACATGCTGAGCAGGGTTATGCGCCACTTGGTTAGTTTTGAGCAAAAATCGATAAAAACTGCGTAGCGCCGCAAGTTCGCGCTGAATCGTCTTGCTTCCTATCCCGTTTTTATGGCGCCCGGCAATATAGTTCCGCACATCGCGATCTTGAACTTGCTGCCAAAGCCCAAGCTCTTGCACATTGCAAAAACTTTGAAAACGCTTTAAATCCCGCTGGTAATTCGTCGACGTATGGTCGGCAACACGCTTTTCCGAAACTAGATAACAAAAATACAGCTGCAAGGAGTCATCCGCTTCGGCATGCATGATATTCAATCCATTTGCTGTAGTAATGAAATAAAACGCGTCCCGATAATCTCGCTCATCTGGGTAAGAAATATACTGCCCATACTATAGTGAAATCGCGATTCATCGCGGCTGCCGATTGCCAACAACCCATCAAGCTGCGTAAACACCATGGGTATGATTGCGGCCGAACGGACTTCCGCAGCCACATCCCCGAACAAAAACCTAGCTTGCGCCAAGGTAGGCCGACCGCATTTCGGCTGGTTTGTCGCTAATTCATTGGAAAAATGCTTCAAATTAGCATCATCCGCCCCGACAAATAGATTACTGATCGGCGATAGCGGTTGCTCTCTAATGATTTTAATGGACACGAAATCAGTGAAAAAACATTCAGCTAACACCTCACTTAAATTAGCGACAGCATCCTCCAAAGAATTTGCTTCCAGCATAGCTAGCGTCAACTCATGCATGCGATTGAAGGATGCGTCATTTTCCCGAGCAATATCAATCAATGCGGTTAGTTGATTTTCTTGCTCCTGGTGCTTCGCCCGAAAAATTTCCAGTTGTTTGGAGATTAGCGATATCGCATTTCCGCTGGGGTGAGGTATATGCATCTTCTCCAGCAAATCCAGGTGATTCTGGAAAAACTCAGGATGGTCTTGCAAATAAGCCGTGACATGGGCTTCGGTCAATAAGTCTTTTGGTTCACTGCTCATAACTTTATTTGTCCCTCGAATACCGTGGCAGCCGCTCCCGTCATTAACACAGGATGACCGCTACCAGTCCAACTAATAATTAATTCGCCGCCAGGCAATTGAACCTGAACATTCTGATCCAACAAACCTTGCTCGATACCCGCGACAACAGCAGCGCACGCCCCGCTACCACAAGCCAGAGTTTCGGCCGCACCGCGCTCGTAAACTCGCAATTTGATTTGCCGGCGATTAACAATTTGCATAAAACCAATATTAGCTCGTTCTGGAAACAGCTCATGACGCTCTAGTTGTGCCCCGACAGATGAAACAGGTGCATTTGCCACATCATCGACCCGGATAACCGCATGAGGATTGCCCATAGATACCGCTGCGAATTCGATTTCAATTTCCGCCAACTTCACTGTATATAACTTGGACCGCTCGGAAACCTTCAGCGGTATTTGCTTTGGCTCAAGTGCGGGGACGCCCATTTCAACGGTGATCAAACCTCCCTCATCGAATCGAAGCGTCAGTTGTCTCGCGTCAGTATCAACAGTAATTTCGTCTTTATTGCTTAAGCCTTTGTCGCGCACAAAGCGCGCAAAGCAACGCGCACCGTTCCCACACTGCGCAACCTCGCTACCGTCAGCATTAAAGATTCGGTATTTAAATTCCGCATTGGCGCTGATCGGCTTTTCCACCAATAACAATTGATCGCAGCCCACGCCAAAATGGCGGTTCGCCAAAAATCGAATCTGTTCGGCAGTCAATTGTATTTGCTGATTTATAGCGTCGATCACGACAAAATCATTGCCCAGCCCCTGCATTTTGGTGAAATTGATCATCATAACTACTCAGGTAAAAGCTGCTCGCCAACCCACAACTGCTCCAGCGTTTCTCGGGCTCGAATAAGATACGCTTTATCGCCATCGACCATTACTTCCGCCGCGCGCGGCCTCGAGTTATAGTTTGAACTCATCGTAAATCCGTAGGCGCCCGCTGAGCGAACCGCCAACAAATCGCCTTGTTTCAGCTTTAATGACCGAGCTTTCCCTAGAAAGTCACCCGTCTCGCAAACTGGACCGACAATATCCCAATCCAACTCGGCCTGATCACTATCCCCATTAGCTGGAATAATTTCCTGCCACGCCCCGTATAAAGCCGGCCTGACTAGATCATTCATTGCCGCGTCAACAATGGCAAAGTTTTTATTGTCTGTTGGCTTAAGGTATTCCACTCTGGTTAGCAATATTCCGGCATTACCAACGATTGCACGCCCCGGCTCCAATAGAATTTCAAAACTCCGCCCCGCCAAACGTTGCAGCAAAGCTGAAATATACTCAGAAGGTTGCGGGGGATGCTCATCGCGATAACAAATACCCAGGCCACCACCTAAATCGAGGTGGTGCAATTCAATACCT
This sequence comes from Methylomonas rosea, assembly GCF_024505055.1. GTDB lineage: Bacteria > Pseudomonadota > Gammaproteobacteria > Methylococcales > Methylomonadaceae > Methylomonas > Methylomonas rosea. The sequence continues at coordinate 3,002 of NZ_JANIBL010000004.1, forward strand.
TCCTCTTGCAGTTCATCGACCAATGCCAACACCCTATCCAACGCATCCAGAAACGGTACCGTTTCCGTCAATTGGGAGCCAATATGACAATCGATACCGACGATTTCGATATTAGGCATCTGTGCAGCACGCCGGTATTCATGAATGGCTTGCTTGATATCGATCCCGAATTTATTCTCTTTCAAACCGGTGGAAATATAAGGATGCGTCTTGGCATCAACATCCGGATTGACCCGAAAGGACACGGGAGCGACAACGCCCAACTCACCGGCCAATCGGTTGATTCGATCAAGTTCGCCGCTGACTTCCACGTTAAAACAGCGTATACCTATTTTCAGCGCCGCCAGGATTTCATCTTCGCGTTTACCGACCCCGGAAAACACAATTTTGTCCGGACTCCCGCCCGCGGTTAACACGCGTTGCATTTCACCAAGCGACACGATGTCGAACCCAGATCCCAGCCGAGCTAATAGATTGAGAATAGCGATATTTGAATTTGCTTTTACGGCATAACAAATGAGATGAGGGTGACCGGCAAAGCCTTGATCGAAGGCTTGCCAGTGTCTTTCCAAGGTATTTCGCGAGTAGACATAGCACGGGGTGCCGTAGTTTTCGGCAATTTCGTCAACAGGAATGCTTTCGGCAAACAGCTCGTGTTGCCGATAATTAAAAAAATCCATGGCTTATTTATCTTGTTTGGGTACGTAAATTGGCGGCGGGCTATCCGGCATATATAACGGGCCGGTTTGGCCGCAGGCCTGCAACAACAGAGCCCAAAGAACTAGAGTTAAAATATTGTTTGTCGTCATATTTGTAACGATTGTCTGGTGAACAGGGAATATAGCATAGCCGACGCCTTAAAAGAACGAACGCAAGGTAGCCGCCCCATCGCGATAAGCCACAAAAAAAGGGGCATGAAGCCCCTTTTTGCCAATTGGTGAAACGACGACTTACTTTGCCGTCATAGACTCTTTCACCACTTTAGGCGTGATAAACACCAATAACTCTTTTTTGGTATCGTTTTTTACACTTTTCTTGAACATCCAGCCTATCACCGGCAAATCCGACACCCAGGGCACGGTATTAAACGATTCCTGAACGGTTGACTCGTAAATACCACCCAACACCACCGTTTCGCCATCTTCAACTTGAACTTTGGTTTTCAACTGCCGAGTATCGATTGGTACCGTGGCATTACCACCTGTTGCCAACGGTGTTCCCGGCGAATCTTTTTTAATGTCGAGCAACATGATTACGCTACCGCTCGGGGTAATCTGCGGCGTAACATTCAACTCCAGCACCGCATCGACCAATTCCGTTACCGGGCCAGTCGACTGACTTTGAGTTTGATAAGGAATCTGCACACCTTGTTTGATAGAGGCTTGCACCATGTCGCTGGTCATTACCCGCGGATTGGATACCAACTCGCCTTTACCATCATCCTGCAGCGCACTGATCTCAAGATTCAAAAGATAATCCGCGCCGCGCGCCAGAGTTAAGGCCAAGGCTCCGCCACTGGAGGCCGCCAATGCGGATCCCAAATCCGACAGAATTTGCGAATTTTCGCTGGTTTCGGCGCCACTGGCCGTCATTCCGTATTGCGTTCCGCTATTTATGTCGGTTTTATGCGCCACACCAAACTTGGTACCTAAATTCTGCGCAAACGAGGTATCCGCTATTACGATCCGCGATTCGATCAATACTTGGCGTACAGGCACGTCCAATAGCTTGATCATTCTGCGTACATCTTCCATAGCCTTTGCCGTATCCTTGACAATCAGGGTATTAGTCCTGGCATCGACAATCGCCGTACCGCGTGGCGATAGCAACCGCATACTTGCTGACCCGCCACCTTGACTATTCTGCCCAGCTCCGGCCTGTTGCGATGCAACGGAGCCACCGCCACCTCCGCAACCACCGCCGCCACTGCTCGCCCCCGCTCCTGATTGGCCGCCTTGCGAGTTATTACCCACCCCCATCAATACACCGCAAATTTCCCCTGCTTTAGCGTAATTGATCTGAATATTTTCGGTTTTTAACGGCTCCAACTCTTCGAATATTTTTTTCGAATCCAGTTCTTCCTGCTCTATTTTCATGATCTCGGCAACCGGAGCCACCATCACTACATTGCCGTTCTGTCTTTTTGCCAAACCTTTGGATTTTAAAATCAATTCCAAAGCCTGGTCCCAAGGTACATCGTTCAATCTGAGCGTAACGTTGCCCGCCACCGAATCGGCGGCAATGATATTGAGCTCGGTAAAGTCGGCTAGAATTTGCAGGACAGAGCGCACTTCAATGTCTTGAAAATTCAATGACAATTTGTTGCCTATATACGGGAATTTTTCTTTTTGCTGCGCTTCCTTTTCCGCCGGTGTCAGAGGCCGAAACTCAACAGTCAGCAAGTTATCGGACTGATAGGACGAGTAATCGTAATTACCGTTGTTAGGTGTTATGACAATGTTGACGCTATCACCTCTTGGAGAGGCTTCAATTTTTTGCACTGGTGTCGCAAAGTCCGACACATCGAAACTCTTGACTAAAGAATCGGGCAACCTGGTATTTAGAAAGCTTAATACCACTTTACCGGCATTTTGCTTAGCATCCACGACCGTATTCGCCGCTGATAAACCCAGCAACAAGCGTCCCTCACCGTTGGGGCCGCGACGAAAATCAATACTTTTTATGTTTTGTTCCGGTAAAAACTTACTAATCACCGAGTCCTTGGCGGCGGGCGTTTGCTGTACTGCTCGGTTTACCGCCGCAACGGTCCCACTAGACTTCAAAACCACATAAAACTTATTACCCTCGATTTTGGTTTCGTAAGGTACTTTTTCTATCAAGTTAATAATAACCCGCGTACGCCCCGACGCCTCCACCACATACACAGTACCAGCGGCACCTTGATTGATAGGAAAGCTCTTTTTTGCCAAATTACTTTTTACGCCGGCAAAGTCCAACGCAATTCTGGAAGGGTTATCGGTCTGAAAAATTTTTGGCGTCACTATTGGCCCATCCATTTCCAATTGCACCTGCACTTGGTTTCCGGCCAAGGTGGAAAACTCTAAGTTGTTTATTGCTCCGTCATCGGCGCGCACCACCGCAACGTGCATAAAACAACCCAGCAACACTGAACACCAGAAACCGAAGCCGGCCGCTTTCCATCCGTTTTTATTTTGTTTAGTACTCATTTCTATAACCCTTTTTCATCGGCCAATGCTAGTGAAGACTGTTGTTCGCGCCAAGTGCCCGGCTTATCAGGTACGATTTCCATTAGCTCTATTTTGTCGTCAAGAATACGCAGTATCTTGCCGTAATTTTGCCCCATATGGTGCCCAACCTGGACTCGGTGGATAGTGCCATCCCTAGCTCTTACCAAACCCCAATAGCCTTTGTCATTGCGCAAAGTTCCAACCATGCGCAGACTGTCCAGCGGATACGCTTCCAGCTCTTCCTTCCGGCGTTCTATATCAGGCTTGATACCGTTTATACCGGAGACATCGATATTGCTGTCGTCATCCTTTCTTTCAATCGACCTAAACGGGTCCCGTAAACCATCGGGTTTGAATATAAACGACTCAACCACTTTAATTTCAGGCAAGGGTTCGATAGCTGCCTTGGGACGTGCTTTTACGTCTTGAATGTACTTGGTCAGATCGCTGACATCGTCGCTGCCGCAACCCGTCATACCGACCAAAAGCACAGTCAATGCAGGCAGGATCGAAAACACTTTCACACCAGCGCACCTCATTGCCCTCTCCTTTTCTTGGCCGCCGGTCCGCCAGCGGCTTGCGCTGATTCACCCTCGTTATAGGTTTTTATGGTTGCAGTCATGCTCATACCATCTTTGCCTTCTTTACCCATCGGCGTCATCACCACATCGTGCACCGTCACAATCCTGGGTAGCGAAGCCAAACCACTGACAAACAATCCCAATTCTTCATACTTCCCGACAACATGGATGCCAATTGGCAATTCAGAATAAAACTCTCTGTTAATTTCGGTGCTGGGTTGAAACAATTTAAACTCCAGACCACTTGCCAAACCGGTTTGGGAAATATCAACCAACAAGCTGGCCACTTCAGCTTTGGTGGGCATTTGCTTCAGCATCTCGCCTAGCGACGCTTCGATTTGATCCAGCTGGTCGCGGTAATCCTGGAGGTTGACAGCCTTTTTCTGCTTAACTTCAAACGCACTTTTCAAACTCTCCTCTTGTTTTTCAAGCACATCCAATTCATCCAGCTGCGGCACCGTAATAAAGTACACTCCAGCCGCCGCTGTTAATACCGAAAAAACAAGTATGACGATGATTTTTAGCGGGGTCGGCCAGCTACCCGCCGAATTGATGTCCCAATTTATTTCAGACAAATTCATTTGACGGCTCCTGGTTGAGGCTTATCGGTCTTCTTACCTTGCTTGGCAGTCATCGTGAAGTCGTTCATCTGGCCGTCTTTTTTGCCTTCACCTTTGATTACAGTCAGTACGGAGGTATTCATCCAAGGCGAGTTATCGATAGCCCGCATGTATGCAGACACTCGCGCATTCGATTCCGCCTTCCCATCCAAAGTCAAAACCGACCCGGCTTGGGCAAATTTCGTCAGGTAAATACCATCCGGCGTGGTTTTGGCCAATTCATCGAATAAATGCACTACCTCCGGCCGGCTTTCCTGCAACTTTTGGATTACTTCAATTTTGGTCAATAACCTATTTTTCTTGTCTTCAATTTCCTTGATTTCTTGAATTCGCTTATCCAAGATGGCTATTTCGTTTTGCAAAAGCGTGTTTCTGCGGGTCTGATATTCTTTAATTCCTTCGATATACATAAACACTACGACCAAAATCAGTGCTGTCACCAAAATACCGGCACCGATACCCGCCACAAAATCCTGCTGCTTTTTTTTACGCAGCTCTTCTCGCCAAGGGAGTAAATTAATTCTTGCCATTAATCAAAACTCCTTAACGCTAAACCGCACGCTATCATCATCGCTGGCGTATCGTTACTCAGACTTTGCGGTTTGACCCGATTAGAAAGCGCCATGTTGATGAACGGATTGGCAATGTAAGACGGGATGCCCAGATCGCGTTCCACCAATTTGTCCAAACCCGCGATTGATGCGCAACCACCGGCCAGTACCAACGCATCGACGCCGCGATTGGCGCTGGAGGAAACGAAGAATTGCAACGATCTGGCGATTTGCTGCAACATGGCTTTTTTGAAGGGTTCCAGCACATCGGTTACGTAATTGTCCGGTAAGCCGCCGTGTTTTTTAGCTAAACCAGCTTCTTCATAAGACAGGCCGTAGCGGCGCTGAATCTCTTCGGTTAGCTGTTTTCCGCCAAAACCCTGCTCCCGGGTATAAACTGTTTTACCTTCATGCAGAATGTTCAGAGATGTCATGGTTGCACCGATGTCGGCAATTGCGACAGTCATATTGCCGGCGCCTTCCGGCAACTGATCAGCCAACAAGGAAAACGCATTTTCCATCGCAAAAGCTTCCACATCGACGACAACCGCCTTCAGGCCGGCATAGGCCAGCGCGGCCACCCTGTCCTCAATGTTTTCCCGCCGAGAAGCCGCCAGCAACACATCGACCATATCCGGATTATTTTTGGTGATACCCTGAACTTCGAAGTCGAGATTGACTTCGTCCAGCGAATAAGGAATGTACTGATCGGCCTCCACCATGATTTGCTCTTCCATGTCCCTATCGGACAATGAGGCAGGCATCGAAATAATCTTGGTCATCACCGATGAACCCGCAACCGCAACGCTCGCCTGTTTTGCCCGAGTACCGGATTGCTTTACCGCCGCTTTTATTACCGCGCCGATTTGCTCTATATTGGTGATGTTCTTATCGACTATCGCATCCTGAGGTAAGGGGGCCACCGAGTAACTTTCTACCCGGTAACGAGCACCGACCCGGCTCAATTCCAACAATTTAACCGCAGCTGTACTAATATCCACACCCAGCACAGCCGACGGATTCCTGCTCAACCAGCTCATGAATGAACCCTTTTTAGATCGAATATGATTGAATTTGGCTCAAGCATGCTCAGACGAGGCTTGCAGAACCCACATGGGCCTGAAGTATAGTAGATTTTTTTATTTTCATCCTCTTAGATAAACCACTTTACAAGTAACTTTAGGTTGTTCCCAATATCAAAAGGGTTTATTTTGACCGGCAATTTGTATTTTAGCAGTGCGTTTGAATTTCAGTGCCCATTAAGAAAGCCCCCAAACCCAAATCTCTGATCAAGACACTTTTTAAGTGGCTGACCTTCTGCTCGTTGGCTTTTATCGGCACATTTCTGATTGCTGTTTATTTTTTCCTGCTCGAACTCGACAAAGAACTGCCGGATATAGACCAGTTACAACACGTTCAATATCAAATGCCATTGAATATCTACAGCCAAGATAAGCTGCTGATAGCTCAGTTTGGCGAGAAGCGCAGAATCCCGACCGACATCGCGCAAGTGCCACCGCAATTGATCAAGGCTTTCATCGCGGCGGAAGATGATCGTTTTTATAAACATAACGGCGTCGATTTCAAAGGCCTGTTGCGTGCGGTGAGCCAATTAGCGCTTACCGGCAAGAAGCGGCAAGGCGGCAGTACCATCACGATGCAAGTCGCCCGTAATTTCCTGCTTAGCAACGAAAGAACCTACTTGCGCAAGCTCAAGGAAATCATTCTTGCTCTGAAAATTGAGCGACAATATTCCAAAGATCAGATTATGGATCTTTATTTAAACAAAATTTACATGGGCCAACGTGCCTATGGCGTAGCAGCAGCCGCGCAAACCTATTACGGTAAAGATATTTCCGAGCTCACCCTTCAGCAGCAAGCGATGATTGCCGGCCTACCGAAAGCGCCATCCATTTACAATCCGATAGCCAATCCTCAGCGCGCCATAGAGCGGCGGAATTACGTATTGCGCCGAATGCTGGATCTAAACTACATAAGCCAACACGACTACGAAATTGCCGTGCAAGCAGTCGATAACGCGGAGATTCAGCCGATAAATGTCGAGCTACAGGCGCCATACATTGCGGAAATGGTTAGGCAAGAAGTCATGTCCATATATGGCGAGACAGCCTATACCTTGGGTTTGAAAATTTTCACCACCGTCCCTAGCCAATTTCAGTTAGCAGCAGAAGACGCTTTGCAAAAAACACTGCACGAATATGACGAGCGCCACGGCTATCGCGGCTTTCCCCACAAGAATGTGCAAAAAAATGGCATTCAACTTACCGACAGTGTTGTTGGAGATACCCGGCAAGCCCTAATAACAGCAGTAGCCGATTCCGGTGTGACCGCAAAACTGCATGACAACACGCAGATCAACATCACCTGGAAAAATATTGAATGGGCAAAACCTTACCCTGAAAAAAATATCGGCACCGGCAAGGCTTTTCTTAAACCGAACGACATCATCTGGGTTAGACAACTAGCAAAAGATGAATGGGCACTCACGCAAATTCCGAATGCGGAAGCTGCTTTTGTAGCGCTTAATCCCAACAATGGCGCGATTTTGGCGTTATGCGGCGGCTTTGATTTTTATCACAGCAAATATAACAGGGCTACGCAGTCCAAACGTCAACCTGGCTCGGGATTCAAACCAGTTATTTATACCGCCGCATTGGAAAAGGGCTTCACCGCAGCCAGCATCATTAATGACGCACCCATCGTGATCGAGGATCCCTCGCAAGAAAACGATTGGCGCCCGGAAAACTATAGCCGCCGTTTTCTGGGCCCGACGTCGTTAAGAGTTGCATTACGCGAATCGATCAATCTGGTCTCAGTGCGCTTGCTGCAGGAAATCGGTGTACCGCAGGCAATAGACACGGCCATGCGCTTTGGTTTCGATAAAGAACAATTACCCGGCACGCTGTCCCTGGCCTTGGGTAGCGGCTACGCCTCTCCCTTGCGCATGGCATCCGCCTATGCGGTATTTGCCAACGGCGGATTTTTGGTAAAACCCTATCTCATCGAACGCATTGAAGATCACAAAGGCAACTTGTTGTTTCAGGCAAACCCACCACTGGCATGCGCCGATTGCCCCGACCAAGATCCGCCTCCACCGAACCGCGCGCCGCGCGCTATTTCAGCAAAAATCAATTTCCTGGCAAACAGCTTGCTGCGAGATGTTGTACAACGCGGGACGGCAACCCAGGCCAAACAATTGGGCCGTAACGATTTGGCCGGCAAAACAGGCACCACGAATGAACAAAGAGACGCTTGGTTTAACGGTTTTGCTACGGATATAGTGGCCTCTGCATGGATAGGCTTCGATAATTCGTTACCGCTTGGTCACGGCGAGACTGGCGGCAAAGCGGCCTTACCGATGTGGATTAAATTCATGAAGGCCGTACAGCAAAACTTCCCGGAAAAGCCATTAACGCAGCCAAGCGGGATAATCCAAGCCTACATCAATCCGGCGGACGGGCTGCAGTTGGATCAGGAAGTGAGAGGAGGTATTTGGGAATATTTCAGCGAAGAAACGGTACCGACGGCAAAATCGACACCAAAATCTGAAGAACCCGCAGAGGATGAAATTTTTGCGGAAGAAGCGTTATTTTGAAGGGCTTTGTATAACTAGGAAGAATCTGGCCGCCAATTGATCGACGGCCGAACAAAACTTCTCGAAAAACCTTTATTTCCCGAATTTTTTACGGAATTTATCAACACGACCCGACGTATCAACGACGCGTTGTTTACCGGTATAAAACGGATGGCAAGAAGAACACACCTCAATGTGTAAATCAGAAGCCAGCACAGAACCGGTTTGAAAAGTATTGCCGCACCCGCAAGTTACGGTAATTTGTTTATATTCTGGATGTATTTCTGGTTTCATAGCGCTCACATACCCGTTCCGGGCTACATACTTGATAGAGAACTGCTTATGATACGATCTCGCAAGGCGATCTGCAACAACTTTGGCTATTCACTTAGCATTCGACAGTATCACTATGATCGGTCATCCTCATCAACAACACCAATAAAATCACTGCCGCTAGACCAATGAGCTCAGAATAGGTAAAGATCAGAGCTATCGCTTAATATTCTGCACACGCCAAAGCAGCAGCAATAACAGCAGGGGCGGAACCGCAGTCAGGCCAGTGGCCACAAACGCGGTGGCATAGGCCCCGAGCAGCCCGTAGATCGGCGTGAGCGTTTCAACGGCAATCCCGGAGAATCCTTTCAGAAATTTGCCAAGCAAGGCGTAGGTTGACGACAGCATGGCGTATTGAGTAGCGGTATAGCCCAGACTGGTCAGGCTCGACATATAGATTACCAGAGCGACGCCAGCGAAGGACTGAGCAAAAGCATCGAGCGTCATGACTGCGGCGAAAATTGCCGTGTCAGCGTTGACGCTAAGCAAGGCGAATGCCGCCGTGCCACACCCCTCGAACACAAGCCCCGCGATCAGTGTCGGCAACAGACCGAGTCGAACCGCACTGAGACCAGCAGCGGCAATACCGAAAAAAGTGGCAACCAGCCCGAATGAGCCGCGCACCCAGGCCACCGTATCCTTGGAGAGCCCCAGGTCGTGATAGTACGGGTTATACATTGGCCCCATCACAAAGTCGGGAAGGCGATAGAGCGCCACCATCAGCAGCATAAGTAGTCCGGTCAACTTGTGGTTGGCGAAGAAGTCGATGAACGGACCGATGATCGCGTCAGCGAGGCCGCGCAAGGTCCATAGCGGAGACTTCTGGTGCCGCACCACCTCGGCGCGGGCCGGCTCAGAGGCGAACAAGGTTGCTATGATGCAAAGCGCCATCAACACCGCCATGGCAGTGTAGGACATGCTCCACCCGATACGGGCCGCGGCCGCGATGATCAAGGCGTCGGTAATGATCAGGGCGACACGGTATCCGACCTGCGCCGCCGAAGTCAGCAAACCTACTTCGTCGGTGTCGGAAGCCGATTCGATGCGCCAAGCGTCGATGGCGATGTCCTGAGTGGCTGATGCGAAGGCCGTCAACAAGGCGAAAGCACCAATGGCCGCCAGCCCGCCCGCCGTCCCGACAGTAGCCATGCCCAGCAACCCACTAGTGACCAGAATCTGGCACAGTAGCATCCAACCACGACGCCGCCCCAAACGACCCAACAGCGGCACATCGATATGGTCCACCAGCGGCGACCAGTAGACTTTGAAAGCGTAGGCGAAGCCAACCCAGGAGATGAACCCAATGGCGACCAGGCTAGTGCCATCGTCCCGCAGCCAGTAACCAAAAGTGTTGGCTGTCAGCAGGAAGGGCAGGCCCGAGGCAAAGCCCAGCGCCAGCATAACAGCGACCTTGGGCTGCTTAAGCTCACGCATCACCTCCAGCGCGGAACGTTTGCGGCGAGCGGCGGGGTTGGTCGCGGTTACAGACTGGGTTTCCAGCGACGGCTTGTCAGCCACAGAAGAGTTGCCATGCGTTGGTGTGGTCATGCAGCAATAATACTTCAAACGAGTAAGCTACGCCCACCAAACTGAAATAGCCGACGACGGATAGAGAAACCTTCTCATCAGCCAGACCGACAAGGTCGTTTACACAAGAGAGAGAGAAATACCGGCGGGAAAGGTGAGAAAAACACACTCAGCGCAATGCGCTGAGTGTGAATAAAGAAAGCGCTACGCCAACTTTGACAGTCTTTGTCACGCGCTTTCCCTGATTTTATTGCAGTTTTATCAAAATCGACGAATTAACCGTTGATTAAATAATGGGTAACGATACTCGCTGCATAACCAGCAGCGATAACCGGCGTCCATTTCAAGTGACTGAAGAAAGTGTATTTGTGATTGGATTGCCCCATTAAAGCCACACCAGCGGCAGAACCTACAGAGAACAATGAACCACCCACACCGGCAGTCAAGGTAACCAGCAACCATTGATACAAATCCATATCCAGATTCATGTTCAGTACCGCGAACATCACCGGAATGTTATCCACCACCGCAGAAATGATACCCACCAGGATGTTGGCGGTGGTTTGACCCAAGCCGTCATACATTGCACCGGACAACAACTCCAGATAACCGATATAACCCAAACCGCCTACCGCGAAGACCACACCAAAGAAGAACAACAAGGTATCCCACTCGGCTTCTTTCACGCGGTCAAATACATCAAGATGCACAGCATCGGCTGAAGGGAAGCGAACCTTTATGTAATAAATGAACAACATCAAAATAGACAACCCTGCCATCATGCCCATGAACGGCGGCAAATGCAGAAATTGTTTAAAGCTGACGGCCAAGCCGATGGTAACACCGAACAGACCGCAAACCACCCAGCCGCCGGGCTTCAATTCCACGACTGCCTCATTCGTTGCCAGAGGCTGACCATTTGGAACTGCTTGCGCCATGAAGAACGCCGGCACCACGAAGTTCACAACTGAAGGTATAAACAGCTTGAAGAAATCGAAGAATTCAGCATAACCAGCTTGCCAAACCATCAGAGTGGTAATATCTCCGAACGGGCAAAATGCGCCACCCGCATTGGCCGCGATCACCAAGTTAACAAAGCCGACCGACACAAATTTTTCATTGTCCGCGCCAACTGCCATCACCACAGCACCGACCAACAATGCGGAAGTCAGGTTATCAGCAACCGCCGACAGAAAAAATGTAATGATACCTGTGATCCAAAATAGCTGTTTGTAGCCAAACTGTTTTCTAATCAACCAAGAACGCAAGGCTTCGAAAACGTTTCGCTCGGCCATGGTATTGATATAGGTCATTGCCACCAGCAAAAACAACATCAATTCAGCATATTCTTTTAAGTCATGCTCAAAAGCCTTATGCAGCTCTTCACCGGAGACACCAGCTTCCTGAGCCAATATCGCCACATGCCCCCAGATAACGGCCGCAGCAAAAATAACCGGTTTGGATTTACGCAAATGCGTAAATTCTTCGGCCATCACAAACCCATAAGCCACCAGGAAAATCAGAACGGTGTATATCCCCCGCTCGGTTCCGGTTAAGCCAAGATTGTGAAACTCTTCAGCCATGGCGATTTCCGGCAAAAACAGCAAGCCGGCCAAAATTAACAGTAAGCGCAACAAGATAGCCCCCTTTATCCTCTATGTTTTAGTCATTATTGAAAGCGGAAAAAACTAACCGGGCATGTTATCACCATACAATATTCTTTGTCATTTAATCCCGGCCAGTATATTATTCAGATACCTAGGAAAATAGTATGTAAACCAAGCATCGCCTTTAAATGTATCAATATAACAAGCAAGATCAAACACTTATCGAAGAGCGCGTTAATGAGTTCCGCGGTCAAACCCAACGCTTTTTAAGCGGCGAACTCGGCCCGGACCAATTCAGAGCCTTACGCCTGATGAACGGCTTGTATGTGCAAACCCATGCACCCATGCTCCGTGTCGCAGTGCCTTACGGGCTACTCTCCTCCAAGCAATTACGTAAGCTGGCATCGGTAGCCCGTGACTACGATCATGGCTATTGCCACTTCACAACTCGGCAAAACGTGCAATACAACTGGCCGGAGCTTAACCGGGTACCCGACTTGCTTGCCGAACTGGCAACGGTGCAAATGCATGCGATACAAACCAGCGGCAACTGCCTGAGGAACACCTCGTCCGACCACTTGGCCGGCATTTGCAAAGACGAAATCGAAGATCCGCGCCCCTATTGCGAGATTATTCGCCAATGGACGACACTGCATCCGGAATTTGCCTTTTTACCGCGCAAATTCAAGATCGCCGTTAGCGGCGCCACGCATGACCGCGCAGCCGTGCAGTTCCACGACATTGGTGTGTATCTGGTAAAAAACGAAGCGGGCGAAATCGGTTTTAGAATCCTGGCCGGCGGCGGCCTAGGCAGAACGCCCATCATTGGTCAAACTGTTAGACCCTTCCTGGAAAAACAACATCTGCTGTCGTATTTGGAAGCGATTTTAAGGGTCTACAACCTGTTCGGCAGACGCGACAATAAATATAAAGCGCGCATCAAAATCTTGGTGAAGGAAACCGGCCTGGAGAAATTTACCGCCATGGTCGAAAAGGAATGGCTCCGCATTAAGGATGAAATGCTGCTGAGCAATGAGCGCATAGAAGAGATGAAAGCGCAGTTTGCACCCCCGACTTACGATTCGTCGGCAAGCAATGACAGCTCCTTCGAGGCGCATTTATCCGCTGACGCCTCTTTTGCAAAATGGGTCAAATACAATACCGTCGAGCATAAAATCGCCGGCTATCGCGGCGTTTACTTGTCATTAAAGGCGCCCGACTCGCCACCCGGTGACATGACCGATAAGCAATTAGAAGCGGTGGCCGATCTGGCTGACCAATACAGCTTTGGCGAAATCAGAAGCACACATCGGCAAAATTTGGTGTTGGCAGATGTGAAACAAGCGGATCTGTTTACAGTATGGCAACAGCTAGACTCAATCAAATTGGCTACCCCCAATATTGGCACCGTCACCGACATGATCTGCTGCCCCGGCCTGGATTTTTGCTCGCTCGCCAATGCTGGATCGATCGGCGTAGCGAAAGAAATAAACGAAGCACTGGATGACCTGGATTACATCCACGACATCGGCGACATTAAAATCAATATGTCCGGCTGCATGAACGGCTGCGCCCATCAAAGTGTCGGCCATATCGGCATTCTCGGCGTCGATAAGCATGGCGAGGAATGGTATCAAATCACCTTGGGGGGCTCATCGGAAAACGAAGCAGCAATAGGCGAACGCTTAGGCCCGTCGGTTCCCAAGGACCAAATTACCGCCACCATCACTACTATTTTAGACGTCTATATCAAACAACGACTTGAAGACGAAACCTTCTTAGAAACCGTCAAACGCGTTGGCCTGGAACCATTTAAAGAAAGAGTTTATGCAAATCATTAAAGATCGACAGTTGGTAGAAAATACCTGGACTTTTATTACCGACGACAGCCCGCTGCCGGAAATCGGCGACATCACCGTAACATTAGTCCGCTGGCTGGCCGATAAAGAACAATTGCTCAAACGTTCCGGCCAAGCTGGTGTGCGCCTCAACCCCAGCGACCAAACTGAACAGCTTGCTGACGATCTGAGCAAAATTGCCGTAATCGAGCTTAATTTTCCGATATTCGGCGACGGCAGGCTTTTTTCGCAAGCCCGCTTGTTACGAAGCCGCGACGCTTATCAAGGGGAAATTAGAGCTGTTGGCGATTACCTGCCGGACCAAGTATTTTATTTAGCGCGAGTAGGCGTGAATGCATTTGAGTTTTCCGACCCAAACCATATCCAAGAAGCTCTCGCAGCCATGAACAATTTCTCGGTACGCTATCAGGCATCTACAAACTAAGACAAAACATAGCGAAACACCCGAAAATTTCAAACGCCAAACAATAAAAAACCCGCTTGACGGATATCATCAAGCGGGTTTTTCTTTGCCTAATACTTTTAGGTTACTTTCTCATGATGCTGATACCTTTCAGCAGATTCAACGCTTCATGCAAAGGATAATCGCGAATTTCCGCCTCTGAAGATTCATTGGTATCGCCGTCCTTTTCAGACTGATCTTTCGCATCGTCCTTATCCTCTTCTTCGGATTTTTTCTCTGGCTTGGCGTTACCGTTAGTCAAGTGATGAGTCAGATCAGCTTCTTTAATCGACTCGATCTTGGCTTTGTCTAATGACTCCAGTTTCACTCTCGCTAAAGTCACATCGGGTTCGATACCCTGGGCCTGAATGGAGCGACCGGAAGGGGTAAAGTAGCGGGCCGTAGTCAGCTTGACCGCCGCACCGTTACTGGTTGGCAGAATGGTTTGCACCGAGCCCTTACCGAAAGACTTCTCACCCATGATGATGGCTCGTTTGTGATCCTGCAACGCACCGGCAACAATTTCCGATGCCGAGGCCGAACCGCCATTAATCAACACCACAATCGGCGCACCGTTAATAATATCGTCTGGCGTTGCACTAAAACGCATTTCTGAGTTTTTGATTCTGCCTTCGGTGTACACGATCAAGCCGGATTCAATGAACGCATCACTCACATCGACAGCAGCATTCAGTACACCACCGGGGTTATTACGCAAATCCAACACAATGCCTTTCAACGGACCTTCGTTTTCTTTTTTCAGTTCGTCAACCGCATCCAGCAAGCCTTGACCGGTACCGGATTGGAAGCTACTGATTCTCAGGTAACCGTAATTTTTTTCCAGCAGTTTGTTTTTAACGCTTTTGACTTTGATGATGTCACGAGTCAACGTAAATTTCAGCGGTGCCTCTTCGCCTTCGCGAACGACGGTCAACACGATGTCACTACCCGGTTCGCCGCGCATGATTTTCACCGCGTCGGCCAACGTCATACCCTTGACCGGCTTGTCATCGAGACGCACGATCAAATCGCCCGCCTTGATACCGGCGCGTTGTGCGGGCGTATCGTCAATCGGCGACACGACTTTTACAAAGCCGTTTTCCATGCCCACTTCAATTCCCAAGCCACCGAACTGGCCGGTCGTGCCTTCTTGCAATTCTTTATATTCCTCGCTGGCCAGATAAGCCGAGTGCGGATCCAGGCCGGACAACATGCCGCGAATCGCATCTTCCAACAGCTTTTTGTCGGATACGGGCTCGACATAATCCTGTTTGATGCGCCCGAATATCTCGGTAAACGTCCGCAACTCATCGAAAGGCAAGGCCTGTAAATCATCCACCTTTGTCGAAACAGGCGTTTCCTTTTCCGCCAGGACGCTGCTACACAAACTCAGCGTCGCACCCAAAATAAAACCGACCAATAAAATCAAAATATTTCTGTTTTTTAGCATGTGTTTTAAAACTCCAACAACCTGTTCCTGTAAATGATTAACCCTTGGCCGGCTTACGGCACCATTGCTCGGGATCAATGGGCCGACCTTTTTTCCTGATGCCGAAGTACAACGCCGCATCCGCACGCCCACCGCTACGTCCAACCGAAGCCAGTGTCTCGCCGGTTCTAACATGCTCTCCCACGCTTTTATGCAAACTTTGATTGAATGCATACAAACTCATATAACCTTTACCATGATCGACAATGATCATCAAACCATAACCCCGCAACCAATCGGCGTAAACGACTCTACCGGCGTTAACCGCATGAATATCGGCACCTTCGCGTGCGCTAATCACCACACCGTCCCAGGTCGTCTCGTAGCGGCGACTGCCGAAACGATCAGTTATCGCACCTTGCACCGGCCAAGGCAGCTTTCCTTGCAACTCGGCAAAAGATAGGCCCACCGGTTCGCGAACCGGGTTGGCTTCGGATTTTTTAGGCGGTTCGGGTTGTTCGGTAGACTTTTCGCGCTTCTCAAGAACGCGCTCCGGCTCAACCGCAGACTCATGAGCTTCATTATCATCAGTTTTCTGTAATGATGCTACCAAGGCCTGCAATTTTTTCTCGTCATGCATCAACCCAGCCAGCTGAACACTTTTCGATGCATAGTCTTGCTGAATGTTGGCAAGCAATGTTTCTCGCTGTTTTTTCAGCGCCTGCATCGCCTCGGTTTCTTGTTGTTTCTTCTCGAGAGACACTTGCAACAGCTGAGTTTCCGTGTCCTTTTGCGCTTCCAACTGCCGCAAAACCTTGAAATCCTCGGCCATGGCCTGAAGCTTTTGTAATCGGGCCTTACTGATGTAATCGTAGTAAACCAACATTCGGCTTGATACTGCCGGATTGTGTTGGTTGAGAATAACCTTCAAACCTTCCTTATCGCCGCCCATCGCATAAACCGACTTGATCAGCCCCTCAAGCTCCTTCTCCTGACTACGCATGTCTTTTTGGGTGGCAACGCTTTTATTACGAACTTCCTGCAATGCCTGTTCTTGCTGCCTGATTTCAGCCTTGATGGCTCGCAGACTATTCGCAAGCTCCCCATATTGCCGCTCCAGTTTTTGCAACTGCTCTAACAATCGAGACTTTTCAGCGCCCAGACTTTTCACATCATCGCCAACTTGCTGAATTTGCGATTGCACCTCTACCAAACTGCGGGCTTTTACGGCATCGCCCTTAGCGGGCAAAGCCCAGACAATTGCAATCCAAGTGAGCAAAAAATAGCTGTCGACACGCATCGACTAGGCAACCAACAATGACCGTCCAGTCATTTCCACGGGTAGCAACAGTAACGGTTTTGATAGGCGGGCCATTTGTTACAGACTCCAAACATTAAATTTGTAGGCGTTAAGGAAGATAAAATTTGGCCTCATCAAAAAGCGAGTCCACCCGCGCAACCCCGAGCTATTTTTCATAAGCCTCTAGCCGAGGGTATTGAACAATAAAGCCCACTCTGTTAGATTTGCTCACCTTTTATTGCGTTAGCGCAAGCAATTAAACCCACTTACACCATAGCGACATTATACCAGCACAAGGATGTCGTCATTGTTCGAAAAGTGCCATTGTTCGCTCACTGTTCTTAACTTTTGCCACGATCATCGTTATTAAATGGAAGACAAAAACGATACCATCCTCTACGACGATAACGATATCAATCGGGCGGCGCGCTGTTTGAAAGCGATGTCTCATCCGTTGCGCCTAAAAATCCTGTGCGTGCTCGGTAATAACTCGATCAGCGTACAAGACATCGTTGAGCAAGTAGGTACGAGCCAAAGCAATATTTCCCAGCATCTGGCAATACTGCGAGACAAAGGCATTCTCGATTACAAAAAAGAAGCCAATCGGGTTTACTACTTTATCGACGATGAGCGTGTAATACACCTGATTCAAATGATGCGCAGCGTTTTTTGCGGCACGTAAACAGCATTCCATAACCACTAAAATAAACCAACGCGATGGACCAATATATAGAATTTGCCACCAATCACTATTTGCTAGCATTCTCGCTGGTATGCGTTATTTTCTTGTTAATCCAGGACTTGCTCGCGAACTCATTCAATAAGTACGAAAGCATTTCTCCATTGATAGCCGTAACCAAAATGAACAGCGACGATGTCGTTGTGCTTGACGTCCGCGAAACCAACGAATTCGTCAAAAGCCACATTGAAAATGCGATCAATATTCCATTAAGCAAAGTAGAAGAACAAATTGGCTCTTTGGAAAAGCATAAAAATCATCCTATGATCGTTACCTGCCAGACCGGAGCTCGCTCGGTAGCCGCTTGCAAAACGCTGACCAAGGCCGGATTTGAGAATGTTTTTAATATGACTGGCGGCATGCAATCCTGGGAAGACAACAAACTCCCCATCAAAGTCAGCAGTAAAAACTAAAGATTAATCAACCAACACCAACAAATAATCATCATGGCCGAAATCAACGCATCCAGCGAAAAGCAATTCGCGATTCAAAAGATCTATACCAAAGACATCTCTTTTGAAACCCCCAACGCTCCAAAGATATTCACCCAAAAATGGGAGCCCGCGCTGGATCTTAATCTCGGCACACACGTTCAACCCATCGAAAACTCGATGTACGAAGTCTCCCTGACATTAACTGTCACTGTAAAAATAGCCGACAGCACAGCTTATTTAGTTGAAGTAAATCAATCCGGGATTTTTTCGATAGCCGGTTTCAGCGAACAAGAAATGGGGCCAATGTTAGGCAGTTTTTGCCCCAATGTCTTGTTCCCCTATGCAAGAGAAGTGATTTCCGACCTTGTCAATAAAGGCGGCTTTCCACAGTTAATCTTGGCCCCGGTCAATTTCGACGCCTTGTACATGCAGCACCTGCAACAAGCACAAGCTGAACAGGAACCTGAAGCAAAAACGCTAAATTAAGCTGGATGCCACCATCAATCAGTATTCTTGGCGCCGGCTCATGGGGAACAGCTTTAGCGGTGCAGGCAGCCAGAAATGGCTGCGATACCCTTTTGTGGGGCCATAATCCCACACATATAGCCGCACTAAAGCAAACCGGCGAAAATAAACGCTATTTACCGGGAATCCATTTTCCAGAAAATCTGCAATTCACCGACAATCTTACGGAAGCCGTGGCTTTCAGTTCGGTATTGCTTATTTCAGTCCCCAGCCATGCCTTTAGAGACTCATTGGCGCAAATCAAACCAATGCTCAGAGCAGACTCGCGAATTGCCTGGGCCACTAAGGGTTTCGATTGCCATGACGGCGCCTTGTTAAGCGAAGTAGCGGCACAAGTATTGGGCGCGCATATCGAAAGCGCAGCACTCTCCGGCCCTACGTTTGCCCAAGAAGTAGCCGCCGACCTACCGACCGCACTCACCATCGCCTCTACCTCGGAAAGCTTCGCTGCCCAACTCAGCGAAAGATTGCACAACCAACGATTCAGGATCTACACCAGCAACGATATTATTGGCGTTCAGGTAGGCGGAGCCTGCAAAAATGTTTTGGCAATCGCAGCCGGCATAGCCGACGGCCTTGGCTTTGGCGCCAATACCCGGGCTGCACTGATCACTCGCGGCCTAACCGAAATCATGCGACTCGGCATTAAACTTGGCGGCCAAGCCGACACATTCATGGGGTTAGCCGGACTCGGCGACCTGATTTTGACCTGTACCGACAATCAATCCAGAAACCGCCGCTTTGGCTTGGCATTAGGCCAAGGCAAGGACCAAAAATACGCTTTAAGCGAAATCAATCAGGAAGTCGAAGGCGTTTCGGCCGCTCGAGAAGCACACCGCCTATCGCAAAAATACGGCGTCGAAATGCCAATTACCGAACAAGTCTACAAGGTCCTGTTCGAACACCTCCCACCCAAACAAGCCGTCCAAAACCTGCTGACGCGCGATCAAAAACCTGAAAGCCTGTAAGCCTTGCCTTAATATTCAAAGATATTAATCCAAGTAGCTCTATAACTACTATCCATAACCCGCTGATCACCAATCTTTTGCCAAGCAAAACCAGCTTTACAGCAAGTCATCCAAGCAACTCATTACAGCAAACCGCCTTCAAAAAGTGAGAATTAGCACTTAATAATTGCAATCCACATCAAAAACCATCATTAACTTTTTGATACAAATCATTTTTACTCAAAACCCTCTCACCTACCGCCTAAGACGCCTCAATCCTGCGTAAGTCCTTGTAGAAAAAGAAAGAATTTAATCTAAATCCCCCTTGACTAAGCACCTTTTGAAAACTATAGTGGTGCAAAAGTGATGTAAAGTGGTTAGAAATGGATTTTTTTGGAATTTTTGAGGTTCATCTTGTTTCGAGGCATAAGTTCAATCAGTTTGGATGCGAAAGGGCGCATTGCAATTCCTACCCGCTATCGGGAGGAGTTACAGGAATCCTGCGACCGCCAAATGGTTGTGACTGTTGCGGTTGACGACAAATGTGTCGGCGAGCCGGGCTGCCTATGGTTATACCCATTACCGGAATGGGAAAAGCTCGAACAAACCATCAGTAAGTTGCCGACGTTAAACAAAATGGCCGGCAAACTGCGGCGCTTCGTGATCGGCAACGCCTCGGAATGCGAAATGGACAGCCAAGGTCGCCTGCTGCTGCCGGAAACTCTCAGAGAGTTTGCCGGCATGGAAAAACACATCATGCTGGTTGGTCAGCTCAACAAGTTTGAAATATGGAACGAAGCAGCCTGGAAGGCCAAAGAACAGGAATGGATGGACGGTAACGATACAGAGGGCCTTGAAGAACTTGGCTCGCTGTCGTTTTGACGGAGATGTCCGCCCACCAAACGGTTTTGTACGAAGAGGCCTTACAGCAGCTCAACATAAAACCGGACGGCATTTATCTGGACTGCACCTTCGGGCGTGGCGGACACAGTAGCGGCATTTTGAAGTTACTGAGTAGCTCCGGCAGATTGCTGGCGCTTGACAGAGACATGGAGGCCATCGCAAGCGCCGAAGCCAAACGCTTATTAGAAGACAGTCGTTTTAGTTTGCATCACGCCAGTTTTGTAGAACTGAGCACCGTCATCGAAGAACAAGGCTATGAGGGCAAAGTCGACGGCGTTCTAATGGATTTGGGCGTATCGTCCCCGCAGCTAGACAATGCGGAACGCGGCTTCAGTTTCTTGCGCGACGGGCCTTTGGACATGCGCATGGATAGCAATCACGGCCTTTCGGCTGCAGAATATTTAGCGCGAGTCGAGGAAAAAGAATTGGTCCGCGTGCTGTTTGAATATGGCGAAGAACGCTTCGCCAGAAGAATTGCCAACGCCGTTTTGACCCAACGCCAACAGCAGCCGCTGCAAACGACATTACAGCTGGCAAAACTGATCGAAAACAGCGTGCCGTTTCGCGACAAGCACAAACACCCTGCAACTCGCAGCTTCCAGGCGATCAGGATAGAGATTAATCAAGAACTCGAACAGATTAAAACAGGATTGAAACAAGCCTTGGACGTATTGGCACCGGGCGGACGTTTAGTCGTGATCGCCTTCCATTCATTGGAAGACCGCATCGTCAAACGCTTCATTCGCGACCAAGCCGGCCCGAAAACCAATCCAGGCAAGTTACCGATTAAAGAGCAGGACATCGAACAAGGCCAGTTACGCAAAATAGGCAAGTCGATAAGGGCGCAACAACAGGAATTGCAACAGAACCCACGCGCACGGAGCGCGGTAATGCGAGTTGGGGAGAAACGTTAATGGCGATTGCAAGAAATATACTGCTGACATTACTGGTTGCAATGCTGATGATCTCCGGAATTGCCGTGATTTACAGCAAATACCAATCGCGCCTGCTGTTTATCGACATTCAGAAAAAAGAAAAAGAGCTCGACGATTACGAAGTGGAATGGGGTCGACTGCAACTGGAACTGACCACGCTGACCGAAGAAAACCGGGTTGAAATCGAAGCAAGAACACGGCTGATGCTGACTTTGCCGGCCCAAGACAAAATTATTTATATAAAGCCGTAAATGCGAATTGCCACCGGCGCGGGAACGCTGCCGCACCACAACACAGATTTTGTAATCCGACGCAGATTGCTGCTATCGGTAATGTTGCTGGCCATGTTGGCCTTGGTTGGACGCGCGGTTTACCTGCAAATTCTCGATAAGGAGTTTCTACAAGACAAAGGCGATATGCAACACGTCGGCGTGGTGTCGGTATCGGCTTATCGCGGGCAGATTAAGGATAGGAACGGCGAACCACTGGCAATCAGCACCCCGGTGCAATCCATTTGGGTCAATCCGCGCCAACTGCGAGATGCGGAACAGGACAAATTAACGCCGATGGCGAAAATCCTCGGTTTTCCGGAAAAAGAACTGCGTTCGCTGTTGAAAAAGGAAAAAGACGCCAACAAACGTTTCGTCTATTTACGCAGACAGATCAACCCGGATATAGCCGAAAAGGTCAAAGCCCTGGAAATAACCGGCGTGTACTTCGAACGGGAGTTTAAGCGTTACTACCCAGCCGGCGCGGTATCAGGACATTTATTGGGCTTTACCAATATCGACGACATCGGCCAAGAAGGCATAGAGCATGGCTACGAGCACATTCTACGCGGCCAGCCCGGCAAAAAGCGCGTGATCAAGGACGGTAAGGGCCAGATCATCAAGGATGTGGAAAATATTGAAGAAGCCATCCCGGGTCGCGACCTAGTGTTGACTATCGATGAACGCCTGCAATACCTGGCTTACCGGGAATTGCAGAATGCGATGATCCAGAACAAAGCGCATTCGGCATCCCTGGTGGTGCTGGATGCCAAAAACGGCGATGTATTAGCGACTGTCAGCCAACCGGCTTTCAATCCCAATAATCGCAAGGAATTGAGCAGCAACCGATATCGCAACCGGGCCATGGTGGACAGTTTTGAGCCTGGCTCGACGGTCAAACCCTTCGTGGTGGCGGCGGCATTGGATGGCGGCTACATCAAGCCCAACGTGATGATAGAAACCCATGGCGTCTACCATCTGGGCCGCAACGTGGTTAAGGACGTACATAACTATGGCACGATGGATTTAACCCATGTGCTGCAAAAATCCAGCAATATCGCGGTCACGCAAATCGCGATGACCATGCCACCCGAGTATTTTTGGGGCGTATACAGCAGGCTGGGGTTCGGCACCTCCGCCGGCGTCGGTTTTCCGGGAGAAGCCAGCGGCTCCTTGCTGGATTATCAAGGCTGGCACGAATTCGACCAGGCGATTTTATCGTTCGGTTACGGGGTTTCCACCTCGATTTTACAATTGGCCAGAGCTTATACCGCTTTGGCCGACGACGGCATCATTCATTCCGTAGCCTTACTAAAGCGCGATGAAGACCCGGACGCCCAACGCATTTTCAAACCCGAGACAGCTAGAAAAGTCCGGGAAATGTTGGAACACGTTATCAGCAAGGAAGGCACGGCATACCAGGCCAGAGTCGAGGGTTACCGGGTAGCGGGTAAAACCGGTACCGTGAAAAAAGCCGGGGCCGGCGGTTACAGCGAAGACAAGTATTTATCGGTGTTTGTGGGCATGGCGCCGGCCAGCAATCCGCGTTTCATTATCGCGATTGTGGTGGACGAACCCACCACCGGCCAATATTACGGCGGCCTAGTGGCGGCACCGGCATTCTCGAAAGTGATGGCTGGTGCATTAAGAGTTTACGGCGTCGAACCGGACGGCATGGACAACATGCATTTATTGTTGAGTAAGCAATGAAGTTGGCGGAGTTTCTAAACGGGCTGCTGGTAAATCCGCCGGATTTGGATATTAGCGGCATGTGTTTGGATAGCCGAAAAATCCGGGCTGGCGATGCCTTTATTGCGTTGAACGGTGCAGTCCAGCATGGCATTGCTCATGCGGAACAGGCTATTACCAACGGGGCGACAGTGGTGCTTTACGACCCAATCGGCGCCAATGTTGATAAGTTGAAAGTACCAAGTTTGGCGATAACCGACTTGTCCCAAAAGCTGGGCGATATCGCCGCAAGATTTTACGGCAATCCATCGCAAATATTGAATGTGATCGGTGTGACCGGCACCAACGGCAAGACCACCTGTAGCCAATTAATCGCGCAGGCTTTGCCGGCTTGCGGCGTGATCGGCACTCTGGGTTGGGGCGATGTCGGCAACTTGCAACCGACGGCCAATACAACGCCGGATGCGTTAGCCGTGCAGCAGATGCTGAATGAATTTGTAAAGCAGGATAAGCGCAACGCGGCCATGGAAGTGTCCTCGCACGGCTTACACCAGGGCCGAGTTAACGGGGTTAACTTCAAAGGCGCGGTATTCACCAATTTGAGCCGCGACCATTTGGACTATCACGGCAGCATGGCGGAATACCTGCAAGCCAAACTGACCTTGTTTAAAACGCCGGGCCTGCAATTTGCGGTGGTCAATCTGGACGATGCGAGCAGCGCCGAGGTATTGCAAAGCCTGCCGGACGCGGTGCAAAGCTGGACATACAGCGCGACCGGCCAACGCGGCACGGCTAAGGAAGCCGTAAGCGCCGAGCAAGTAAAACATAGCGCCGCCGGCATCGAATTCGACGTAGTCTGGGGCGAGCAAAGACGTCGGGCAAAGACATCGCTGGTTGGTGGTTTTAACCTGGACAACGTGCTGGCCGTGCTTTGTGTGCTGTTGGCGACCGGCAGCGAATTCGATGCTGCCGTCGCGCAACTGGCCAAATTAAACGCGATTGCCGGCCGCATGGAAAAATTCGGCGGCAACGGCAAACCCACGATATTTGTGGATTATGCGCACAGCCCGGACGCGCTGGAAAAAGTGCTGAAAGCTGTCAAAGGCGCGAACCGGCTAAAAGTGGTATTCGGTTGCGGCGGCGACCGCGATAAGGGCAAGCGTCCGCTGATGGGTCGGATTGCCGAAACCTGGGCTGATCAAGTCATCGTCACGGACGACAATCCGCGCAGCGAAGCGCCATTAGCGATTATTAAAGACATATTGAGCGACTGCCAAAGCCAAAAAATAATGGTAATTAACGATAGAACCACGGCCATAAACACAGTGATACGACAAGCAGACCCAGACGATTGCGTAGTGATAGCCGGCAAGGGCCACGAGGACTACCAAGAAATCGGCGGCGTGAAGCAGCCGTTCAGCGATAGCGCTGTCGTCAAGCAAGCACTGGCGGCGTGGAGCAAGCCATGAAACTGCAACTTAGCGAGATCGCCCAAGCCGTCAATGGCAAGCTGATCGGCGACGACAAAGAAATCCGCGCCACAGGTATCGACACCCGCACCTTACAACCCGGCGCGCTATACATCGCGATAAACGGCAAGAATTTCGACGGCCACAGCTTTATCGACAAAGCCGAGCAAGCCGGTGCCGTAGCGCTACTGCTGGAACACGCCGCACCATCGGCTTTACCGCAAATCATTGTCGCCGATACGCGTTTGGCATTGGCGGAATTGGGCGGATACTGGCGTAGACAATTAGCTGTCAAAGTAGCCGGCGTCACCGGCAGCAACGGCAAAACCACCGTCAAGGAGATGATTGCGGCGATTTTCGCCACCCAAGGCCCTACCCTATCGACTCAAGGCAATCTGAACAACGACATCGGTGTGCCACTGACACTATTGAAACTGGACGACAGCCATCGCTACGCGGTGATTGAAATGGGCGCCAACCACCCTGGTGAGATTGGCTACACCAGCCGCTACGCACAAGCTGATGTCAGCGTCATCACCAATATCGGCGCCGCTCACATCGAAGGCTTCGGTAGCATTGAAGGCGTCGCCAAAACCAAGGGCGAAATCATCGAAAGCCTCGGTGAAAACGGCGTGGCGGTATTAAATCGCGACGACGCTTTTTACGATTTCTTGCTAAAGCTGGCCGGCAGCCGCCGTAATGTAACGTTCGGATTGAATCCCTTAGCCGACGTCACTGCGCTAAATATCGACACAGCCCTGGATTCGCAGGGCTTTGCCACCCGTTTCGAACTAAAAACGGCGACTGATGTTTTACCGATCCGACTGCATCTGGCCGGCGCCCATAACGTGAAAAACGCCTTGGCTGCGGCAACGGTGGCCATGCAATTCGGCATAAGTCTTCAAGACATTAAACAAGGCCTGGAACAGCTCAAGCCCGTCACCGGTCGCATGCAACCCCTATTGGGCCGCAAGGGCACTATCATCATCGACGACACCTATAACGCCAACCCCAGCTCGCTGAAAGCCGCACTGGACGTGCTGACCGACTGTGGTAACGAAGCCTGGCTGGCCTTGGGCGCTTTCGGCGAGCTAGGCCCGGATAGCCCGGCGATACACCGGGAAATGGGCGAATTAATCAAGGCAAAATCGGTAAAACGCTTATTCGCGACCGGTGCCCTGGCAAAACATGCCGTTGAAGCCTTTGGCGACGGCGGTCAGTTTTTCGACAGTCAGGAACAATTGATAGACACCTTGACACAAGCCGTCACAGGTAAGGAAACCGTATTGGTTAAAGGCTCGCGCGCCCAGAAAATGGAAAACGTGGTGGCGGCGATGGTCAACAATTTCAGAGCAGCCTAATGTTACTTTTACTCGCGGATTTTTTAAGCAATATCGACAGCGGCTTCCGGGTGCTGCATTACCTGACCTTTCGCGCCATTTTGGGCGTATTAACCGCACTCAGTATTTCCTTGATGGCCGGTCCGGCCATGATCGAAAAATTGACCCGCAAAAAAATCGGTCAAAGCGTGCGCGACGACGGTCCGCAAAGCCATTTCTCAAAATCCGGTACCCCCACTATGGGTGGCGCGATGATTCTGTTCGCAGTGGCGATCAGCACCCTGCTTTGCGCCGATTTGAGCAATCGTTATATCTGGGTGGTCTTGCTGGTAACGCTAGCCCATGGCGTGATTGGCTTTATCGACGATTATAAAAAAGTCCTGCTAGGCAACAGCGACGGCCTGTCCGCCCGCGCCAAATATTTCTGGCAATCGGTAGTGGCGCTGGGTGCTGCCTTGTACTTGTATAACACGGCTCAGGTTGCCGCGGAAACTCAGTTCATCGTGCCGTTTTTCAAGAACGTGACACTAGACATAGGCTGGGGCTACGTGGTGCTGACCTATTTCGTCATCGTCGGCTCCAGCAATGCGGTCAACCTGACCGACGGTCTGGATGGCTTGGCCATCATGCCGACCGTGATGATCGCCGCTGCCTTAGCGATTTTTGCGTATTTATCCGGCCACGTTAATTTCTCGCAATATCTGGCTATCCCGCATATACCTAAAGCCGGCGAACTCGTGGTGTTTTGCGCTGCCCTGGTGGGTTCCGGGCTAGGCTTTTTGTGGTTTAACACCTATCCGGCCATGGTGTTCATGGGCGACGTCGGCGCGCTGGCCTTGGGCGCCGCGCTGGGCATCGTCGCGGTGCTGGTTAGACAGGAAATCGTCTTGGTGATCATGGGCGGCATCTTTGTGATGGAAACCATTTCGGTGATTATCCAGGTCGCCTCGTTCAAAACCCGCAAAAAGCGCGTGTTTCTGATGGCGCCGATCCACCATCATTACGAATTAAAAGGCTGGCCGGAGCCGCGCATCATCGTCCGGTTCTGGATTATCTCGGTCATCCTAGTGTTAATCGGCTTGGCCACCTTGAAACTGAGATAAGCATGAACACCACCGCCCTACTCAGCAATCTGCAAACCCATTTCAACCTAAATCCGGATAGCGCTCGCCTATTGATCGTAGGATTGGGCGCTACCGGCTATTCGGCTGCGCAATTTTTGCAAAAGACGCCGATTAAATTCGCGGTGATCGACAGCCGGAAAAACCCGCCGCTGATTGATAATTTACGTGAACAAATGCCGGACGTGGCGGTGTTTTCCGGCGGCTTCGACCAATCCGCGCTGGATGTCGCCACGCATTTACTGGTCAGCCCTGGCGTTTCCTTACACGAAGCCGCCATCCAAAAAGCCGTGCAAGCAGGCGTCATTGTGCTGAGCGATATCGATCTATTCGCTTGTGCCACCGACAAACCGATTATCGCCATCACCGGCTCCAATGGTAAAAGCACCGTCACCACCATGCTGGGCGAAATGGCTAACGCCGCCGGCGTAAAAACCGCTATCGGCGGCAATCTAGGCACACCCGCGCTGGATTTGCTGCAACAGGACGCCGAACTCTACGTTCTGGAACTGTCCAGCTTCCAATTGGAACGCACCACGGCGTTGAACGCCAGTGTTGCCACGGTATTAAACGTCAGCCCGGACCATCTGGATCGCCACGACGGCATGGCTGGCTATGCGGCGGAAAAACAGCGCGTGTTCCGGGGCGACGGCGTAATGATTCTGAACGCCGATGACGCGATGGTTATGGCCATGCGCGATCCCACCCGACAAACATTGACTTTCTCCACCCAAACTCCAGCCGACTTTTATCTGCGTCGCGGCGAAACCGATACCTTGATGCAAGGCGAACAAGCCCTGATGGCAGCCGGCAAACTGCGCCTGGAAGGTACCCACAATATCGCCAATGCACTGGCCGCCCTGGCCCTGGGCACCGCCGCGGGCCTGAGCATCACCAAAATGTGCGATGCGCTCAGAAAATTCAAAGGCCTGCCGCACCGTATGCAAAAAGTCGCGGACAAAGGCGGCATTAATTGGGTTAACGATTCCAAAGCTACCAACATCGGTGCCTGTATCGCCGCGCTAAACGGCTACGAGCATAAAGTGATTTTGATTGCCGGCGGCGAGGCCAAAGGCGCGGATATGAGCGAACTGGTGCCGGCCGTCACCGAAAAAACCAAGGCCGTGGTGCTGATAGGCAAAGACGCGCCATTGATCGCACAGGCTTTGAATAACTGTGTGCCTGTCCATTTCGCAGGCAATATGAAAGAAGCGGTCACCATAGCAGCCAGCTTGGCCAGCGAAGGCGACAGCGTGCTGCTGTCGCCGGCCTGCGCCAGTCTGGATCAATATCGCAGCTATGTTGATCGCGGCAATAAATTCGCCGAAGCCGTGATGAGTCTGCCCTTATGTTGAAGCCAACAGCCAAGCCACGCACGCAAAACCGCTTGCACATCGACCCGGTGTTGATGTTGGCGTGCTTCAGCCTGCTGGGCATCGGTTTCATGCTGGTCACCTCGTCCTCTTTGCATTTGGGCGTAAAAATGGCCGACGACATTTCGCACTACCCGTTCAAGCAGTTGATACATATTGCGTTCGGCTTAGGCTTTTCCGCGATCATTTTGAACATACCGATGCAAAGCTGGGAAAGAATGGGACAAACCCTGTTTATCGCCGGCCTGGCCTTGCTGCTGGTGGTGTTAATTCCGGGCGTCGGCATCAAAGTCAACGGCAGCATCCGCTGGCTGTCGATTCTGGGACTACGGATCCAGGTATCGGAAGTGGTGAAATTCATCTCGGTGATTTACATGGCCGGTTACGTCACCCGCCATTCAGACCATGTGCGTCGATCCGCGTTCGGTTTGGTCAAACCGTTAATGCTATTTTCAGTGGCTTGCGTACTGCTATTGCTGGAACCTGACTTCGGCTCCGCAGTGGTGATTCTGATCATCGCGATGGGCATGATGTTTTTGGGCGGTGCCAGAATTTCCCAGTTCATTATTTTATTGGGACTGGTTGCCGGCTTGGCGGTGATATTGGTCATCGAGTCGCCATATCGATTGGCGCGGGTGACCAGCTTCATGGACCCATGGGCCGACGCCAGGGATACCGGTTTTCAGTTAACCCAGGCCTTGATTTCATTCGGTCGCGGCGAGTTTTTTGGGGTTGGCCTGGGCAACGGCCTGCAAAAGCTGTTTTATCTACCGGAAGCGCATACCGACTTTTTGTTCTCCGTACTGGGAGAAGAACTCGGCCTGCTCGGCGTATTGCTGATCATTGCGCTGTTCGCTGCCCTGGTAGTCCGTGCCTTTGCGATTGGTGAACAAGCCGAGCAAGCCGGCCTGAAATTTTCCGCGCTGGCGGCTTACGGTCTGGGTATCTGGTTTGGCTTCCAATCCTTCGTCAACATGGGCGTGAACATGGGCATGCTGCCCACCAAAGGTTTGACCCTGCCACTGATGAGTTACGGCGGCGGCAGTATGATCGTGATGTGCGGCGCAATGGCGGTATTGTTCAGGATTCACTACGAAGTGACCGAACACAATAAAAGCAATGTGAAGGGGAAACACGGATGAGCGGCCGCATCGTGATCATGGCGGGCGGCACCGGCGGACATGTATTTCCAGCGCTGGCGGTTGCGCAAGAAATGCGCGAACGTGGCTGGCAAGTCAGCTGGCTGGGTACCGAGAAAGGCCTGGAAAGCCGGGTGGTGCCTGCCAATAATATCGATATCGACTGGCTGGCGGTGGCTGGTATGCGCGGCAAAGGCCTGTTCTCCAAACTCGGTGCCGGTTTTAAATTGATTCAAGCCTGCCTGCAAGCACGACGGATATTGAAGCAGCGTCAACCCAATGTGGTATTGGGCATGGGCGGCTTTGTGGCAGGACCGGGCGGCCTGATGGCCAAATGGTTGGGCATCCCGCTGGTGATACACGAACAAAACCGAGTACCGGGCACCACGAACCGGTTGTTGGTGAAACTGGCCACCCGCAAAGTGCTGGAAGCGTTTCCGGACAGCTTCGCCAAGTCGGTAAACGCAATTTGTACCGGCAACCCGTTAAGAGATGCGTTTATCGGTCTGCCGGAAAAATCGGAATGGCATCCGCAAGCCGGCCGCAATTTAAAGATTTTGATCCTGGGCGGCAGCCAGGGCGCCAAAGTCTTAAACGACACTGTGCCTGAGGCCTTGGCCGGATTGAGTAATCTGGACGTAAAACACCAGACCGGCAGTGCCATGCAAGATGAAGTAGCCGAGCGCTACCGTAATCTGGGTCTGAACGCCGAAGCCTTGGCCTTTATCGAGGATATGGCCAGCGCCTACCAATGGGCCGACTTGATTGTCTGCCGGGCCGGCGCGATGACCGTCAGCGAAGTGGCGGCCTGCGGTTTGCCGGCGATTTTCGTGCCCTTGCTGCACGCCATCGACGATCACCAATCCGCAAACGCCAAATATTTAAGCGAAGCTGGCGCGGCAATCTTGCTGCCGCAACCTGAATTAAACGCGGAAAATCTGCGTAAAACCATAGAACAAGCCATGACATCATTAACATCCATGAGCCGGGCCGCCAAAGCCAAGGCCAGACTCGCCGCCACTCAGACCGTGGCCGATATTTGCGTTGCGGAGGCCGCCGTATGAACCGCCCCAACATCGAAAACCAGGCGCTGGGCGACATCGACAAAATCCACTTCGTCGGTGTCGGAGGCACCGGCATGAGCGGTATCGCCGAGGTGTTGTCAAACTTGGGCTATACCGTCTCCGGCTCGGATATTAGAGGCTCGGCGGTTACCGACCGTTTACAAGCCATGGGCGTCAAAGTCTATTTCGGCCATCATGCGGACAATGTCGCCGATGTCGATGTGGTCGTTACCTCCACAGCTGTTGATAGAACCAACCCGGAAATCGTCACCGCCTACGAAAATCGCATCCCTGTAATTCCGCGCGCGGAAATGCTGGCCGAACTGATGCGCTTTAGATTCGGCATCGCCGTCGCCGGCACGCACGGTAAGACCACTACCACCAGCCTAACCACGATGATGCTGGCCGAAGGCGGCCTGGATCCGACTTTCGTGATCGGCGGTCGTTTGAACAGCGCCGGCGCTAACGCCAAATTAGGTTTAGGAAAATACCTGGTCGCCGAAGCGGACGAAAGCGATGCGTCTTTCTTGTACCTGCAACCGATGATGGCGATCGTCACCAACATCGACCAAGACCACATGGAAACCTACGGCGGCAGTTACAACCGCTTGAAGGATACTTTCATCAAATTTTTGCACCAACTGCCTTTCTACGGATTGGCGGTATTGTGCAGTGACGACCCCGGCGTCTGCGAGATTCTGCCGAACATTTCCAAGCCGGTGAAAACCTACGGCGTCAATGAAGAAGCCGACGTACGGGCCATAGACATTAAACAAGACGGCTTGCGCACCCATTTCTCCGTGTTGCGTTGGGGCGGACAACCGCCGCTAAAAGTCACGCTTAATCTGCCTGGCTGGCACAACATGCTCAACGCGTTGGCCGCCACCACCATTGCCACCGCGCTGGGCGTGGACGATGCCGCCATAGTCAAAAGTCTGGCCGAATTCAAAGGCGTGGGCAGACGTTTTCAAATCAATGGCGACGTGGATTTCAACGGCGGCAAGCTGACGCTGGTCGACGATTACGGCCACCACCCGCGCGAACTGGCCGCCACCCTGGAAGCCTTGCGTCAAGCCTGGCCGAGCCGCCGTAAAGTCGTAGTGTTTCAACCGCATCGTTATACCCGCACCCGCGACCTGTTCGAAGATTTTGTCGAAGTGCTATCCAGCGTCGATGTGCTGATTTTGCTGGATGTCTATTCGGCCGGCGAAGCGCCGATTACCGGTGCGGACGGCAAAGCCTTGAGCCGCTCGATTAGAGTGCGCGGCCAGGTTGATCCGGTATTCGTGCAAAACCGTGAAGATTTGGCAACCATCCTGGCGGGTATCGTCGAAAAAGACGACGTGGTATTGACCATGGGCGCCGGCAACGTTGGCCAGATCGCCGCCGAATTGCCGCAACAATTGGCCGAGGCCTTAAAGTGATGGTGGCGAGAGGCACTTTATTAAACAACGAGCCGCTGGCGAAATACACCAGTTGGCGCGTGGGCGGTCCAGCCCAGCATTTGTATATTCCGGAAAACAAGGCCGACCTGATCGAATTTATCGCCAGCCTGCCGGCGGGCGAACCGCTGTACTGGATGGGCTTGGGCAGCAATTTGCTGGTGCGCGACGGCGGCATTCGCGGCACGGTGATTAACACCCGCGGCCGCCTGAAAGAAATGTATCTCGCCGATTCCGAGCGGGTTTATGTGGAAGCCGGCGTACCTTGCGCCCATGTTGCCCGTTTTTGTGCCGATTTAGGCCTAACCGGTGCCGAGTTTTTAGCCGGCATCCCCGGCACGATGGGCGGTGCGTTGAAAATGAATGCCGGCGCCTTTGGCGGCGAGACCTGGAGCATCGTCGAGAAAGTGGAAATGATCAACCCGCGCGGTGAAGTGATTCAGCGCGATCATCACGAATTCGAAGTGGCCTACCGTTCGGTCAAAGGTTTGGCCGATGAATGGTTCTTGTCGGCTCAACTGAAATTAAGCAAAGGCAACAGTGAAGCCAGCCAGCAACATATCAAAGCCTTGCTGGAAAAACGTAACGCCTCGCAACCGACCAATAAGCCGACTTGCGGTTCGGTATTCAAGAATCCGCCCGGCGATTACGCGGCACGCTTGATCGAAGCCTGCGGCCTAAAGGGCTTTGCGATAGGCGGCGCAGTGGTATCGGAAAAACACGCCAATTTTATCGAGAATCGCGGCAATGCCAGCTCGGAAGATATAGAAGCCTTGATCGAACATATTCAAACTCAAGTACAAACGCAATTCGGCATCAGTCTGCACACTGAGGTCTGCCGGGTAGGTGAAAAAGCATGAAGCCATTACGCATCAAAAATGCCTCCGATTTCGGCAAAGTCGCCGTCCTGCTGGGCGGCTCCGCTGCCGAGCGCGAAATATCCTTGAACAGCGGCAACGCGGTGTATCAAGCCTTGAAAGCGCAGGGCGTCGATGCGGTGGCGATAGACGTGACCGGCAGCCCGATTGAGGCTTTAGCCGATGTAAAAGTTGATAGAGTATTCAACGTAATCCACGGCCGCGGCGGTGAAGACGGCGTGTTACAAGCGGTATTGCAAGTAATGGGTTTGCCGTATACCGGTTCCGGCGTGATGGCCTCGGCATTGAGCATGGATAAATTGCGCACCAAGCTGTGCTGGCAGGGTTTGGGCTTACGCACGCCGCTCTGGTTCGTCCTGAAAAGCGCCGCTGACATTGACTCGTGTATCGCCAAACTGGGTTTTCCGGTGATTGTTAAACCGGCGCAGGAAGGCTCCAGCATTGGCATGAGCAAAGCCACTAACCGCGACGAACTGGTCGCCGCGCTGCAATTGGCCAAGCAATATCTATGCGACGTTTACGCTGAACAATGGGTGCAAGGCCAGGAATTCACCGTCGGCGTGTTGGACGGCGAGGCGTTGCCGGCTATCAGACTGGAAACGCCGAATACTTTTTACGATTTCGACGCCAAATATCGAGCGAATACCACGAAATACCATTGCCCCTGCGGCTTGAGCACAGAGCGCGAACAACAATTGCAAGCCTTGGCGGTACAAGCCTGCCAAGGCTTGGATGTGAAAGGCTGGGCGCGCGTGGATGTATTTATCGACGCTAACGGCCAATCGCAATTGATCGAAGTGAATACCGTACCGGGTATGACAGACCATAGTTTGGTGCCGATGGCAGCCAAAGCGGTGGGGATTAGTTTCGAGGAATTGGTCTGGCGCATTTTGGAAACCAGCATGGCGGGTCCAGGTGAGCCGGTTTAGATTCATCCTGATATCCGCGCTGTTGATCGGCGGCGGCTGGTGGACATGGCAGCAATTCGGCGCAAGCGCGCTGAGCAGCAAACCGATCCGCTACGTAAAGATTGAAGGCGCATTCCAATACACCAGCAAGGACAGGCTGAAAGAAGTATTGGCGCCGCAAATGAAACAAGGCTATTACCAGGCCGACATGGATGCGATTCATCAGGCGATTAAAGCGCTGCCCTTGGTGGACAAGGTCGATGTTAAGCGGGTGTGGCCGGATGCGGTACATATAAAAATTACCGAGCAAAAGCCAGTGGTGCGCTGGGGGAAATCGGCGCTGCTGAACAAACAAGGCGATTTGTTGGTGCCGGACAACATCGACGAATTTAAAAATTTACCACTGATTACCGGCCCGGACGGCCAGGAAAAGAAGCTGTTGGAGATTATGAAAGGCGTGTACATCGTGTTGAAGGATAAATCGATGCAGCTCGCCGAGTTTCACGTCAACGAACGGCGGGCGTGGCGGATCAAATTAGCCAGCGGCATGGAGATGCAGTTGGGCAGAAAGGCGCCGCTGGAAAATATGCAGCGCTTTTTAAGAACCATGGATTTATTGGGTGAGGAACAGCTAGCCATGATAGCGAGCGTGGATACCCGTTACCCGAACGGCTTTGCAGTGACCTGGAAACCGGAAGTCACCAACATCGATTGGAAAGCAATCGTGGAAAAAAACAAAAACCTGATTTAAACGTTTACCGAGCATAAACAATGGCCAAAAAGACAGATCGAAATTTATTAGTGGGGCTGGATATAGGCACGTCGAAAGTCGCTGCCATCGTCGGTGAATACCGGGGTGGCGACGAAATCGAAGTGATCGGCATCGGCACCGCACCGTCCAAGGGCCTGAAAAAAGGCATCGTGGTCAATCTGGAATCGACCGTGCATTCCATCCAACGCGCGATAGAAGAAGCCGAATTGATGGCGGGGTGCCAGATCAAATCGGTGTTTGCCGGGATTGCCGGTAGCCATATCAAAAGCCTGAATTCGCACGGCATCGTCGCGATCAAGGAAAAAGAAGTCACCCAGCACGACATCGACCGGGTGATCGATTCGGCGCGGGCGGTGGCTATTCCGGCCGATCAGAAAATCCTGCACATCTTGCCGCAGGAGTTTGTGATCGACCAGCAGGAAGGCATCAAGGAGCCGATCGGCATGTCCGGCATCCGCCTGGAAGCCAAGGTGCACATGGTTACCAGCAGCGTCAGCGCCGAACAAAACATCGTCAAATGCATACGCAAATGCGGGCTTGATGTGGACGACATCGTCTTGGAACAACTGGCTTCGTGCGCGGCGGTCTTGACCGACGACGAGAAGGACCTGGGCGTGTGCCTGATCGACATCGGCGGAGGCACCACCGATATTGCGATTTTCTCGGAAGGCGCGATCAAGCACACGGCGGTGATTCCCATCGCCGGCGATCAAGTCACCAACGACATCGCCGTGGCGCTGCGGACGCCGACCAAAAACGCGGAGGAAATCAAACGCCAATACGCTTGCGCGTTGACGCAATTGGCCGATCCGCAGCAAACCATCGCCGTGCCCAGCATCGGCGACCGCGAACCCCGCAAAATCTCCGCGCAAAATCTGGCGGAAATCGTCGAACCGCGTTACGAAGAATTGATGTTGTTGGTACAAGCAGAGTTAAGAAGAAGTGGGTATGAAGATTTAATTGCGGCCGGCATGGTAATTACCGGCGGCAGTTCGCAAGTAAGAGGATTGGTCGAGTTGGCGGAGGAAATATTCCATATGCCGGTTCGCATGGGGGTGCCGCTACATGTATCCGGATTGACCGATGTAGCGGAAAACCCGATTTATTCGACCGCGGTGGGTTTGTTGCTGTACGGCAAGGACCATCACGGCCGGGCGTTAGGCATGAACGATGATGGCGCGGATCTGTTATCAAAAATCAAAAGCTGGTTTCAAGGAAATTTTTAATTTTTTGTCTGGAGGGTGTGAAAATGAAATATGAATTATTGGATAGTAGCGGCACCGCGGTTATCAAGGTCATCGGCGTAGGTGGCGGTGGCGGCAATGCGGTTAATCACATGGTGGAAGACGGTATCGACGGCGTGCAATTTATTTGCGCCAACACCGATGCCCAAGCCCTGCGGGAAATGAGCGTAGAGTCCATCGTGCAATTGGGTGTAGAACTAACCAAAGGCTTGGGAGCAGGCACTCGTCCTGAAGTCGGCAGAGCCGCAGCGGAAGAAAATCGCGACCGCATCCGCGAAGTGATCGCCGGCGCCGACATGGTGTTCCTGACCGCCGGCATGGGCGGCGGTACCGGTACCGGCGCTATCGCTGTGTTCGCCGAAGTCGCCAAAGAACTGGGCGTACTGACCGTAGCCGTCGTATCCAAACCTTTTGATTTTGAAGGCTCCAAGAAAAAAGGCGTAGCCGATGCCGGTTTGCGCGAACTGGAAAAACTGGTCGATTCATTGATCATCATTCCAAACCAAAAATTGCTGCCGACTCTGGGCAACAATAAATCGCTGGTGGAAGCGTTCCGCGCGGCTAATGACGTGTTGCGCGACGCTGTGCAAGGTATTACCGAACTAATCACTCACCCAGGCCTGATGAACGTCGACTTTGCCGACGTGAAAACCGTGATGTCCAATATGGGCAGCGCGATCATGGGTACCGGCGTAGCCAGCGGCGAAAACCGCGCGCGTTTGGCGGCGGAAAAAGCCATAGCCTGCCCTTTGTTGGATGACAACAATCTGCAAGGTGCGCGCGGCATTCTGGTTAACGTCACTTCCAACGGCGACCTGGGCTTGAACGAGTTCGACGAAATCGGCAGCATCATGCATGCGTTCGCTTCGGAAGACGCCGACATGAAAATCGGTATGGCAGTTAATCCAGCGATGGGCCAGGAAATTAAAGTCACCGTCGTCGCCACCGGTATGGGTGAAAAAGCCAAACAAGCCGCTTCGCCAATCAGCCTGGTGAAAAAAGTTGCGGCCGGCGAGATCAATTACGATCAATTGGACAAACCCACCATCGTGCGCCAGCAAAAACAGGAATCGACTCGGGAATCTCGCTTCGGCGCGCAACCAAGAAACGATGTGGATCTGGATTACCTGGATGTACCAGCTTTCCTGAGACGCCAAGCAGACTAAGGGCCGCTTGCGGCACGTCTATGAGGCAGCTGAGCCAAGTTCGGGGGGAGCTATCGCATAATCTGTGATAGACTCCCCAGCTTTGTTTTACCTATTTGTCGGCATTTCATGATTAAACAGCGTACTTTAAAAAACACCATCAGAGCCACCGGCGTCGGTTTGCATACCGGCGATAAGGTCTATCTGACCCTGCACCCTTCCGAACCCGATACCGGCATCCGTTTTCGCCGCGTGGATTTGGAAACTCCGGTGATGATAGCCGCGCGCCCTGAAAATGTCGGCGAAACCAAGTTGTCCACGACTTTGGTCCGCGACGGCGTCAAGGTGTCCACCGTCGAACATTTGCTGTCGGCTTTGGCCGGCTTGGGCATAGACAACGCCATTGTTGACGTCAGCGCCGCCGAAGTGCCCATTATGGACGGCAGTGCCGGACCGTTTGTGTTTCTGTTGCAATCGGCTGGCGTGGTCGAGCAGGACGTACCCAAACAATACATCCGCATCAAACGCGCAATCCGCGTGGAAGACGGCGACAAATGGGCCGCATTCGAACCGTTCGACGGCTTTAAAGTCACCTTTACCATCGATTTCGAACATCCGGCGTTTTCCGAGCACTTGAAAACGGCGGTGATGGATTTCTCTTCGACTACGTTTGTGAAGGAAGTCAGCCGAGCCCGCACCTTCGGCTTTATGAAAGACATTGAATTTTTACGCGAGAATAATCTGGCGCTGGGCGGCAGTTTGGATAACGCCATTGTGGTGGACGACGATAAAGTGCTGAACGAAGACGGCCTGCGTTATGCGGACGAATTCGTGAAACACAAAATTCTCGACGCGATCGGCGACCTGTATTTGCTGGGCTACAGCCTGATCGGCGAATATCAGGGCTTCAAATCCGGCCATGCGCTGAACAACAAGTTGCTGCTAAGCCTGATGAATGACAAAGACGCCTGGGAAATGGTGACTTTCGAAAATGCCGAAGAAGCACCGATATCCTTCATGCATTCAGCACAAACATCGGCACGCGCGACGGGCTGAACCCCAACACGCATACCTTTTAAGCTGTTCCGTGGCCGATCAACTCGATCGGCCAAATTCGCGGCCAACCCTCCCTAATCTTCCCGCAAGCGTTTCGCCAAGGTGGCGCCCAAACGCGTCATCGCCGCAGCCAAAACATCCTGTTCGTCTGCCGACTTAAACTGCTGTGCAATCAAACCGACATTGTCCGCTGACGGCAAACGCGGTGTGCGTTTTGGCCTGACCGGCTCTGCTATCGGCGGCACGATGCGCACCTGCAATCGGACGATATAGGGATGCCCTGCGCCATGCAATTTGTCTACAATCGCCCGATTGAAAAAACGGATTTGCGATGCCCAGCTGGCCGAATCGCAGTACAAAAGCAGCTGCGAACCGGACGCCACGCAATGTAATGCATGCGGGGCAATATCAGAAGGCAATGCGGCTCTAACAATGGCAAGTAGAGCTTGTTGCGCGGTAATCTGCGCCAAACACAGGTTCAACTGCTTATTGTCAAAATCCAGTGCAGTCTTAAACGCATTTTTGCGATAACGAGTCATTGCAAACCCATTTGTTGACCGCCGATTTTTGGATATTCCAGAATCAGGCCCTGCTGATCGTTTCTAAGCACATGCCAGCCTTTGTCCACTATGTGCTGCTCATCCATGGCTGACAAAGGCAGGTTTTCAGGCTCGACACCGAATCGGCCCGGAAAGAAACCGACACGTATAGATCTGCTTGCGGCTTGTTGTTGTATATCGTTTATCGCATCCACTAAAGAAACATAACCGTCGCTGGCGGACATGAACGCTCGCATCTCACTACCTGCTGCCGCGCCCGTAATCGCTTCGGTCTGCCGGACCCGCCCGCCGCACTCTATACGAAACACATGCGCCCAGTTCGATACCAGATAAGCGTCGGCCTGCTTGTCACACAAGTAGGTTTTTCCGGTTGCAAACGCCTGCTCCAGCGTCGAGAAGTCGTTATCGCTGTTGCGGAAACTCTCCGAAAACACGGCATAGTTGACATGAAAAAGGACTAAACAGACAGAAATCAGCAATTTGGCAATCATCCAGCCACTGCGAACACGAGCGCGGCCATGATTCGCCATCAGCACAAACAATCCGGCCAATAAAAAGGGTGAATATTGCAGGGTATGACGCAGGTTAATCAGTTCCCCCCATTGATAGCGCGTGCGGGCAGCAACGACCACACAAGATCCCATAGCCAGATAAATCGTTGAAATAGCGAAGGCCTTTTTGCCGACAGTCGACACATTGGACCAGCGGTATTTATAAATCGCGTAGGCAGCGGCGATCAGCAAAACCCCGAAGCCAAGTAAACCGGGCAGCGACCAAGCCACATAGCGGGCACAGTCGCTGCAAGCCGTTCCATCCTTCAGCAAAGCCTCGATATAAGTGCGCAAATTCTCGACAAAACCTATCGTGCTTGGCCCCATCAAATAAGGATTCGGCGCCCCAAACATCAGTATATTTCTCAGTAACAGCGGCGCTACAACCACAGCCATACCGAACATCGCCGCAACAGCCTGTAGCAAAACCGCACGCCGTTCCCCCGCAGCGCTGCTTAACCAGCAATAACAAAAATATAAAACAATGGCGACCAACAGCGCTAAATGGGCATTTCTGATCGCATAAGCCACACCCGCGAGCAAACCGGCGAAGATAAAGCCGGATATAGACCGCGAATTAAGCGTCAAGCCAATTACAGCCACCGCTAACCATAAACCGAATACATCGGTAAGCCCCATCAGCGAGTGCTTTAGCACACCGGGGGATAACGCAGCCAGTCCGGCTAATAACAAGGCGAGGATGGGGCCGATGCTATGACGAAAACTAAAAAACAATAACCACGGCAATGTGATCGCGGAAAAATGCGCCAAACCTATCGCCGCGTCTTTCACATCGATACCAAAACTGGAAACGGCCGCCAGCACCACGGCAAAGCCGATGGGAAACAAGCGGTTCTCGACCTGATCCTGATCGCCCGGCGCCAAGCCATACGGGGTAATCAGCAAACTGCCGGATTCGAGAAAATTTCTGGCTTGTTCAATATAACTGGCACTATCCGGCGAAAACGGAAAACTTGGCGATCTGTAGTGCAAATGCACCATCACCAGTAGCGATATCGCCGATAAAATTAATAGTTGATGTAACAGTGCTCTAAGTTGCCAAGTCATAGTTGTTTGCTATCTGGGTAGAGGATCAGGAATTGGCCACCAGCCAAACGCCCTCGCAAATCAACAAAATGCCCAAGACGCGGAAAGCGGTGACTGTCTCGCCAAGCAGCATGCCGATCAGCACGGTTAAAGCAAAGCCCAAGCCCACCAGTGGATAGGCTTTACTGACATCCCATGATGCCAAAACCTTCAGCCAAACTATGGCGCCCACACCGTAAAAGGTAAAACCGGCAAACACAAATTTGTTGGTAAACACTATCCAGGGCAGACGGGGTGTCAGCGGCCCAGCCATGGCCTGTTTGACATCCAAACTGGACATACCGAGTTTCAACATGAATTGCGCGGCGACAGACAGTACGATGCTAAAAATGGCGATCAGTAGAATTTGCATGAGTTATTCCCAAGGTAAAAAATGAGCGGCAAGCGTGGCAAATAACATCAACAGAACTGTCATTCGGCTACCGAAGTCGCGAACCGCAAACACCAGCGGGTCATCGTGCATTTCCCCGCGAGCGGTTTTTATCCACAGGCGCGCCAACCAGTAAATCAGGCCTATCGCCACCAACCACAATAGTTGCGGATTTAAGTACCGCGCCTGCGTGTCTGCCGAGGTGATAAACAAACCAAACACCACCACGGCGCACAACGCGGAACTGACGCCTAAAGGCCACAGCACTACCAGATCCACTGCCCGGTAATCGCGGCCATGCGTGGTTTCCCGGCCTTTTTGTTGCAGAGCGACCAATTCGGAACAACGTTTGACTAAAGCCAGACTGAAAAAGATAAACACCGAAAACGCCAACAACCAGGAACTGGTCGCTACCGCCGCCGCCACGGAGCCGGCAATAATCCTCAGCGTATACAACAGCGACAGCACCATCACGTCGATCAAGACATAGGACTTCAACAGCCATGTATAAGTGGTAGTGACGAATAGATACAGCAGCAACATGCCCAAAAAGGTCTGCGATACGTTCAGCGCTAAAACCAGGCCGGCCAGTAACAGTGCGCAAGCGCCTGCCAAGCCTTTCAAAATGGGTAATTCGGCGCTGGCAAACGGCCTGAATTTCTTGCGTGGATGATTGCGGTCGCTGTCCAGATCCCACAAATCGTTACCCATATACGTGGCGGAAGCGGCCAAGGAAAACCCGAAAAAGCCCAGCACAACCGTCCCCAGCTTATCCAAATCGTCAAACGAAAAGGCTGTTAACAGCGGTACGAATATCAACAGATTCTTCATCCATTGATGAACCCGCAACGCGCGCAACCACAAGCGAAATTGATTAACGCCGGCAGTAAACTCATGTTCTATCGGGGTATTGGCCCGCACTGTTTTAGCGACGGACTTTGAGGTGTTGACCAGTATCGCCGCCTGCGCGGCCTGCCAAATCGGCAAATCGGCTTTGCTGTCGCCGACGTAGGCAAAGTTAGGCCCCACGGCCTGGCGGATGGCATCCAGCTTGTTGACGCCTTTTAGGTTATGGTTTTCATCGCTGCCCAGCACCTTATCGAACAAATCCAGATGCTTAGCAACCGCATCGGCAATATCGGTATGCGCCGCAGTAGCCAGCACCAACTGTCTGCCCCGGCGTTTTTCCGCGCGCAGATACTCAAGCAAATCGGTTCGATAAGGCAAACTCTCAACATCTAGGGACGATGCTTGTGCCACGCGATCTTTAAAAACCGCCCGCCCCTTCAACAACCAAATCGGCAATTTAAATACCACCAGCGGCTGACGTTTGCAGACCTGTAATACCGATTCGACCAGGGTATCGGTGGGTGTCAGCGTGCCATCCAAGTCAACGACAAGCGCGGTTAGCGAAGTTTCTGTCATGTTATTTTTCTATAAGGCAATTAATGCAACGCTGAAAAGTCGAAAATACCTGGGCTATCAAACACATTGTAATGTAACAGCAATTGCGCAAGCTACGTTTAACTGGGTCCGCGCGGTAACACACAACCATCCTTCGACCACGTCCCACTTAATCCCCAGAAAAATCCAAGTACAAATCCCTGCCGTATTTTTCTCGTTGAGTCTGTCTGAGAGCCTGTTACTATCAACGAAAATACAGTCCTGGCCAGCGGATTATCCGAATCAACAATGACAATATTGTGGAGGTTTTAATGACAAACTTATCGATCAAAACATTTATAGCGCTATTTCTGGCGAGTCAAAGCATAGCCTATGCCGCCGATCTCACGCGCGCCCAAGTCGAGCAAATGCTGACCAAAGCGGACAAGCAGCATCCCACCGACCTGCGCCGCAAGGATCTGACCGACCTGGACCTGTCCAATCTGGATTTTCGCAACGCCGATTTGTGGGGTGCCGATTTAAGGCGCTCCAATCTGAATAAAAGCAATCTGCAAGGCCTGACACTGGATTTAACGGTGATGACCAATATCAAGCTCAGCGCCGCTAATCTATCCAACACCAGCATCTTCGGCGTCAGCCTGATGCACGCTGACCTCAGCAATGCCGACATGAGCGGCAGCCGGGTGGTAGCGATCATGGACGGTGCCAATCTAAGCCATGCCAATCTCAGCAACGTACAGTGGGCGGCCGACATGAAAAACCAGTCAATGGGTTTGATGCGCGCCAGCTTGAAAGGCGCCAATTTGACCGGCGCCAACCTCAGCAACGCCCAACTGGGCCGGGCGATGCTGAAACACGCCAAACTGAATAATGCCAATCTGCAAAACGCCGATCTTTATTCCGCTGAAATGGATGGCGCTAACCTTACCGGCGCCAATCTGACCAATGCCAATTTCTCGCAAGCCAAATTGCACGATGCAATTTTCACCGAAGCAGTGACTACCGGCACCCGCTTTGACGGCGCCCAAAACCTGCCCGATTCAGTAAAGCCGGCCCCTTCCAAATAATCGAGACCAATTCATGCAAATCCCCAAGCAATTACTGCAACGTAAATCCGTCGAAGCCTTGACCGATGTTCAACACGGCTTAAAACAAACTCTCACCGCCAAGGACTTGACCATCCTGGGCATAGGCGCGGTGATCGGCGCCGGCATCTTCGTCCTAACCGGGATCGCCGCCGCAAAATACGCCGGTCCAGCCATTGTGGTGTCGTTTATCTTGGCGGGCATCGCCTGCGGCCTGGCGGCGATGTGTTACAGCGAACTGGCCGCGATGATCCCGGTATCCGGCAGCGCTTACAGCTATGCCTATGCGACGATGGGCGAATTGATGGCCTGGATTATCGGTTGGGATTTGATATTGGAATACGCCCTGGCCAGCAGCACGGTGGCGATAGGCTGGGCCGGTTATCTGACCAGCTTTCTGGAAAATCTGGGGATACATTTACCCACCTATCTCACCACGACTTACTTGGCTAATCCGGCAGCCGGCTTCATTAATTTACCCGCCGTGACCATCATTTTGTTACTGACCAGCCTACTCG
Organism: Methylomonas rosea; assembly: GCF_024505055.1. Classification (GTDB taxonomy): domain Bacteria; phylum Pseudomonadota; class Gammaproteobacteria; order Methylococcales; family Methylomonadaceae; genus Methylomonas; species Methylomonas rosea. The sequence continues at coordinate 47,042 of NZ_JANIBL010000004.1, forward strand.
TAATCGGCATCCGCCAGTCGGCGATCTTCAATTTCGTCATGGTCTTGATCAAACTGTCGGTAATCGTGGTGTTCATCGTCGCCAGCTCCGGACACATCCAAACCGAAAACTGGGCTGACTTCACCCCCTTTGGTTTCGGCGGCGTATTGACCGGCGCCGGGGTAATTTTCTTTGCCTATATCGGTTTCGATGCGGTATCCACTGCCGCCCAGGAAGCCATCAACCCGCAACGCGACGTACCCATCGGCATCATCGCCTCGCTGGCCGTCTGCACCCTGCTCTACATTCTGGTGGCCGGCGTGTTGACCGGCATCATCCCTTACACCGAATTGAACGTCCCTGCGCCGATTGCCCTGGCGGTCGATCACGTCGGCATGAGTTGGCTCTCGCCCATCATTAAAATCGCCGCCATCGCTGGTCTAACCTCGGTAATGCTGGTATTGCTGATGGGCCAAAGCCGGATTTTCTTCTCAATGGCGAAAGATCAGCTCCTCCCGCCATTATTCGCGCAAGTCCACCCCAAATATCAAACCCCGCATTTATCCACCATCCTGGTCGGCGTAGCCGTGTCTCTACTAGCCGGCTTCATGCCCATCGAAAAGCTCGGCGAATTGGTCAGTATCGGTACCTTGTTTGCGTTTGTGTTGGTGTGCGGCGGCGTCTGGATTCTGCGCAACAGCCACCCGGAAATGGAACGCCATTTCAAATGCCCGGCCGTACCGTACGTGCCGATTGGCGGGATTTTGGTGTGTTTGAGTTTAATGGCGGGTTTGCCGATTGATACCTGGATTAGGTTATTTGTTTGGTTGTTGCTTGGGTTTTTGATTTATTTTGGGTATGGGGTGAAGCATAGTCAGCTGCGGTCTTCTTGATGTTTGAATGGCGTCATGCTCGCCGGGATACGGGTACCAGGGCCATGGATGGCGGGCTTAAATCTCCAAACAAATGTGTCGCTGGTGCGACGGCTGGTTTTAATGTCGGGCCTCGGCCCGACAGCCGAGATACTTTCGCTACGAAAACCATCCCAGGTTTTCGCCCTGGAGCCAGCCTATCGGATGTTCAAATTCGCTCCCGGCGAATTTGTGCGTGGCCAAAAGAAAGTATCCAAAGAAAAGACCACCCGGACGCCGCTCATTCCCTGCGTTCCTCGCTTTTGAACGGGGTAACGCTGTCCATTGACAGGTATCGCTTGGCTTTGTACTGTGCCCGCATCGTAGCACTTATAAGTAATCCTGCTGAATACTAACCGCCATATGAAATTAAAAAACCTGCAAATTACTAATTTTCGTTGCTTCGCATCTTTATCCATTGATCTGGATAAACAGTTAACCGTACTTGTGGCAAAGAACGGGCAAGGTAAATCATCGGTTCTCGATGCAATCCGAATAGGTCTGTGGCCTTTTGTCAGGGGATTCGATTTAGCCCGAAATCCAGCGAGTGATACGGGAAACAATATAAGTGTTGATGATGTACGAATACTAAAAATGCGTGATAGACAACTCGCGCGTCAACTCCCTTGTTCCATCGCTTTAAAAGGAGACTGGAATATTAATTTAGTCGGCTTTGAAAGATTCTCTAAAACATGGGAATGGGCGCGTATAAGGGAGAGTGAGGCAAAAGGCACAAAAACTAAAGATAAACTTGCTTCTAAACTAATCAAAATTTTGGCATCAATTGCGCAAGCTCAAGTTAGAAACCCAGAAAGCCCAGATACTGATTTGCCAATTTTAGGCTATTACGGAACTGGACGGCTTTGGAGTCAAAAACGTTTAACAGAAGCTAAATCCGCAAAAAAGAACAAACAAAACGCGGATTCTTATATGCGTCTATTCGCCTATCGTGATTGTCTCGATCCCTCTTCTTCATATAAACATTTTGCCGAATGGTTTGCCTGGATTTTTGAAAGCTATCGGGAAGATCAGATTATGCTAGCTGAAAAGGGATTTTCGCCTGAAGCCGACTCCTTATGGAAGAACACAATACAGGTAATCCAACAAGCCATCGACAGTGTTTTATTAGATACAGGTTGGTATAAGTTGGAATATAGCATTAGCCACGAAAAATCATTAGTTTTGAATCATGAGCAACATGGCATTTTAAAAGTTGAGTTACTCAGTGATGGTATCCGTGGCGTATTGGCAATGGTCGGAGATATTGCTTATCGCTGCATCAAGCTTAATCCTCACTTAGGCTTACACGCTATAAAAGAAACCTATGGTATTGTGATGATCGATGAAGTGGATATGCATTTGCATCCAGCATGGCAACAAACTATTTTGGGCAGTTTAACTATGGCTTTTCCGAAAATTCAGTTTATTGTTACAACGCATAGCCCTCAAGTTATTTCGACAGTACCTAGCCATCAAATTCGTATATTGGACGGTAATAATGTTTATTCTGCAGAAGCAGGTACTCAGGGAGCCGAGGCATCACGTATTCTCAAACGTATTTTTGGAGTCGACCCACGCCCGAAAAACGATCCAAATACAAAGTTATTAACCGAATATTTAGATTTAGTGTATGCCGACAAATGGAAAGATGAAGAGGCTATCACAATGCGTACTAAACTTGATGCTATTTATCAGGGCAATGAGCCTGAGCTCACAAAAGCTGATCTTTACATTGAAAATCGCCAATGGGAGCAAGAGATTGAAGAAAGTCAATAAATCATTTCCTCCAAACAATTTAACTGAATTTGCGATACAACAACCACATTCAAATTGGGAGGAGTTCCGTAATATAAATCTCAGCGAAGATTACAAAACTATTAAGGCTTTAATTTTTAGCGACCAAGGTGGTTTATGTGCTTTTTGTGAGGAGAAACCAAAAGAAGCTTATAAACAAAGGATCGAACATTTTCATCCAAAATCGGACAATACCAGTCAAAACCATAACTGGAATTTGGACTGGAATAATGTAATAGGAGTGTGTCTTGGCGGGTCGGATATTAGCCTAAGCGCACACCCTTTACCAGAAAATCTAAGCTGCGATGCGCACAAGGACCGTTTAATAAATAAAGGAATATTACCGACATCATGTGAGGGTCATCTATTAAATCCTCTGTATATACCTACAGTTCCCTGCTTATTTGATCTGGATAAACGTACGGGGGAGTTAAAAGCAAAAAAGGATTACGAACAACTCCACATTGAACACAACCATTACGACACAATAGAAGAGTTGATTGAAAAAACCATTGAATATCTGAATCTTAATTGTGATCGTCTGAATCAACAACGCTTAGCTGTACTAAATCAATATAACCTAGCATTAAAAAAAGCCCGCGTACGTCAAGATGTAAATTTCTTACCTAAACTTGCCGAACACTGGTTTCGAACAAAATGGCCAAGCTTTTTTACAACTCGTCGAATCCTATTAAGCCACTACGCCGAAAAACACTTAACTATCCAGAATTACAACGGATAACCAGAAACGTAGACAGGGAACAATGCGAAGTTCAAGGCCGTAAATGTAATTTTCAGGTCGCCAATAAGCGGAATCCGGGATAATTGAAGCCTTCAATTATTCGATTTCGTTACACTCCATCGAGACTACGCTTTTTACACGCCAACCAACTTCTAATTTCGGGATGGTTTTCTCCCGTATGCCGCGCCGAGCACCGGAGCTTTTATCGAGAACAGCCCGAAGGGGCGCCGCATGGATGCGGTGCGTCGGCGGAGGGGCTGGGAAGCCCCTTCTGCCGACCCTCGATAAAAGCTTCGGCGCGCAGGATCAAAGCGGCATCCGGGCCGCCTTTTCTTTGGGTACTTTCTTTTGGCGGAGCAAAAGAAAGTACCTCGGCTGTCGGGCCGAGACCCGACATTAAAACCAGCCGTCGCGCCAGCGACACCTTCCAAGAAAGAAAATGAGGCAAGGTTTTGATTCTCCTCACCCAAACCCTCTCCAGCAAGAGAGGGAAAGTATTACCTTCCGATCGCGTAATACTGCAACCCAAACTGTTTCACCAACCTAGGCTCATACATATTCCGCCCATCGAATATCACCTTGTCTTTCAACAAACGACCCAAGTCATCGAAATCCGGGCTGCGGAACTGTTTCCATTCGGTGACGATGATCAACGCATCCACATCGCTTAAGGTATCCGCCTGTTTCGCGCAATACACCAATCCGGCTTTATCGCCGTAGATACGGTGCGCTTCTTCCATCGCTTCCGGGTCGTAGGCTCGTACTGTCGCGCCGGCATCGATCAAGGCTTCCAACAATACCCGGCTGGGAGCTTCGCGCATGTCGTCGGTATTGGGCTTGAAGGCCAGGCCCCACAACGCAAAGGTTTTGCCTTTCACGCCGCTTGGGTAATGCGTGGAGACTTTTTCGAACAAGCGGTGTTTTTGCCGATCGTTGACGTTTTCCACCGCACTGAGTAATTCAGCTTGATAGCCGTAGTCGCGGGCGGTGCGTTCCAGGGCTTTGACGTCTTTTGGAAAACAGGAGCCACCGTAGCCGCAGCCGGGATAGATAAAGCTGTAGCCGATGCGGCTGTCGGAACCGATGCCGTGGCGGACGTTTTCAATATCTGCACCCAATCGTTCCGCTAGGTTGGCCAACTCGTTCATGAAGCTGATTTTGGTAGCCAGCATGGCGTTGGCGGCGTATTTGGTTAGCTCGGCGGAACGAATGTCCATCGTGATCACCCGTTCCCGACTACGGTTGAACGGCGCGTAAAGCGCTTTCAACAATTCGGCGGTTCTGGGGTTATCGGTTCCGATGATGATCCGGTCCGGTTTCATAAAATCGTCAAGCGCCGAACCTTCCTTCAAAAACTCCGGATTGGAGACGACGTCAAACTCCAATTCCTGACTGCGCTCGGCCAATACATCTTTGATGGCCTGTTTGACTTTATCGGCGGTGCCGACCGGCACGGTGGATTTATCGACGACGATTTTGTAATCGCTCATGTGTTCGGCGATGCTTTTCGCCACCGCCAACACATATTTCAAATCGGCCGAACCGTCTTCGTCCGGCGGCGTACCCACCGCGATAAATTGAAACAAACCGAAGTCCACGGCTTCTTTCACGTCGGTAGTAAAGCTCAAGCGACCGGCGGCGACGTTGTCCTTAACCATCTCGTCCAAACCCGGCTCGTAGATTGGAATGACGCCTTGCTTGAGTTGGTCGATTTTGCGTTGATCGACATCCATGCACAGCACTTGATTACCCACTTCTGCCAGACAGGCACCCGTCACCAAACCTACATATCCACTGCCAAACACCGTAATTTTCATCGTTACACCTTGTAAACTAATTGGAAGATCGTTTCTGTTTTAAACGATACAACGCGGAAATATCCTCGTCGCCATAACCTTTGGCCATCAGTTTGGCATAGTCAGCAAGCGTCGCAATGGTTAGCGGGCAACCTACGCCGGCATGCTGAGCCATATGCTGAGCTATTTTTAAGTCTTTATGATGAAGCGCCAATTTAAAACCGGGGGGAAATTGGTTTTGGATCATGGTCTTACCGCGGTGATCCAAGAACCAGTTGCCGGCCGCGCCGCCGCTGACCACCTCGATGACTTTCTCCACCGGCAAACCTTGAGCCTCGGCAAAGGCCAAGGCTTCGGTTACTGCCTGGTTAATACCGGCACACATGATTTGGTTCACTGCCTTGCAAGCTTGCCCGGCGCCAACGCCACCTATGTGTTCGATACGTGCGGTCATGGCCGCCAACACCGGACGAACCCGCGCCAAAATTTGTGCGTCGCCACCGACCATCATTGCCAACGTGCCTTTGTTAGCGCCTTCCACACCGCCGGACACCGGCGCATCCAGAAAAGCGGTATTTTTTTCCGCGAGTTTTTGCGCCGCGACAGTCGCCGTTTCACTGCTGACCGTGGACATATCCACCGCCACGCTGCCGGGTTGGATGGTTTTGGCAATAGCATCCACCACCATCAATACGTCTTTATCCGCCGACACACAGATCAATACCACGTCGACTTGACCGGCCAGTTGTTCGATAGTCTCGCAAGCCTGGATTTGCAATTCCGCCGCTAACGCCTCGGCTTTACTAAAGGTACGATTGTAAACGGCGGTCAAGTATCCGGCCTTGGCAAGATTGCGCGCCATGCCCAGGCCCATGGCCCCCAATCCGATCAAGCCTACCCGCATGTCATATCCCCCCGTAATGTTGTTCGGACCATTATAGCGCCTTAGTCCGGCATCGACAGACCGTGCCGCGGATTACAGGGCGCCATGCTTTTGCAACAACGCGGCAATATTTTCCGCTAGGTGCCGGTATCCGGAGTCGTTGGGATGAACCGCGTCCGACTTAAGCGCGTTATTTGCCAGAATGTTGGGCACAGTATCCAGATCGCTCGGCACACCTTCGGACGCGGCAATCTCCTCATAAATTTTCGCGCTGCGTAAAAACACAACCCCAAACGCCGGGACACCCAATATAACGATCGGAATGTTGCGCTGTCTGGCTTCGGCAATCATGGCTTTGAGATTATCGCGGGTTTGCTCCGCCGCGATTTGTTGCAAAATATCGTTGCCGCCGTGGATTAAAATCAATAAATCGGGCCGATATTCATCCAGCAATGCCGGTAAACGCTGCCGGCCCTGCGCGCTAAGTTCCCCAGGAACGCCTTCGTTAATCACCTCGCGACCGCTCATCTGCGCCAGGACGCTGGGGTAATCATGCTGTGCCGACGCGCCGGTGCCATAGGTCAGGCTATCGCCGAACGCCAGAATCACAGCGTTATCGGGCAGCTTGCTCATGGTTGGCGCCGATCTATTGCAGGCCATGCAGCCGCAGAGCAATGCCACGGCAATCAGGAATATTTTCATGTTCGCCCTCGACTCCTTAAACGCTTGGGCACCTTACCGTTATCGATCCCGGACGTCCGGAGCCCTGGAGTCTTCCTTATTTTTCCAGGTAGGTATAAGCGTTCAATCCGGCCAGCAGTTCCTGCTCGAAAGTCTGCTTTTGTTCGGCCGACAATCCGCTGCCATCGAGCTTTTGCCGATAGGCTGTTTTTAAGGCTTCGGTATTGATATGCACGTAGTCCAGCAACTCGCTGACATCCTCGCCTTCCATGAAATCGCCGAAGCGATAGCCCTGCTCGTCCAGTTCGATATTAATCGAATGAGTATCGCCGAACAGATTGTGCATATCTCCCAAAATTTCTTGATAAGCGCCGACCATGAAAAAGCCGATCAGATAATCCTGATCTTCCGCGATAGTATGCAGCGGCATGGTATTGGCGATGTTCTGATGATCGACGTATTGGTCGATACGGCCGTCGGAGTCGCAGGTTAAATCCTGTAAAACCGCGCGCCGGGTGGGTTGCTGTCCCAGCTGATGAATGGGCATGATCGGAAAAATCTGGTCTATGCCCCAAATGTCCGGCATCGATTGAAACAAGGAAAAATTACAGAACACCTTGTCCGCCAGCTTTTCGTCCAGTTCCTGCAAAATTTCCCGGTGATGGTGATTGTCCAGGTTCAACTCGCGCTGAATCTGCTGGCATAAACTCACATAGTGCTTTTCCGCTTCGGCCAATTCGGTCAACGACAAATCGCCCTGCACGAACTTGGCGCGGGCTTCGGCCATGTTAAATTGGGCATTGTGATAAGCCTCGGCGATATTTTGCCCGGCTATTTCCACCGGCATGGCAGCACCTTGCAGGCTTTCCACTTCGGTGACATTGGTAATCAACACCGCATGATGCGCCGTAATAGCCCGGCCGGATTCGGTGATGATATTAGGCTGCTGCAAACCGTGTTGTTGACTAACCTCCGCGAAGGCGCGGACGATGTTTTCCGCATACTCGTTCACGCTGTAATTGATCGAACATTCGCGCCGTGAGCCGCTGCCATCGTAATCCACACCCAAGCCACCGCCGGCATCCACAGTCGTAATGTTGGCGCCGAGTTTATGCAATTGCAGATAAAACTGACCAGCTTCTTTCAAAGCCAGCTTGATGTCGTGGATATTGGCAATCTGCGAGCCCATATGAAAGTGCATCAGCTGCAAACAATTCAGCATATTCAATTGCCGCAAGCGGGCGATCAGCTGCAATACTTCGCTGGCATGCAAGCCAAACTTGGATTTTTCGCCGCCGCTGTTTTGCCATTTGCCGGCGCTGATGGTCGATAAGCGCACCCGCAAACCGATCAAAGGCGTAACTTGCAGCTTGGCGGCTTCTTCGATGATCATCTCTAGTTCAGAAGGCTTTTCGATGACGATGAACACCGACAAGCCCATCAACTGGCCCATCAAGGCCATACGGATGTAAAACCGGTCTTTGTAGCCGTTGCAGACAATGGTACCGCCGCGTTTTGCCAAACCCAAAATTGCCAGCAATTCCGGTTTGCTGCCGGCTTCCAGGCCGATATGCTCGGCGGAGACGATGCTTTCTACCACATTGCCTTGCTGATTGACCTTGATCGGATAGACCGGCGTGTAATGGCCGCTGTAATGATTAGTAGCTCTGGCCTGATCGAATGCCTGCTGTAGCTGGCGGATGCGGTCGCGCAGAATATCGGTAAAACGCAACAATACCGGAAAGTTCAAACCCTTGTCCCGCAAGGCCTGGGCGATGTCGAATAAATCGATTTCGGTGACGCAATCCGCTTGCGGTTTCACGCAGACATGGCCTTGGTCATTAATCGAAAAATAACCGTTACCCCATTGCTGGATAGCGTAAAGCTGCTTGGACTGTTCAATCGACCAGGGTTGTGTTCGCACGCGTTCTACTCGGACTGTCATAAAGAGGTAGAAATTCTAAAGTATAATGATGAACGTTATATGACTTTTTACAGGACTTCATCATGCTCGACGACCAATGGTTCAGCGAAGCGCAAACCGCTACCGGCACTGCTTTCTCACTAAAAATCACCCGTAAACTCCACGAGGAGCAATCCGAATTTCAGTTTCTGGAAATCTACGAAACCGAACAGTTCGGTAATCTGATGGTGATCGATGGCTGCACCATGGTCTCCACCCGCGATAATTTCTTTTATCACGAGATGATCAGCCATCCGGTATTGTTCACCCATCCCAATCCAAAAAACGTATTGATTATCGGCGGCGGTGACTGCGGCACCCTGCGCGAAGTATTGAAACATCCCGGCGTTGAATCAGCGGTGCAAATCGACATCGACGAGCGCGTCACCCGCTTGGCGGAAATCTATTTTCCGGAACTGTGCGAGTCCAATAACGATCCACGCGCCGATCTGAAATTCATCGACGGCATAAAATGGGTTAAAGACGCTGCGCCGAACAGCGTGGACATCATCATCGTCGACAGCACCGACCCGGTCGGCCCTGCGGAAGGCTTGTTCTGTGCCGATTTTTATAAAGATTGCTACAAAGCCTTAAGCGAGAACGGTATCGTGGTGCAACAAAGCGAATCTGCCTTGCTGCATATGAAAATCCTGAAGGAAATGCGCGAGGAAATGAAAGCAGGCGGATTTGCAAACTTCCAAACCGTATTCTTCCCGCAATGTATTTACCCGTCCGGCTGGTGGAGCGCGACGATGGCCAGTAAAGCCGACTTGTCAACATTCCGCGAGCAGGATGCTGCCAACAAGGGCTTTGATACTGTCTACTACAACAGCGACATCCACAAAGCCAGCCTAGCCATGCCGGAGTTTTTCAAAAAAGCCTTCGCTTAAACCGGAAACGAGCCGAAGCGGATCCGCGCTTCGGCTGCCGCCGAGCAGTATTTCACGCCGCACAGCACTCTCAAACCGCTTCACTACCTTAAGCTCGACATCACTGACCTTGATAGCTGTCGGACTATCTGAGACACTACAAATCGTAAGGTTGCACCTACAGCGCTTACCCGCTCGACGACATAATCTTGCGGCTGGCCGAACAATCCCAAAAGCTTATTTCAACACCCTCGCCAGGAGATGATTAGGAATCAACCGATGACCACGCCTCCTGACAAAACCCAGTTAATCTTGTCCAACACCTTAGTCGGCAAATTATCCGAAAACGGTCGCGACCTTTCGGAGCTGGAGCCTTATTTAGTGGTTTTATCCGGTAGCGAACAAGGCAAGCAATTTAAATTACATAATCACCAACATGTGCTGGGCCGCGAACCGGCCGTGGATATTCTGATTCCCGATCCGAAAGTCTCCCGGCGCCACAGCATGCTATCGGTGAACAGCCAGCATATCCTGCTCGAAGACTTAAATTCCACCAACGGCACTTACGTCAACGGCAAGCGCGTCGCAAAACATAAACTCGAACTGCTCGACAGAATCCGGCTGGGCGACACCTACCTAAAAATCGATTACAAACGCTTCAACGAAGCCAAATCCGAACAGGCACTTTACGCGGCGGCGAATCTGGATTCGATGACCAACATTCTTAACCGCAACGCCTTCATGTTGCGTGCGCAACAGGAGTTGTCTTTTTGTAAACGCAACGAAACCCGCTTGACCGTGATGATGTGCGACGCCGATCATTTCAAGCGAACCAACGACAACTTCGGCCACCTCGCCGGCGATCAAGTCCTTAAGGAATTGGCGAAAATTCTGAATGCGGAAATGCGCCAAGAGGACTTTCTGGCCCGTTACGGCGGTGAAGAATTCATCATGTTATTGCGGGAGATTTCCAGCGATGCCGCAGCCGCTTTGGCGGAACGCATCAGACTGACGGTGATGCAGCATACGTTTCAATACCAAAATCAGCAGATACCTGCCACCATTTCGATTGGCGTCTGCTCGTGCCGGGTAGTCACCGACACATCCCTGGAAGCTATCATTCAAGCGGCCGACGACGCCCTTTACCGCGCCAAGAAAAACGGCCGAAATCGCGTAGAAATCAACACCCAATAACTTTGATTTGCAAACCAGGCAAAACAAACATCTGGTCGCATAAGGTATTTGCATTTCTCTGCGCCGTGCGTTACTGTCGGACTTCCAGTGTTTTCGGCATTCTGCTGCTATGCTTAGCACGTCAGTAGAATTAAATTTGTAACACCACGGGAGTACCTAACATGAATAAAAATAAATTCCTCACCACCTGCTTACTGTCAGGTGCATTACTGGCAAGCCAAACGGCACATGCGGACGAAAACCATCCGGGTTATCTGGCGGGGTTTACTTCCAGAGTCAGCCAAGGCTTCGCTAACACCACTTTCAGTTTTATCGAAATCCCTAAAAACGTGGTCAACATCACTCACGACCAAAACATCCTGCTTGGTTCGAGTTGGGGCGTGTTACGTGGCGTGGCTCACACGGTCAGCCGCACCCTGATAGGCGTGGCGGAGCTGATTGCCTCGCCGATACCCACCGATGAATTTATCTCTCCGCCATACGTCTGGGACCGTTTTAGCGAAGATACCCGTTACTTCGGCCTGCATTTCCCCGGTTACTGGACTCATTACGGCCCGCTGGATCACGGTTATTCCGACACGCTGGACCATGGCAAGTAACGCGGACGATACCGCTCGATTTAGAGGATAAGATCATGAAAAAAAAATACGTATACATCCCGCTTGCCGTTCTGGCTCTATCGCTGACCGCCTGTTCCACGCCCAAAAAAGATGTGGCTGGACTCAGCGCTGAAATTGATGCCGCATCCAAAGGCCATTACGGTCAAGCCTTGCTCCACGCCTCAAAGGCTGAACAAGATTTAAAGTCGGCTAACCATGTACTGAAGCATTGGCAAAACGATTACTACTGGAACATAGACGAGAGCCTAAAAGCGCAGGAGGCTGCAAAATCAGCCGCGGCACACATTTTGGCCTCGGAAAAAGAGTATTGCCAGTGGCTGACCGAGGCGCATTCACAAAACCATCATCACGTGGAAACGATTCATGAAACCGTAGCCTACTTCAAAACCGGTAGCCACGTGCCGTTTAAAACCAAGGAAGATACCATCAGTCATATCGGTCACTTTTTACACGACCACCCCGACTCAACAGCTACTGTAACGGCTTCTACCGACACAGTCGGCAAACCAGCCGCTAACCAGGCGCTGTCGGAAAGAAGAGCTAAATCCGTTAGCGAACTGCTGATTAAAAATGGCGCCAGAGCCTCGCAACTGGTCTCCAAAGCTATCGGCGAAGCCGGCGGCCCAGATAACACGGCGGATCAGAATCACCGCGTTGCCGTGGTTATTTCCGCGCATCCCGACTATCTCGACTGCCCTAAACTGAAGTAAGTCCAACCCGCCCTGCTAGCGGCAGGGTGCTTGGCGGCAGAGATTCAATAACATCGATTATCGAATCTCTGCCCCACATCACATCTGGTCTGCCTGCTGTTTCCGCCGGTCCGCACTTTCAAAAATCTGCTTTTCCGCATCTCTGGCCTGATCCATGGGTTGCTTGATTGCATCCGCAAGCGGCGGCTGCACTGCTGCCGGCGGATTAGCCTTATCGGTCGGCGCCGAGTCGCAAGCCGGCAAACCGCAAGCCACTAGTAAAAAAATCAAAGTGTTTTTCATGGATTTATAAAACCTATTCGGGGGCTATTGGACATTACACTTCGGACTCAGCGGCCGGCGATGCCCAATATTCAATCATTCCGGTGCTCGCGGGGCCTACGCAAAACCTGCTGTATCGCCTGCTCCACCGCCATATCGACAGCACTGGCCATCTCCTGATATTGCTGCTCGCTGACGTTAATGCCCTTGTCGATGGTATTACGCACATAACACGGCGGTAATTTATTCAGCGCCAAACAGGCGACGTCTTCCTGAAATGCTTGACTGAACGGCTCGTCGGCCTGCTCGGCAAGCTTCCACAGCCGGTCTATCACCAATCGCTCGTAATAATTACTAATATTCAGCATAAAGACCTCTTGGCATGACATTGGCTAAAATTGCTAGCTAAGCATAGCCGAGAATCCTTTCGGGCCTAGTCCATTCTTTCGTTTTAGTAGACGCAATAGAGCTTTGGATCACTCCGCCCGTAAAGCTTCCAACGGATTCAATCTAGCGGCTTTGATGGCCGGCACCACGCCGGCCGCTATGCCTATACCTAAGGAAATTGCAAAGGCGGTAACGATGTAGTTCCAGGCCAATTGCACCGGTAGCGCCGGAACGAAAGCGGCAGCGAGCTTCACCAGTGCCACGCCCAACAAAACGCCTCCAGCCCCGCCGACCAAGCTCAGCAACATCGCTTCGCCGAGAAACAGGTTAAACACCATGCCACGCTCGGCACCGATGGCGCGCAACAAACCAATCTCAGACACCCGTTCCGAAACGGCGATGGTCATGATGGTGAGAATACCGACCGAGCCCACCAGCAACGAGATACTACCCAGCGCCGCCACCGCCAAGGTCAATACGCTCAATACCGAATCCATTTTTTCCAGCATCTGGTTCTGAGTGACTATCGTAAAATCCTCGGCTCCGTGCCGCGCTATCAAACGGCGCTTGATAGCTTTTTCGACTGTTTCCGCGCTGGTTTCGCTGCTGTACAGCAAATCGATTTCCATCAAACTCTGCCGATCAAACATTTCCATGGCCTTGCCGCTGGCGATGAATACAGTGTCATCCAGGTCAAAACCCAACATCTGGCCTTTGGCCTGCATCACGCCGATGACCCGAAACCGGTCGCTGCCGATGCGAATCCGTTGTCCCAGCGGATTGGCATTGCCGAATAATTCGGCGCGCATCTTACTGCCCAATACCGCGAAAGCGCGCGGGTTATCGAGACCATCGTTAGGCAAAAAGCGGCCGCTATCGACTTTCAGCTGCCATACTTGCGGCAACGCGGCCCCCACCCCAAATACATTGGCGCGGCGCTGTTTAGTGCCGGCCTCGATCCGCGCATTGCCTTGTACCAGTGGCATCGCCGCCAGCACATGGTCCAGATTTTCCAGACTGGCGGCATCGGCTGTCGATAATGGCCGCACCGTGCTGATGGTAGCACCGGATAAGCCAAAGGTAGTTGTTTTACCGGGATAAACCGCGATCAAATGCGTGCCGAACTGGGTAAATTCCGCTAGCACGAAACTATGAATACCACGGCCGATGGAGGTCAAAATCACCACGGCGGCAATGCCGATAATCAAACCCAACGCCGTCAGCAGGGAACGTTGTTTATGACTACTAATGCTGCGTAGCGCCAGTTTGGCTAAATCCAGCCAATTCATCTTAGCGCCTCGCCAAAGCCGCGACCGGATCCAGCCGCGCCGCCTTGCGGGCCGGCATTACCCCGAAAATCAAGCCGGTGGCCAGCGCCACCGCCAAGGCCGACAATCGGGCCCAAAGCGGCAAAGCCAGCGGAAAATTCGGATACAGCCACTGCAATACCAAGATTCCGAACTGCCCTATCACGCTGCCGACCAGCGCGCCAGCCAAAGACAGCAAGGCCGCTTCGCATAAAAACCAGCGTTGCAACTGGCTTTGCGTAGCGCCCAAGGCTTTCAACAAGCCAATCTCCGCCGTGCGTTGGCTGACGCTGACCAGCATCACATTCATCACCAACACGCCGGCCACCGCCAGACTGACCGCCGCAATACCGGCTACGGTAAAGGTCAATGCGGTAAGGATTTTGTCGAAGGTATTCACCACGCTGTCCTGGGTAATCACCGTCACATCGTCCTCGCCTTCATGACGTAGCTTGATGATATTGCGGACTTCGTCAACGGCTTTATACATAGCGGCTTCCGAATGCGCCTCAATTAAAATCCGAAACAAGGAATGGCTGTCGAACAAGGCTTGCGCGGACGCAACTGGCACAATGATGAGTTCGTCGAAACCGGTGCCTATTGATTGACCTTCCTTGGCCAACACGCCAATCACTCGAAACCGCCGGTCGTTGATGCGCAGCCATTGGCCGACCGCTTGCTGGTGCGCGAACAATTCGTCACTGATGGTTTTGCCGATCACGCACACCGAGATTTCCTTATCGGCATCGGCCTCCGGCAGAAATTGGCCTTGGGCCATCGTTAAATGCCGCACCCGCAGCAAAGCGTGCGTGGAGCCCATCACATTGGTTTCCCGCTCCAGACCGCCGACCGACACCGGCGCCGAGCCGATGCTGACCGGGGCAATCGCCGCCACCTGCCGGCTGCGAAACAAGGCGGCGGCATCGTCCAACGTTAGATCGCGCGGGGTTTCGCCGAACAGAGGCGGATGGCCGCCGGTGGTTTCGGTGCGACCGGGCAGCACGATGACCAGATGGGTGCCCAGCGATTCGAATTCGTGGACTACATAATTGCGGGCGCTGTCGCCCAATGCGGTCAACACATTTACGGCAGCCACGCCTATGCTCATCGCCAAAATAATCAGCGCGGCGCGAAGGGGCTGGGTCCGGATGGCTTTGCCGGCCTGAAGGAGTAAGTCTTTACTGAGCATGGCGATTGGGTAGCAAGCTTATCCGGCAGTTTAGCCGGAACCGCCAACAATACCCAGCGAAAACGCTAGCGATCAATAGGTTACAAAAGTAAAACCTTGAGCTTAGGTTTTCCGGCGGCTAAGCGGGGCCAGCCAGTGCGCGTCGGTGCAGCTCGGCGCACAGCCCCTACAGAACCGCGACCAATCAGTTGCCAAAGTAATTTATTATCAGTTTGCCGCCGGACATCACCAAATCAGGATACTCCAACAATTTAAGCTTTTGAATCGGATCGCCTTTTACCGCGATCAGGTCGGCAGGTGCACCGGACAGCAGAGTGCCCAGTAGAGGAATGTTCAGATACTGGCCGGCTTTGGAGGTTGCGGTCCGTATCACATCTAATGGCGTCATGCCCGCCAGATGTTGTAAGTACAGTAATTCCTGAGCATCTATGCCCCAGGGAATGTCAGGATGAGCGATTTCCGCGCCGTACAAAAACTCCGCACCCAGCTCGGCTAAGCGTCTGACATTGCTGCTCACGCCCGGACATTTGGACAAGGTGTCGATGGTGCTGACGATTCTGACCTGCTGTGCCACGGCCCGCTGTAATTGCGCATCCGGCAATTTGTCGCAGGGCGCATGCGCCCATTCATCGACACCGGCATCCAAGGCTAATTGTGCGCCTTTGGATTCGGCAAGATGCGCCGCCACCCGTCGGCCCAGTTGATGGGCTTCGTCGACGATGGCCGCCAACACAACCGGAGATAACGTCGGCCAGCTATGAGGCTTATCATGCGTTTTGGCATGCGGGTGTTCGGAGTGAGCGTGTGTGTGCCCGCCAGACCAAGGCGCGCCTGCTTCGCCACCCGGCTCCAGCGCCACTTTGATCAGCACCGCGCCGCCCGCCACCAGTTTCCGCACCGCTTGCCGCGCTTGTTGCGCGTCGGCTACCGGCATGGCAATGTCGGTTTCGCCCAGATTAGGGATCGGATAGCCTGCCGGCGCGGTAATAATCGGTCCCGACGTCATCAGCCTTAAACTGCCGTCACCGCCGACAGGCTGATGCAGCGGCCCGCCGACATCGCGCACCGTAGTGATGCCATGGCGCAACACGGAATCGGCCGGTACGTGTTGATAGCTTAAATGCGCGTGTAACTCGATAAAACCGGGCAATAAGGTTGCATCACCGAGATCGAGTCGGGGCGCATCGCTATCTTTAAAGGCTTCCCGACTGTCTATCCGGGTGACCTTGCCGTCACTGATCAGCACCGCTGCATCATTTCTGAGCGCATAGCCATCGAAAACCCGCGCCGCCGAGATTAGCAGCGGTTCATCTTGGGCGAAGGCGGCGCTGCCCGGCAAAGTCAGCGCCAGCACCGATAGCAATTGGAGGCAGCGGTTGATACGAGATTGAGATTTCATAGCTATTTCGCAAAAAACAGCGCCGGCGAAAACCGGCACTGCCGAGTTGAAGTGGATTAAATCGCCTAGAAGCTGGCAGCAATACCAATTTGCCCCCAAATGCCAGGCATTTGATAACCGGGGCGATAGACATAGCGCTTGTCGAACAAGTTTTCCACGCTAACAAAGACTTCGCCTTTTTTGCCCAACCCGGCGACCGGATAGGCCAGCCGGGTATTAGCCACGGTAAAGGCTTCGACACGCTGGTTATTCACTTCGCCGACATTCCGGGCTCTGTTCAACGCCCAGGTTCTTGATTGATATTGCAGATCGAAGGAAAAACGCAGCGGGCCGATTGGGCCGTTGATGCCGGCGGTCACCGCTTGCTCCGGGGTGTAGGGCAAATTCGGGATGCTGGGGTTTAATAAGGTCAATCCCGCAAACAGACTCCAATCGGCGAATAACTCCTGCTTGACGGAGGCTTCTAAACCGCGCATCCAGTACGAGCCGTAATTGAGATAAGCACCCTGGGTTAAGTCGAACACGTAGCGGTTTTTGACATTATCGATGAAAAAACTCAAATCGATTTTTGTAGTTTTGAACGGCGAGGCTTTTAACCCCACTTCGGCATGATCGACATTCTCAGGCGACAAATTTTGCCAGCCGTTGGCTGAAAAATTCGGTAAAAAGCCGCCGGAAAACATATTTAACGGCACATTCGACAAGGCACCGGCGTTAGCCGCCACGTCAATGCCGGGATAGTTGACGCCGTTGGAGACGTTGCCGAACACGGTTAAATCTTCCGAGACAAATGACAAGCCGGCATGCGGCGAGGCTTTGGACTGGTAGTGGCTATGATCATAAAAACGGACGCCGACAGACGGCACCATTACCCAGTTTTTGCTCAACACCACGTCGTGATTCAAAGCTAGATAAGGACTGGTGAGCCTGAAAGTGGGTGTGGCGAATTGATACACTGGGTTGCCGGTTTGCGCACCCAGATTGGTCACTTTACCGTTCAGCCATTCGTTATCGATACCGGCCAGTAAGGTGCCGCCCTGCCACGGCGAAAACTGTTCCTTCCAGCGAAAACCGTCCATGCTGTATTGGCTGAGCAGGTTCGAACGGTTATCGGCAAAGCCGGTGAAATAAGTATTCTGGCTCAACCAGTTACCGTCGCCGCCGTTGTGGTACAGAGTAAATTTACCTTGCCAATCGCCGTGTTCGTGGCTAACGCTGGCGGCAACCATACCGGCAACCGTATCGTACTCGCCGATAGGCGGCGTGACACCGTATTGTCCGGGATCGCCGGCTTTGTTATCCGCGTACAGAAAAGTCACATCCGAACGCCATTGCCCATTGAGCTGATAACCGGCTTTACCCATTACGTTGCGCAACTCGCCATAGCCATTTTGGCGATGGCCATCCGATTTGGCATAGCCTTGCGCCAGCGAGAAATCGAAATCGCCGTACTTGCCCTGCACATCGGCTTGTTCGGTAATCGTCCCGAAAAAGCCGCCGGACAAACGGCCGCTACCGTGTAGACCGTCCTCGATCACAGTTTTGGTTTGCAGGTTGATCGAGCCGAAGTTATTGCCGTTGATATGTGGTTGCGGACCCTTGTACACCGTAATCGATTGCATGCCGTTGACGGGCAACAAATCCAGTAAGGGATGGTTCCAGGTGGCCATATACATAGGTATGTCGTCGATATAGGTTTTAATCTCGCTTCCCGGCCGGCCCGTGCCTTGACCGCGAATCGAAACCGCACCACCCTGGTCACCGCCGAACGCGCCGACCGGGTTATAGCGCGAGATTTGCACGCCGGGCGTTCTTTTCAGCACGGACGCCAGATCCAGCGCATTCTGATCGCGGATTTGCTCTTCTGTGACAACTGCGGACACGCCGGAGAACTCGTCCACATGGTTTTCTTCGATAATGGGGCTGGCGACTACCTCGGTGGAATCGAGTTCGTCAGTCTTTTCCTCTGCAATCACGGCAGCACTGGTTTGTAGTAGCACCAAGGAAACCAGCAAGGGCTTGGGTAAATTCAGTAGGGGCGGCAAGGCGTATTTCATGATAATTCCAGTCAACATTCGGCAAATATAAAACCCGATCCACCGAACATTTATCGATTAATGTTCAACTATGGAAAGCGTTTATTACAATGCTGATTTTAACGAATCACTCGTAGCCGCCTAAACTCCTTTCATATGCTAAAAGTAATATTTTTTATGCTATAAGTAGCAGCCGGTAATGTCTGGCGTTTCGATTATTTCATCCAAAAAACTCAGCAGCCTATTTAATAACTATTAATTAAGCCAAATAACACAGTTTAAATAAAATTTACCCGTTGCTAACCACACAGAGATTGCCATGACGAAAAAAACGGCGGGACGCTGGCGCATAAAAAACGAAGAATTGCATTCCCAACAGCAAGGTAACTGCCTGACTGAATATCTACCGAGTGATATGGGCAAGGGCCACTCAACTCTGTTTCCGCTCGATCAGGATCTGAACTATATCGAAACCCATTATCAGCCCAGTCAGGATTTAGCCATCCTGACCCGGATTGATCAACAGAACCCCCGTCTGGTTGTGACTTTGGGCATCCAAGGGCAATCGCGATTCGTCGATGCGCAAGGCCGCGAAATTACTTTTAATGAAGGCTATACGTCGATAAGCGCCTTTAGCTCCAGTATTGGCGAGCGCCAATATCAAGCCAATAATCCGATGGCTCAAGTGCGCTTTTCGATGAGCAAATCTTGGTTAAGTAGATATTTCGGCGAAAATACCGCAACGCGATTTTTTAATAAGAACGGCATTAATTTAATAAGCTATAAACCCATTTCGAACACGGCATTAATTGCCACGCGACAGCTATTAAATTGCGACCCGGATAACCCGGTAAAACATGTATTTATGCACGGCCAAGCCATGTCGATATTAGCCGCCGAAATGGGGCATTTATGGCAAGACGTTCAGAATATCTCGCCGGTATTTTCACAAAAAGACCAGGCCATAGCCCAAACCGCGCGCAGTATTCTGTTAAATGAATATAAAAACCCGCCGTCGGTTGCGGAATTATCAAAACGCGTCGGCACTAATCAATTTAAATTAAAGCAATTGTTTCATCACTTTTTTAATACTACGCCGTATGGCTTATTATTAGAGATTCGAATGAAAACCGCATATCAATTATTGGAATCCAGCCGTTGTCATATAGACGTTGCCGCCGCCCACGTCGGATACAATCACGCCAGCAATTTCAGCACCGCTTTTAGTAAATACTTCGGAATATCCCCCGGCAATATTGCCAAAAACCACACATCCAAACCTTAAGGGTTTACTATAGGCGCGGCGCCGACAAAATTCGTGTGTCGGTAAAGCCGGCAGGACTATGCGTATTTTGGATTCGCAGACCATTAGACCGAGCTGATACAGCCCGATTTTCAACCCATTCGCTCTTACCTCCCCAGCCAAGCACCAGTGCCAGCCGACACTAATCAGCCGAAATCCATTCAGACTCCCAACCCTATCTTGCCGCCGTCTAACAGCCGCCTCGGTCTAATCTATATGCTGGTCGCTTGCGTGTTGTTTTCGGTTATGAACGCCGGCGCATACGCTATCGGCCTATTCGACACCGGCTTGCCGCCCAGTATGATCAGCTTTATCCGCATTCTGGCCAATTTATTGATCCTGACAGTCCCGGCGTTGATCGGCGGCCGACTGCGCGGTCTGTTCGGCGATGCCCGCCCGTCGTTGTGGTTGCGCGGCTTGTTCGGTAGTACCGCCTTGATGCTGTCATTCGCCGCCATCGCCCGTATTGGTCCGGGCGAGAGCGCGTTTCTTACCGCCAGCAGCGGCGTGTTCGTGATGCTGTTAGGGCCACTGGTGCTGGGCCAAAAAAACTCGCTGCTGGTTTGGCTGGCGATTATTGGCTCATTCAGTGGGGTGTCCTTATTATTCGACCTGGAAAATAGCCACAACCTGTTCGGCCAAGCCATGGCCTTGCTGGCCGGCCTGCTGTCGGCCTTGGCCTATTTGATGGTGGCGCGCGCCGGGCGCAGCAATACGCCGCAAACGGTGATCTTCTATTTTTGTCTGGTCGGTCTGGTGTTACACGGTTTTTATTTTGCGCGCTTTGGCTATCGCCTGCCGGGCTCGCCGGAAAGCTGGGGCTTATTGCTCTTGGTGGGCCTGTCGGGCAGCGGCGCGCAACATTACATGACCAGGGCTTATCAAGCGGCGCCTGCGGCCTTGGTCAGTTCCATCGGTTATTTGGCCCCGGTATTAAGCCTGGCCTGGAGCGTCTTGCTGTTCGAACAAATTCCCGGCCAAACCGCTCTGCTCGGCACCGCGCTGATTTTAGTGTTTGGCGTGATGTTGCCGTTTCTACGTTAAGCCGAACCGGCTGCTTGCAACGCCTGACCATAGGCATGATGCAGTTGCTGCTGAATTGGCCGGCGCTTTCGAGACCAGATTTTAAACCGCAAGCTTGCAATAAGACGGAATCCAACTGCGAGCGATCATGTAGTCCGGCAATTCGTTAAAATCAAAGGCCTCGCCATGGGCGATCATTTGTTTGACATCGAACAGCTCGCCCACTTCCGGGATATCTTGATAAAACAGGGTGTAAAACGGCTTAACCAGATAGCGGGCAATCTTAATACCCAATGGCCCGATGAAATTACGCCTCTGGCCGACATGGGCGACTTCGTCGATGGTGATTTCGTCCAGCAAGGCTTTCAGACGATCCCGAACTTCCGGCTCGTCGGCCAATAACTCGTCGAATAACTGATACAGATGGCAATAGAAGCTGACACCCATTAACTCCGTGACGAAGGCCGGCGTATCCATCAATACCCCCGGCAACTTGGGAAATTGTTCGTAGATCATTTCCTTAAACGGGGTCAACGGTTCCCATACCACCCGCTCTAATCCGCAGGTCTTCAGCATTTCATCGAACAAACGCCAATGGCAAAATTCTTCGGCCAGATGCACTCGGGAAATTTTGTCTTCCACGCTATGCGAATTAGCCATATCCGGCACCACATCCCAGGCACCTTTAATACCCACCCACTCATGGCGCGCAAATTTATAAATACCGCAGAGTAACAAGGTCAGCTTGTCCAGGGATTTTGGATCGTCCACCATCTTCACATAATTGCGATAAAACGCTTCCGGGTCCGCCAAGGGCTTGTGCAAGCGCACCGGATTATTTTGAAAATACGCCAATCGTTCGCGTTTTTTAGCCAAATCCCGGTCTGCTTCCAGCAACTCACCACCATGTTGTTGGGTAAACAGCCAATAATCGGCAAAATTTTCCTGCCGTTGCGCGTCGCTGGCGGGCGTAAAAATAGAACGATATTTGGCCTGAGTCACAAAATATTTCCCAATCTGCGGATAAAGACGCAGATTCTAACGAATTAATGACTTAAGGGTGGATTTTAAAATTTTTCCGTCGAGGAAATCGTTTGATCGTCCGACTCCCGCTGCATTCCCAACCAATTCAACGCATCGTCGCGATTATTGAAAATCCGGTAAACCCAATCGGCATCCCTGGGCATTGACAACATAACTTGGGTGGTCAGTTGGCTGATGTGGCTATAGACCACAAATGCGGCCGCTTTAATACCGGGCAAGGTCCCAAGTGCGGTTTGCGAGGCAAAATCATAGTGGTAGGCGTTTACTTTGTGCACCAGCAGCAGATAGGGCCTCTGTAAATGCGCAACGATCCAAGCATGATATTCGTCGACACAAGCCAAGTTAAATTCCACACCCTCATCGACAACAAACTCCGCCAAGTCCTCATCCAGCTTGATGGCATTACAAAAACTTAATCTAAATCGCTCCATCGTCCCTCCCCGGCCCACTGGCGCGTCAACTCTGTGGACAGTATCGCACAACCAGGAAAAAGTCTAACGACAAAGTTATCGCCGCCAAGCTTTTTAGCGCCACCTTAACTGAAAAAACTAGACCGAGCCGACCGCCAAACGACCATCGACAATGCGCAATTGCCGCTTGGCTCTGCCGCCGATGTTTTGGTCGTGGGTGATGATGATCAAGGTCACGCCTTGCCGGTTCAGATTTTCCAATAACTCGATGATGTCCTGACCGGACTTGCTGTCCAGATTGCCGGTCGGCTCGTCTGCCAACAGGATACCGGGCTGCATGATCATCGCCCTGGCAATGGCTATGCGCTGCAACTGGCCGCCGGACAACTGATTAGGCTTATGCTCAGCCCTATCAAGTAAATTCACCGAGGCCAGCGCCTGTAACACCCGTTGCTGGCGTTGCTTGCTGCCGATCCCGGCCAGGATCATCGGCATCTCGATATTTTCTGCAGCGGTAAGCCGCGGGATCAAATGAAAAAACTGAAACACAAAGCCGATATTGTCCCGGCGAACCCGCGCCAATTCGTCATCGCTTTGCCGGGTGACATCGGTGCCGTTCAACAGATATTGGCCCGAAGTGGGCTGATCGAGTAGCGCGACTATGTTTAACAGCGTGGATTTGCCGGATCCCGATGGCCCCATCACCGATACATATTCGCCACGGCCTATAGTCAGGTCGATGCCGTTCAAGGCCTGCACAATTTGCTCGCCCACCTGAAACTCCCGGCGGATACCGCTGAGTTGAATCATGGCTTAACGCGCACCGTCACGCCGGCCGCCACGCCGTCCTTGCCAACCGACGTCACCACTTGATCGCCCGCCTTCAATCCCGACAACACCTCGGTGAAACTCCAATTGGACAGGCCGGGCTGGAAGCTTTGTTCATGCAGAACATTATCTTTGTCTATCAACAATACCCGCTGATTGTCCAAAATCGCCTCGGCCGGCAAACGCAACGTGCGGTCTTTTTGACTAAGTAACACTTCGATGTCGGCGCTATAGCCGGGTAACAGTTCCGCAAGATCTTTGGCATCGCGCAAAGTCACTTCCACTTCCACGGTGCGCGCCTGCTTTTCTTTTTCCAACACATAAGGCGCGACCCGGGTCACGATGCCGGAACACCGCTTATCCGGAAACGCATCCAGCGACACGCATGCACTCATGCCGATCTTGATGCTGGCCGCGTCCACTTCGTCGATAGGCGCGGAGACCGTCAAGCAGCTGACGTCCAGCAAATCGATAGGCGGCAAGGTCGGAATCCCCGGCGGCGATGGCGTAACGAACTCGCCCAACTCGGCGTTCACCTCAGCGACCGTACCGTCGAACGGCGCTTTCACCAAAGTGCGCTGCACAGCCGCCTCGGCGACGCCCAACTGCGCCTCAGCCACCTCAATGGCTTGCAGCGCGGCTTTGCAAGCGGCGCGCTGCGACCTGCTGCCGGTCACCGATTTATCCACCTGCTCGACGGACACTAAATTCTTGTGTTTTTGTAATTCCGTCATCCGCGCCGCTTCCCTCTCCGCGCCGCCAGCCAATTGGCAAGCCTGTTCGGCACTGGCCCGGCTGGCATTGATCTGGGCTTTCTGCAAAGCCACCTGGGCTTTCAAATCCTGATTCCACACTTCCAGCAACACCTGCCCTTGCTTGACCTTATCGCCTTCCTTAACACGCAACTCAGCCACCTGTCCGCCCGTCGCCGGCGCCAAATACGCCCGCCGACAGGCTTTCACCGTCCCCACCCGCGTATTCGCGACCGTCGCCCGCACCTCGCCTTCCGCCAAAGTATAAGCCTCCACCTCGACCGGCTGCGGGCGGCGGCTGTAGAAAAATAGTGCGGCGATGGCTATCAGCAAGGCGGCAACAATCAGAGTTTTGCTTTTCATGGAGCGAGTGTGCGAATAAGAGGCATGGTCGGTAGCCTACATCGACAGCCTTAGATTGCCAAGCGTTCAGCGGATTACGGGGCAGAATAATTGCGTAGCCAATATGAGTATCTGGCGAAAGCGCTGTCGCTTATTCCGGTGTAAATGACTAACATAGATATTTGCTTCGAATCATCCCTGGAGCCTGGGTTCCGGCAATCCATGCCGGAATGACGGCGTCAACGCAGCACCAGGAGCCTTGTAAGATATACAGCATTAACAACAATTCGAAAAACTTGCTGGTGGGAGGAGTTTTCTCCCGTATGCCGCGCCGAGTACCGAAGCTTTCGGCGGGAACAGCCCGCAGGGGCGACGCATGGATGCGGCGCGTTGACGAAGGGGCAGGAAGCCCCTTTCGTCAACCCCCGGCAAAAGCGAGGAACGCAGGATCGAAGCGGCATCCTGGAGGCCTTTCTTTTGGTGACTTTTCTTTGGCCAAGCAAAGAAAAGTCACTCGGTTGTCGGTCCGAGAACCGACATTAAATCCAGCCGTCGTGCCAGCGACAAAATAATTTGTAAGACTTCAAATCCGCCTGGGCACAAAAGCCGTGCCCACTCTACGAAACTAGCAATGCGTTCGAACGATAAATATACGAATCCTCAATAAAAACTCCATTTATTGTGTTTCTTGAAAATCTGATTCCCGCAATAACGTCCCCCGTTCCAACAGCAAAACTCAATAATTGAACAACTTGATTATCAGTATTAGTAACCCCAATATCATTAAGAGAGACAATATTATCTAAGTCTGTAGCCTGCTGGTTCGAAATAACTATTTTCTTGTAAAATTCTCTGGGGCCATAAGAACCAACAAGAGGCGATGCAAGAATTAATTTCCAAGTTTTTTCTTCAGAAAAAAATAGCCAGAATGCACTTTTTACATCTGCATTAGCCTCGTCGAGTTTTTTAAGCAATATAGAGCCAGCATCGATCATCTGCTGAGAAAGCGTTTCAGTTACCAATACTTCTTTAGCCATGCCAATATTCCCGAGGTTTCTTCTGTTACTGCTTTAAAAAGATCGTTTGCTTTAGTTTCTTCGATATTGCACTCGTACCGAGATGATTCCGACCAATCTTTCGCGACCGCCCAATTCAGATTGAAATCGTTATTCCTTTCTCTCTGCTCGGATAATTTCTGCTTAAGTCCGGCAACTCCAAGTAACTCAGTTAGGTTATGGGTATGGCTTTGATTGGCCAATTGCTTATTTGGAAAATCATATTGGCTTACCTGCTTCGCAATGCAGGCTTTGAGAGCACATTCAAGTGAATAACCTGTTAAATAATAGGCTCCTTGAAAACTCCTAGATTTTAGCAATATTTCAGCTTCTGTCAGCCTGATTTCGACTAGTTTTTCTAAATCTGATTTATTCATATTTTATATGCGTCTATTAAGGAGTCGCCTTATAAATATTTATTATCAAGCACATATGACTTGTGCTGCATAAATATTACAATTCACCCACAAACCTCCACCTCAAACACCGTCCCCTTAACCGCCACAACCTTCACCTTAGCCCCCAGCGGACTATCCTCCCCATGCACCTTCCAAAAGGTATCATCAACCTTAATCTTGCCCTGACCATTCTCGATAGGTGCAATTAGAAAAAAAGTGCGGCCTATGTACTGGGCGCCACGTTGATTCAATAAAGGATGATCGGTAACAGTCGCTGCCCGATTCCGGGCGTATTTACGCCAGGCCAACACGGACAACACCGCCAGCAAGGAAAACAACAGCAATTGCACGTTGAACGGTGTAGCAGGCACTAACAACACCACAGCGCCGACAATAAACGCCGACACCGCCAGCCACAGGAAAAAGAAGCCGGTGACAACGATTTCCAAGGCTAAAAAGCCGACCGCCAACACCCACCAGTACCAAAACACGATGTCTTGTTCCCACATAATCAGGCCTTTTTGTTTAACGCTTCTTTAGCCAACTCGCCGATGCCGCCCAAGGCGCCGATCACACTGGAGGCTTCCAGCGGCATGAAGATCAGCTTGCTGTTGTTGGCCGAAGCGACTTCTTTCAAGGATTCGATGTATTTTTGCGCGACGAAGTAATTGATGGCCTGTACGTCGCCTTTGGAGATGGCTTCGGACACCATCATCGTGGCGCGGGCTTCCGCTTCTGCCAAACGTTCGCGGGCTTCGGCGTCGCGAAACGCGGCTTCCTTACGGCCTTCCGCGTCCAGAATCGCGCCTTGTTTCAGACCTTCGGCCTTCAGGATTTCCGCTTGCCGCAAGCCTTCCGCTTCCAGGATCTGCGCGCGTTTTTCCCGCTCGGCTTTCATTTGTCTGGCCATGGAATCGACCAGGTCCTTGGGTGGGGCGATGTCTTTGATTTCGATACGAGTGACTTTAAGCCCCCACGGTGAGGTGGCTTCATCGACGACGGTCAACAGGCGGGCGTTGATTTCGTCGCGCCGCGATAGCAGTTCGTCCAGGTCCATGGAGCCCATGACGGTACGGATATTGGTCATCACCAGGTTGATAATGGCCATGTCCAGATAAGTAATCTCGTAAGCCGCTTTGGCGGCATCCATGATCTGGTAAAACACCACGCCATCGACCCGCACCATGGCATTGTCTTTGGTGATCACTTCCTGAGACGGTACGTCCAGCACTTGTTCCATCATGTTAAGCTTGCGACCGATGCGGTCAATGATCGGCATGATGATATTCAAGCCGGGCGTCAAAGTCGCGGTATATTTACCGAAGCGTTCGACGGTGTACTCCATGCCCTGCGGCACGGACTTGACGCTCATGAACACCATCAAAACCGCAAATACCAACAACATTATTGCGAATAAACCAAAGCCGCCCATAGCGCCTCCTAAATTGTGAAAATGAATTGTGTATTGCCAACGGTCACGCGGCTAATAATAATGTATGTCTCTTTAACTTGCTGGAAACAGGGTTCCGATTCATGAATACTTTGATCTACTACAGTTTTAACGTAATGATTTTGGCGGTGATTATCTTGATCGTCGGCCTGATCAAACCCAAGTGGATACTGCTGTGGATGGATAAACCCGGTCGCCTGCCCATCATGGCCATTGCCGGTGCGATATTTATGGCTGGCGCGGTGATGTTTGGCGAAGGCAATAAACAAAAACAACAGGAACAAGCCGCCGCCGCAGCCAAACAACCCGCGCAAAAGGCGGGTGAAGAAGTGCCGGATTTACATTAATCCGTTGGATCAAATGAATTCGCACGTCAAATTTCGCTTTTTTACTTCCCTCACCTCAACCCTCTCCCGGAGGGAGAGGGAGAACATGTGCCGAAATTTGAAGCGAGAAAGTTATAGTTAAACTCGAAAGCTCGCGACCAACTTTTTTAGAACCTGCAAATCGCTGGCTTCGGTATCTGATTGGTAGCGTAAGCGAATATAAATCGCGGTAATCCGCTCAATTGCTTCGGCCAAATCCGGGCGTAGCCCTTTGGCGCGCTCGGCGACGGTTTGGGGGCCATCGCCGACATCAACTTTAATACCAGCTTTACTCAGCTTGGCACAAAACTGCCGGTACGACATCAGCGCCGGGTCTTGGCGGCGCAGGTTGGGCCGCAACAAGCGCCAAGCCAATACCCCGCCGACACCGGCAACGCTAATCAACAGCCAATAACCGAGCTTGACGAAATTATCTATCCCCAGGCTTTGTAAAAACGCTCTCTGATTAACCGTGTCGTAATTGATGATCCAGCGCTGCCAGTTGTAATCGACGCTTTGCCAGAGTTGCCGGCCGCGTTGCAGCCAGGATAAGGTTTTTGCGTCGAGTTGGATCGCGCTGAAATTAACCGCGCCGCTGGCAATCTGTAGATCCACATTCACACCGCGCTCGATGCGTTCCGGGGCGATGGCAGCGGTCGGATCGAATCGTACCCAGCCGCGCCCTTCCAACCAGGCTTCCGCCCAAGCATGTGCGTCGGCTTGTCTTACCTCCAAAAAGCCGCCGACGTCGTTAATCTGTCCGCCTTGATAACCGCCCACCACCCGGGCCGGAATCTCCGCCACGCGCAGCAAATACACGAAGGCCGTGGCGTAATGGCTGCAAAACCCGGCGCGACGCTCGAACAAAAAGGTCTCGATAGGCTGATCCGGCATGGGATCAGGGCTCAAGGTGTAATGAAAATTTTCCTGGCGAAAATGTTGCAACAAATTGCCGATAAACATCTCCGGCCGGGCTGGCTGGCCTTGTAACTGCTTAACCAGCTCGACGACTCTGTCCGACGGTTTGCCGGGTAGTTGCAGATTTTCCCTGCGCTCGGTTTTGCTGATGCCGCCTGTGTTATAGACAGGCGAGGAGCTAAGCTGATACTCGGCCCGGTCACCGGGATTTTTGTTCGTGATTAGCTGATATAAACCGTTGCGCCGTAAGCCCGCGCCAAACTGCGTGGGCATCTCCAGCGCAAACACCCAATTCTGTTTTTGCGGCTCCATCATTAGCGTGTAATCGTAAGTCGCGCCAGTAAAAACCAGTTGATCCGGATTATTCTCCCGGCCCAACACCGGCGGTGCTCGCCAACTTACGCCATCGGTAGTGGCATAAACAGGTCCGCGCCAATAACGCTGGGCCGGCGGCGGCAGGTCGCCGGCGAATTTGACCCGAAATACCAGTTCCGGCGACAGACTTAATTCGGCAATCGAACCGGGCTCCAAGGTATTGCTCAGGCCACTCTTGGCGTGAGTATCATCGTCCAGCCAACTCCAGTGCGGCGCCTCCAGGCGCGGAAACAATACAAACAACACCAAGGCCAACGGCAGGCTTTGCAGAATAATCGCCGCCGACGTTTTTAAGGCCGCCAGGGTTCGCGGCGCCTGGCTGTTTTGCGTAATCAAGGTAGCCAGCAACACCCCGCACACCAGCAGGATATACAGCGCCATCAAGATACTTTCTTCGTACAAAAACTGCGTGACCGCCACGATGAACGCCAGATAAACGATCACATACACATCGCGCCTGCCGTGAATTTCCAGCAACTTCAAACCCAGCGCCACGACGAACAGACTGGTACCGGCATCGCGGCCGAATACGGAGTGCTGCTGACTGTATAACAAGCCTATTCCCAACAGCATCAATAAAAATACGCCAAACCGGTTTGGTAAATAGCGGGGCTGCCAAACGCTCAGCAAGCGCCAGAGCAACAGCAGCATAAAAAAACCGAACAATAGCGGCGGGATATGCCAGGCGTGCGGCAGCGTGATCAGCCCGATCGAACCCAGCATAAACAACATCAGTCGCCTGGACGGTAAAAACGGCATGCTCAAAATAGCGCCAGGGCTTGCAGACAGTTACGGTAATGCGCGGCGCCATTGTCCGGCGGCAGACGCAAGCCAGGCAGCACCAAGCCGTAACGCAAACCGGCCTGCTCGGCATCCACCAACCAGCGGCACAACTGACTGAGGCGTTCCTCGGTGTGATGCCCCGGTGCCTGTTGATAATCCAGCCACAATTCGCTGGAACTGGCGCCGCTGTAGTATTTACTGTGCACACCCTGGCCTTTGGCGAAGGCTTTCCAATGGATTTGCCGTATCGCGTCGCCGCGCTGATAGACTCTTACCCCATCAAACTCATCGCCGCTGCGGCGGTTTTGGCCAGGCTTATCCTGAGCGCCACCGCTTTCCGGAAACGGCAGTTGCTGGCTGGCCGGCTGGGGATATACCAGCAAAGGACTATCGAAACGTAAGGGCGCCCAGGCCCGAAATAAACCCAAGGGGTAGGTGCTGGAAAGGGTCAGCGTGCCCGGCAACTGCCAACCGCGCTGCCGGGTGGGTTGATACAGTGTGACGATTTGGGTTTGCTCGGCGGCTAAGCTGATAGACAACTCGGACTGCAAAGCCAGATCGACAGCAAAACGTGACTGCGAACCCGGATTGCTAATTTGGAAACTAAACGGCCCGGCTTGGCCGGCAAACACGGCTTGTGGGCGGGCGGGTTGAATGGTTAATCCAGCCAAGGCTTTGAAGCTGTGCAGGATGGTCACAAAAAAAATGCTGGCCAGTAAAAATCCCAGCAAATAAGCCAGATTGTTGTTGTAGACAAAGCCGATCAGCACCAGCAACAAAATCAACAACACAAAAGCCAGCCCGCGTTGCGTCGGCAAAATAAACACCCGCCGCTGCGTCAGCACAATCGGCCCGGCGGTCGGCGCCTCACCGCTAAAAAAACGCGACAGTTTAAGGCGCTGTTTTAAGGGTAAGGCCGCTTCGCTCAAAGTACCGGCACATGCTTGAGAATCGGTGCGACGATGGCCGCCGAATCGTTGGCACCCACGTTCAAACGATGCCCGGCCACCGCCGGCAATACCGCTTGCAAGTCTTCCGGCAGAACGGCCTGGCGCTTATCGATTAGTGCCCAAGCCTTGGCTGCGGCCAGCAAACCCAAGCCCGCGCGCGGCGACAGGCCGCTGGCAAAGTCGGTGGATTGGCGACTAAAAGCCAGAATGGCTTGCAGATAATCCAGCAAGGCCGGCGACACATACACCTGATCCGCAGCCTGTTGCAAGTCCGCCAATTGCTCGGGCAGTAACGCCACCGGCAATTCGTCAATCAATACATGCCGAGGTTGACCGCTTAGCAACTCCCGTTCGGCCTGGCGGCTGGGGTAGCCTAACTCGATACGCATCAAAAACCGGTCTACTTGCGATTCCGGCAACGGGAAAGTGCCGATTTGATGCGCCGGATTTTGCGTAGCGATGACGAAAAAAGGCTGCGGCAACGGATAGGTGCGACCCTCGACTGTGACTTGCCGCTCTTCCATCGCTTCCAATAAGGCACTTTGCGCCTTGGGCGTGGCGCGGTTGATTTCGTCGGCCAGGATCATCTGTTTGAAAATTGGCCCGGGATGGAAGCTAAATAACTGCTGATGGGCGTCGAATACCGAGGAACCGACGATGTCGGCCGGCAAAATATCGCTGGTGAATTGAATCCGCTGATATTCCAGGCCAAACAAGCGCGCCAGAGTGTGTGAGAGGGTGGTTTTGCCGACGCCGGGAATGTCCTCGATCAGCAAATGTCCCCTGGCTAACAGACAGCAAACCGCCAGGCGAATTTGTTGTTGTTTACCGAGAATGACTTGATTGGCAGCGGCGAGTAAACGATCAAGAGCAAGGTCCATTGTGCAAAAGGCAAGAAATGTCGATGACTCGAGTATAGATCAGCTTGGTTGCACCTGCTATCGGCTTCATTGTATAAACCAAGGATTGACTATCCGGCCGGCAGAAGCCGGTTACTAAACCATGCAGCCCTGCTGCGGAGAGTGCCATGAAAGACTATGCAGATGTACGCGACCAATTGTTGAACATGTTGGAAGACCTGGACGACAGACTGGGGAAAATCACCGAAGACGTCAGACACACCGATAAACCGCTGGCCCAAGATTTTTCCGAACAGGCGGTCGAAACCGAAAACGACGAGGTATTGGACGCACTGGGCAACGCCACGCGCGATGAAGTCGAAAAAATTAAACAAGCCATTTCCCGTATCGATGCCGGCACCTACGGCATTTGCCTGAGCTGCGGCGAACCCATTAAAAAAGAACGCTTGGCAGCGGTGCCCTATGCCAATCAATGCATTCGCTGCGCCGAAAAAAGCCAGCACCGCTAGGCCGATTTACCTCTCACCAGCATAAGGGTTGCTGCCATGGACGAATAAGCCGGCCGGTTTTGAATTGTGTACTATCCTTGCCGACGATCATTCCTTTTATTGCTGGGACATAAATCATGGATATCGCCGAACTCTTGACCTTTTCCGTCAAAAACAAAGCCTCCGACTTGCATCTTTCCGCCGGCCTGCCGCCGATGATCAGGGTGGACGGCGACATCCGCCGCATCAATATCCCCTCCTTAAACCACAAGGAAGTTCATGCGCTGATTTACGACATCATGAACGACAAACAGCGCCGCGATTACGAAGAGTTTCTGGAAACCGACTTTTCGTTCGCGCTGCCCGGCGTAGCCCGTTTCCGGGTGAATGCCTTCAATCAGGATAGAGGCGCCGGCGCGGTATTCCGGACCATCCCCTCTAAAGTATTAACCCTGGAAGACCTGGACGCCCCGAAGTTTTTCGCGGAACTGTGTACCAAACCGCGCGGCCTGATTCTAGTGACCGGGCCGACCGGTTCCGGAAAATCCACGACGCTGGCGGCGATGGTGAATCATATTAACTCCAACGACTACGCGCACATCCTGACGGTCGAAGATCCTATCGAGTTCGTGCACGAAAGCCAAAAATGCTTGATCAACCAGCGCGAAGTACATCGCGATACGCTGGGTTTTAACGAAGCCTTGCGCTCGGCCTTGCGGGAAGATCCGGACATTATCCTGGTGGGGGAGATGCGGGACTTGGAAACCATCCGTCTGGCCTTGACCGCCGCGGAAACCGGGCACTTGGTGTTCGGCACGCTGCATACCACCTCGGCCGCAAAAACCATAGACCGGATTATCGACGTGTTCCCCGCCGCCGAAAAAGACATGATACGGGCCATGCTTTCCGAATCCTTGCAGGCGGTTATTTCGCAAACCCTATTAAAAAAAGTCGGCGGCGGCCGGATTGCCGCGCACGAAATCATGGTCGGCACCCCGGCCATCCGCAACCTGATCCGCGAAGCCAAGGTGGCGCAAATGTATTCCGCGATCCAAACCGGCCGCAAAGACGGTATGCAAACACTGGATCAGAACCTGAAGGAATTGGTCGATAAAGGCCTGATTACCGCCAAAGGCGCTATGGTCAAGGCCGTCAACAAAGACATGTTCCGTTAATTTTAAGGAGGCGTCATGGACTTTAAAGCTCTATTGGCCCTGATGGTTGAAAAAAAAGCGTCGGACTTATTCATCACCGCTGGCCGGCCGCCGTCGATGAAGGTCAACGGCAAAGTCGTCGAAGTGTCCAAAACCATTTTGACCAGCGAACAGACCATGATGCTGGTCCTCAGCGTCATGTCGCAACGCCAACGCGACGAATTTGAAAACACCCACGAATGCCAGTTTGCCTTGAGCGTCCACGATTTGGGCCGGTTCCGGGTCAGCGCCTTTACCCAGCGCGACTCGGCCGGCATGGTGTTACGCCGCATCGAAACCACCATCCCCAGTGCTGAGGACTTGCACCTGCCGCCAGTGTTGAAAGAACTGATCATGTACAAACGCGGTTTGGTGATGTTCGTCGGCGCCACCGGTACCGGTAAATCCACCTCGCTGGCGGCGTTGATTCGGCATCGCAACGAGAACAGCAGCGGCCATATCATTTCCATCGAAGACCCAATCGAGTTTATCCATCCTCACAAGGGCTGCATCATCACACAGCGCGAAGTGGGCCTGGATACCGAGTCGTTTGAAGTGGCGCTAAAAAACACGCTGCGGCAAGCGCCGGATGTGATTCTGATCGGCGAGGTCAGAAGCCGGGACACCATGCAACACGCCATCACCTTCGCCGAAACCGGCCATTTGTGCGTCTGCACCTTGCACGCGAACAACGCCAACCAGGCGATAGACCGCATACTGCATTTTTTCCCGGAAGAAATGCATGGGCAGTTATTCATGGATTTATCGTTGAACCTGCGCGGCATTGTCGCTCAGCAATTGATTCAACGCGCCGACGGCAAGGGCCGCTACCCGGCTATCGAGATTCTGCTGAACACGCCCTTGGTGTCGGATATGGTCCGCAAGGGTGAAGTGCATAAATTAAAAGAACTGATGAAAAGCTCGCGCGAGCATGGCATGCAGACTTTCGACCAAGCGCTTTACGATCTGTATACCGCAGGTAAAATTGGTTACGATGACGCGTTGCATGCTGCCGACTCCCGTAACGAGGTACGCCTGATGATTAAACTGGGCGCCGAAAACGTCAATTTCGAAACCGCCGGCATGACCCTGGCCGAAAACGACGACGAGGGAGGCAGTCTTTTTAAATAAACCTGGATAAAGCTCGCTTGTATACTTTTAACACCCGTAAAGTTTCGCCACAAAACGCCGGTTCGGCACTGTTAATTGCATTGCTGGCGGGCTGCGCCTCGCAGCCGCCGGCCGGCGATAAGGCAAATAATCGCGTCCGCACTCCCACTCAACAAACCGCGCCCAACCAGTCGCGCCACGCTACGCCGGACTTGCGGCCGTTCGCCAGCGTCGGCAGCTACCACGCCACGGCAGTCAGCGGCGATTACGCCGGTTACCCCGCTTTAAACCAATTCATCGAACAGATGGTGCAGAAACACGGTTTCAACCGCGAGTATCTGCAAGGCCTATTCTCGCAAGCCAAACGCAAACAATGGACGCTGGATTATCTGGCCAAATCCGACCAGGGCATGAAAGGCAAGCCCAGCAAAGGCGGCTGGACCCGGTACCGCGCGCAATTTCTGGACGACAGACATATCAACGCCGGCATCAGCTTCTGGCAACAACATCACGCCACCCTGCAACGCGCTCACCAGCAATACGGCGTGCCGGCCGAATACATCCTCGGCATCATGGCGGTGGAAACCACCTTCGGCAGCTTCGTCGGCAACCATAGAATCATCGACGCGTTAACTACCTTGGGTTTTGACTATCAGCGGCGCGGCGAATACTTCCGTAGCGAACTGGAAAACTTTCTGGTGATGAGCCGCAGCGAGGGCCTGGACCCCGGCAAACCGGTCGGCTCGTTCGCCGGCGCGATGGGCCTGGGCCAATTCATGCCCAGCAGCTTTCTGCAGTGGGCGGTGGACTTTAACGGCGACGGCCGCCGCGACCTGTGGAACCCGGAAGATGTGATCGGCAGCGTGGCCAATTATTTCGCACAACACGGCTGGCAAGCCGGCAAACCCATCGTTTCGGCCACGCGCGGCAGTTTCAGCGGCATCGACAGTTTGGAGCCCGGCGCGGACCATGCTTATCCTTTGGATACCTTAGTTAAAGCGGGTGTAGAACCGGCTGACTCCTGTGCTTGCGATTATCCGTTGCGGCTGTTGCTGCTCAGGCATCAAAGTAAAGACGAGTATTTATTGGGGCACCCCAATTTTTACGCGATTACGCGCTACAACCAGAGCACGCATTATGCGATGGCGGTGCATGAGTTGGCGTTGGCGATTAAGAGGGGGTATCAGAGGGTAGCGGGGTCGCGTGATATTGCTGGGTAATGTTGTGTCGCTGACGCGACGGGTTATTTGTAAGTCGGGTCTCGGCCCGACAGCCGAGATACTTTCTTTTGCTCCGCCAAAAGAAAGTATCCAAAGAAAAGGCGGCCCGGATGCCGCTTATTCCCTGCGCTCCTCGCTTTTGAACGGGGTTGCCAAAAGGGGCTTCCTGCCCCTTCGGCAACGCGATGCATCCATGCATCGCCCCTAACGGGCTAATCCGTTCAAAAGCTCCGGTGCTCGGCGCGGCATACGGGAGGAAACCCTTCCCATAATTGGAATACGTGGGTCCACTAGTAATGCATCATCTGTCATATCTGATTCCGCCAAGCTTCATCCAGCCTACTTGCTATTTGATAACACCATGTTGAACCCTTAAATGTTTACTCAGATTCTTAGGATTCAAACTAGCATTGCATTGAGGACATTTTTGTAATTCTGCACCTTGTTTTTTCTCATGATCGTAAATTTTGAAGAGGTATGCTGGCTCATCAATTGGCCATATCTCACCGTATTTTCTATCGTAAATGCACAACTTTCCGAATAGAAAACCAGCGTTATTTTTAACTCTAAATCCTTTGGTTCCTGCTTTGCCAGTTTCAAGCACTAGGTCTGTATATTTTTTCAAATTATCAACATAAGTAGCCTTGATAATGCCTAGTATTATTTCCGTGCTTTTCGAATTGTGAAGGGTTTTTTCTGAGATATTGTAATCAACAAATAAGTTATGCTTAGAGTATAGTTTGCTGGAATTATCAAAGCACCCATGTTTGTACCAAGGTGGGCATAACGGAGGCTCGAGCCAAACACTGCCACCATTGTGCCGAATAAAAAAGACTTCGTCTCCGCATTCTGGGCAATTTGTGGAAAAGCATGTATTTTCATGATCAATGTTAGATCCTGAGTAGTCATTGACTTTAGAGTTAGTAGAATCAACACAACTACCATCCGAATGAATGGGTATGCATTTCCCATCTTTGTAACGGAAATCAATTGGCTTTCCACACCTGCTGCATATACTCATCTGGTTTCTGTTTAATTGGCAAGCAAATCAGTTTGTTGGCTAAGTTGACTTAGTCGTAGCCACACCTCAAACGCATTTTTATCATTACCACACAACGAGAGGGAATGATAAAAAGCCCGTTAGATATTACACTCTAAAAAAGCTAACCCTAGTTTTTCAGTTTGGCTTATTTGTCAATTTTTCTAATATTTGAACCAGGTACTTTCGCAGATTCATGAAAACCCATTCTGGCATTTTTACCTCTCAATTTATTTAAGTCCTCAACTTCGTTTATATTAGTACAATTCTTCTTATGTTCGAAATATTTTCCAATAAGTTTGTTTCGTGCACGCCTAGATATAGTTCCTAAAATTTTATTATATTTCTCAGGTGGTATTTCTCCGTACAATCTCCTCAAAACCTGGATAATTAAATTATCCTCGAAAACTCTTATTCTTCCACCTTTTTCATTTTTCATAACTCCCCTCATTTTTAATGATTTTATTTTAATTCTTCAATCCAATAATTCCCAATTGATAGGGAGCGAAGACTTTAGCAGCTTGGCGAAAAGCTCATTTTCGAAGCGAATGAAACCTTTATTTAGCATTACAAAGTTTGTATTCCCACTAAATATAGTCCTCTTCCAGCTAAATTTCATCTCGTTCCCACGCGCCGCGTGGGAATGCAAACCAGCCGCGCCGCGGTCAGCTAAAACCAATCCCGATAAACCGGCAACAATCCTTCTTGCTCCGCGTAATTCCGGGCACTCGAATAGCGCCAATGCTCCGGTAAATCGACATAACCACGT
The DNA here is from genome assembly GCF_024505055.1 of Methylomonas rosea. Taxonomy (GTDB): domain Bacteria; phylum Pseudomonadota; class Gammaproteobacteria; order Methylococcales; family Methylomonadaceae; genus Methylomonas; species Methylomonas rosea. Next base: position 84,438 of record NZ_JANIBL010000004.1, read on the forward strand.
TTGACCGGATTCAGGTGGATATAATCCAGTTTCTGCCGCAAGACCTCGGGGTTATCGATCACCTGCGGGTGACTACCTTCTTCCCACAACTGGTAATCCCGATCAGTTTTATGCGCTTTGCGGAACCAGTTCAATTGCTTTAACAAGCGCTCGGCATTAATGGCTTGCAGATAGTCGATCAACTGGCGTGCGGTGTAAGACTTGAAGTGAGCCAATTGATTGGGTAAATCATCAGCTTGTACCAGCAAGTGCAAATGGTTTTCCAGAATGACATAGCCGTAGATTCGCCAATTGTGCTGTTGTTGGCGGTATAGCAAGGCATCCAGCACGATTTGCACGGTAGCCGGACGGGTGAATAACGGTATCCAGTTCAGTACGGTGCAGGTTATGAAATGCGGATGTTGGGATTGGAGAATGCGGTAACGGCTACGACCCATGGGCTTGACCTCGTTTGATAGCTTGGTCGTATGTTACCGCTGGCGCGGCAAGTCTGCATTCCCACGCGGCGCGTGGGAATGAGGAAAAGGCTAAACGACCTTCAAACCAGGGGACGGCTTTCTCCCGTATGCCGCGCCGAGCACCGGAGCTTTTGAACGGATTAGCCCGTTAGGGGCGATGCAGGGATGCGGCGCGTTGCCGAAGGGGCAGGAAGCCCCTTTCGGCTACCCCGTTCAAAAGCGAGGAGCGCAGGGAATAAGCGGCATTCGGGCCGCCTTTTCTTTGGATACTTTCTTTTGGCGGAGCACAAATTCGCCTGGAGCGAATTTGAACAGCCGATAGGCTGGCCCGAAAGGCGAAAACCAGGGATGGTTTTCGTAACGAAAGTATCGCGGTTGTCGGTCCGCGAACCGACATTAAAACCAACCGTCGCGCCAGCGACACAAAAACAAAGTCAGAACTAACTTAGTCAGAAGCCCCAAAGTCCAACAACTCAAACTCCTCCCCCTCCCGAGCCAAACCAACCCAAACATCACTCTCACCAGCCTGCAACAGCGATTCAAAAACCGCCTCCAAATCAGCATCACTCCGCGTCGGCTCATGATGCGTCAAAAACAATCTTTTAGCCCCGGCCTGTGCCGCGAAATTCATCGCCGAACGATACGTGCCATGCCCCCAACCATGCCGGTTGGCGTATTCGGCGTCGGTATAGGAGCTGTCCATGATCAAGGCATCGACACCGGCCATCGCCGCAATCACTTCCTCGTGTTTTTGCTCGATCAGTTCCTGCATGGCCGGGTAGCCCGGATGGTCCGGCTGATAAGGGTTGAGTTGCGGTTCGTAATCGCCGGTAAAAAACAGGGAACTGCCGTCGACGTCGTCGAGGCGATAGCCAAAGTTATATACCGGGTGATTCAGCACCGTCGGTGTCACCCGCACGCTGCCTACGGTAATAGATGCTCCGGCTTTCAGCGTGAAGTAGCGCACCTCGGCTTTTAGCTGTGCTTCGCTGATCGGAAAATAGCTGTGTTGCAGCTGCACATGCATGGCCCGCTCTATGCCTTGATGAGTCAAAGGCTCCAGGCCGCCGTAGATATTGATGATATTGCCGGCCTTGAACATCGGCAGGAAAAACGGCAAGCCTTGGATATGGTCCCAATGGGTATGGGTAATCAGGATGTGCGCGGTCAGCGGGTGTTTTTGCAAGCTCTGAGCCAGCGCGTGGATACCGGTGCCGGCATCCAGAATGATTAAATCGCCGGCACTGCTGGTCACTTCGATGCAGGTAGTGTTGCCGCCATATTTAACAGTGCTTGGCCCCGGCGTGGCGATCGAGCCGCGCACGCCCCAGAACTTGAACTTCATACGCTAACAGCCTCGGCTACGCTCAATGTGCTTCGTCCCAATTCTCGCCGCTGCCGACTTCTACCAGTAAAGGCACGTGCAGTTCAGCGGCGCCGGACATAATGCCGCGGATGGTTTCCATATGTTCCGCCAAGCGCGTTTCGGCGACTTCGAACACCAATTCGTCGTGCACTTGCATGATCATTTTCACATCCGGGTTGTCCGCGCCTATCCAGGCATCGCAAGCCAGCATCGCCCGCTTGATGATGTCGGCGGCGGTGCCTTGCATCGGCGCGTTGATGGCGGTACGCTCGGCGTATTGGCGCATGGCCGCGTTGCGAGAATTGATTTCCGGCAGATAAAGACGGCGACCGAAGATGGTTTCCACATAGCCTTGCTGCTTAGCCAGTTCCCGGGTGTTATCCATATATTGTTTTACGCCGGGGTAACGGCTGAAGTACAGATCGATATAAGCCTGAGCCTGGTTACGCGGCAAGCCCAACTGCTGCGCTAGGCCAAACGCCGACATGCCGTAGATCAGACCAAAATTGATGGCCTTGGCCGAGCGGCGCAAATCGTGGGTGACTTGGTCCAGTTCCACTTCAAACACTTCCGCCGCGGTGGCGCTGTGTACATCCACGCCTTGCGAAAACGCCGCCAGCAAACCGGCATCGCCGGATAGGTGAGCCATGATTCGCAGTTCGATCTGCGAATAGTCGGCGGCGACGATTTTATAGCCGGGCGGTGCGATGAAGGCCTGGCGGATCTTGCGGCCCTCTTCGCTACGAATCGGGATGTTTTGCAGGTTGGGATCAGACGACGACAAGCGTCCGGTCGCGGCCACGGCCTGATGATAAGAGGTGTGTACCCGACCGGTGCGGTCGTTGACCTGTTGCGGCAGTTTGTCGGTATACGTGGATTTGAGTTTGCTCATGCTGCGAAAATCCAGAATCAGCTTGGGCAAGGCGTAATCCACAGCCAGTTCCTGCAACACCGATTCGTCGGTGGAGGGCTGGCCTTTTGGGGTTTTTTTCAATACAGGCAGGTTCAAACGGTCGTACAAGATTTCCTGAATCTGCTTGGGTGAACCGAGATTGAACGCCGAGCCGGCCAGATCGTGCGCTTGCTGCTCTATGCCTATCATCCGGTTCGCCAACTCCAGGCTTTGTTGGGCCAGCATCGCGCTGTCGATCAGCACGCCGTTTTCCTCGATGCGCGCCAATACGCTAATCAGCGGCACTTCGATCTCGTTATACAAGGCCCACAAGCTGGGGTGCTGTTGCAATTGCGCGGACAGCGTTTGATGCAGACGCAGGGTGATGTCGGCATCCTCGGCGGCGTATTCGCTGGCTTGTTCGATAGCCACTTCGGCAAAGCCGATCTGTTTGACGCCTTTGCCGGCCACGTCTTCAAAATGAATGGTGTCCACGCCCAAGTAATGCTTGGCCAGATCGTCCATATTGTGTTTGGTAGCGGTGCTGTTCAACACATAGGATTCCAGCATGGTGTCGTGTTGGATACCGCGTAAGGCGATGCCGTGATTGACCAGTACGTGGGCATCGTATTTCAGGTTTTGGCCCAGCTTGGGCTTATTCGGGTCTTCCAATAAGGGTTTCAAAGCATCCAACACAGTTTGCCTATCCAACTGAGCTGGCGCATCCGGATAGTCGTGCGCCACCGGCAAGTAAGCGGCCTGGCCGGCATCGACCGCAAACGACACACCGACGATTTGTGCGTCGCTGTAATTCAGGCTGGTAGTTTCGGTGTCGAAGGCAAACAATTCGGCTTGCCGGAGTTTTTTCAGCCAGGCAGCGAAATCGGTTTGGGTGAGGATGGTTTGGTAATCCCTAGCCAGCGCAACCTCCGGCCCGTCCTCCTTCGCGGGTAAAGGCTGAAATGAGGGTGGGCTACTTTGATTCCCCCTCCCCGCCCCCTCTCCCGCTGGAGAGGGGGTTGAGCCATCGCCATTCAAGGTTTTTAGCCAGCTGCTAAAACCCAAATGGCCCAATTGATTTTTCAACGCAGCCATGTCCGGCTCCCTGCGTTTCAAGTCCTCCAGACTGTAATGCAAAGCCACGTCGCATTTGATGGTGGTCAGCTCGCGCGACAGCGGTAACTGGTCTAAGGCCTCGCGCAAGTTATCGCCGATCTTGCCTTTAATCTCGTCGGCGCGGGCGATCAGATTGTCCAGGGTGCCGTATTCCTGCAACCACTTGGCGGCAGTTTTCGGGCCGACTTTCGGCACGCCGGGGATGTTGTCCACCGCATCGCCCATCAGCGCCAGATAATCGATGATTTGCTCCGGCATCACGCCGAACTTGTCCTGCACACCCTGAATATCCATACGGGTGTTGGTCATAGTGTTTTCCAGCGTAATTTGCTCGTTCACCAACTGCGCCATATCCTTGTCGCCGGTGGAGATAATCACCTCAAAACCTTGCCGAGCCGCATTTTGCGCTAGGCTGCCCAGCACGTCGTCCGCTTCCACGCCGTGTTCGATAATCAGCGGCAAACCCAAGGAGCGGATCAAGTCGTGCAAGGGCGCAATCTGCACCCGCAAATCGTCCGGCATCGGCGGTCGATGGGCTTTATATTGATCGTATAAATCGTGACGGAAGGTCTTGCCCGGCGCATCGAACACCACGGTGATATAGGGCGTGTTGTAGTCGTTGATTAGTTTGCGCAGCATGTTCGACACGCCATAGACCGCATTGGTCGGCTCGCCCTGGGCATTGGTCAGCGGTGGTACCGCGTGGAAGGCGCGAAACAGAAACGACGAGCCGTCGACCAGGATCAATTTGTTTGGGGCGGAATCGGACATGTAGAGTCAACAAGCAACAGTAGGGTTGTCGCAACGATACAGGGCCAAGCTAATGGCTGCAAGTGCGATATTACCAGTCGGCGGCGCGGACGCTTGACTGGCATGCCGGCAATCGACTATGTTGGAACTCCACTGCTTTCAACCCGATTTCCTCGTGAGTTCAGTCATGGTATTACCGCAAACCCACCGCCACATTAGTCCGGAAGAATATCTTCAGGGAGAACTAGAGTCCGACATTAAGCATCAGTTAATCGATGGAGAGGCTTATGCAATGGCTGGCGCCAGCGAAAACCACAATTTGCTCTCGGGCAATATTTTCAGTGAGCTTAAAATAAACCTGAAAGGCTCGCCTTGCCGCACCTTTATGTCCGATATGAAGCTTCGCGTGGCCGACGATTTTTTCTATCCCGATGTGATGGTGGTTTGCAACGAGGATAACCTGGATTCGTACTATAAAACCGCACCTACTATCGTTATCGAGGTACTGTCCAAAACCACCCGCAAATTCGATCAATCGGCCAAGCGCCTGCGCTGCCAGAACATCCCAAGCTTGCAAGAATATGTACTGATAGAACAGGACAAAGGCGAGATTCAACTGTTTAGCCGTGCGCACAACTGGCAATCGTTTTACTATTATCTGGGTGACCGGATTAACTTTGAGTCTTTAGGTATCAGTATCGCCGTTGAAGACATTTACGAGCGCGTCGACAACGAAGACGTCCTGAGTTTCTTACAGCAAAAACAGCAAGAAGCCTTGCAAACGGCCTCTTAACCTCCTTCCCGCAAAGCCGCGCTGTGCAGTCTGGCCCGGCGTTTTTTCAGCCAGATCACGACACCGGTCACCGATAGCATCACGATCGCCAAACCCAGTACGCAGACGAAAATTCGATACGGCATGCCGAACACATCGGCCATGTGCAAGGCCGCCAGCCAGCTGGTGACGGTATTGCCGGCATATTGGCCGGTGGGCAGTATCAGCAATTTCTGAGTGCCGGAATTGGCATCGATGACCATTCGGGTGCTGCCGTGCTTTTCCTCGACGTCCGCACTACTGCGCACGGTATACACGTAAAAGCCCTTAGCCGGATTGTAACGAAACCCCAGTTGCGCTTCGATGGCGAAGCCCTGTCGCTTGGCCGCTTGGTCCATCAGATTGACGGCGATGCGGTAAGCATCTGCCCAAGCGACAGGCGGTTGCTCAAGCGGTTTATCCAGATCGGGAAAGTCGATCCAGGGTTCGTGATAATCGGTGAATACCGCCCGTGTGACCGGCGCATAAACCGTATCGGATAGATTCATATACACACTGGACCAGGCAAACACCAACAACATGGCCCACAGCCACAAGCCGCCGGCCCGATGCAGATCGAAGTTGATTCGATAGCTCGAACCCTGCCATTTAATTCGCCAGGCCGGCGCCCAGCGTTGCCAATACGAACGCGTTTCGCCGGCAACCGCGACAGTTTTGGTTTTTTTCGCTGCCGGCAGCGTCAGATAAAAACCCACAAAACAATCCAACGTCCACACCAGCGCGGTAATGCCTAAAATCCAGCCGCCGATTTCATCCAGCGCCAGGGCATAATGCAACTTGTAGACAAAGGGCATCAGGTTGATCCAGCCTTCGGAAATCGCGCCCCAAGTGCGGCGACCCAGTTCTTCGCCGGTGTAGGGATTAAGAATCAGCTGGGTGAAGCCGAGTTCGTAAGGCTTACCGTTGGCCGCATTGGTAAGAGGCACCACATCGAGATGCGCGGCATCGTGTTCCAGCCATATTGAAACAACATTACCCTGCGGCACCAACAATTCGGCCTTGGCTTTTAGCAAAGGCGGACTCAAGCGCGCCGAAGCGGATACAGGCGCGAATAACTGCGGGCTGACTAACTTTTCCAATTCGCTGTAAAACGCCAACAGGCTGCCGGTCAAACCGACGATGATCAAAAACACCGTCATCGCCAGCCCGGCGTAACGATGCACAACTACCCAAAAGGGTCGAATTTTCATAGCGGCTCCAGGATATCCAATATCATGCGGCAATCGTTGCCGTCATGATGTAAGACGTATGAAGCAAGCAAAAACCCCACCGTAAATTGCAAAAGGAGCTTCTAAGATTACTTATTAACCCGGCTCTTAAATTTCCTGGATTCGTCATTCCCGCTAAGGGGGGATTCGTTAGACCGCGCAGCGAATCCAGTGCAGCCGCTGAGCCCTGCCTTCGCGGGAGCGAGGATATCTAAAGGCCGGGTAATAATCCTGTCTACGCGCGTTCCGGTTCCGGCTCATCGACCAAAGCCGCGATAACCAAATCGCCGCTAACATTTAAAGTGGTGCGGCACATATCCAGAAAGCGGTCCACACCCAAAATCAAGCCCATGCCTTCGGGCGGAATCCCGACCTGTTGGGTCAAAATCATGATCAACGGCAGCGAGCCGCCTGGTACGCCGGCGGTGCCGATACCGGCCAGGATAGACATCAACACTATTTGCACTTGCTGCGCCAAAGACAAATCCACGCCATAGACCTGGGCCAGAAACAGCACGGTAATGCCTTCGAACAATGCGGTGCCGTTCTGATTCGCGGTGGAGCCTATCGTCAACACGAAGCGCGCTACCTCAGGCCTGAGTTTCAACTCCTGCTCCGCCAGTTCCAGCGAGCGCGGCAAGGTGGCATTCGACGACGCGGTGGCGAAGGCGTAGAGATAAACATCCCGGCATTGCCGAAAAAAACTCAGCGGTTTGATGCGGGTAAAGAAGCGTAGCAGCATGCTGTACACCACGACTTGTTGTAGCAGGAGACCTGTCACCACCACCAGCACGTAAAAACCCAAGGAAAACAAAATGTGATGCCCAAACTTGAAAGTCGATTGAAACACCAGCGCAAACACCGCAATCGGCGCCAGCTTCATTGCAGTATCAACTACCAATAGGCAAGCGGCATAGGTTTCTTCCAATAATTCCACCCAGCGCGACGGCTTGTCGCCAATAGTCGCCGCCAACGCCGCGCCGAAGGCCAACGAAAAAAACATCAATGACAGCATCTCGCCTTCCAACGCCTGGGTGGCGCTGGCGAAGGGGTTCTTGGGAATGATCTCCAACAAGGATTGCACCACCGGCTTGGCTTGAGCGACGTTTTGCTGAATTTTATTCACACCACCGTTATCACCCAACATCTGCGAAATATCCAGCCCCACGCCCGGCTGCGCCAAGTTGACCAGCGAAATCCCCACCGCTACCGACGCCGAACTGGCCAATAGGGTAAAAAACAAAGTACGCTGGGCGACCCGCGCCAAACCGTGATGATTGCTGAGTTGATACACCCCCAGCATCAAACCGCTCATCACCATCGGCACCACGATCATGAAAATCAGCCGCAGAAAGATCTGGCCGATGGGCCCCATCAAGTATTGGTTAAAAATTTGCAACGCATCGTTGTCGGCAAAACCATGGCATATCAACCCGGCGCAAGCGCCTAGTACCAAGCTAAGTAGCAATCGGTGGTGGTTTTTCATGGGGGTTGGGAAGTGGTTAACCGGAATGGTTCGATCTTAGGGGTTTTACGGGGATTTTGCTTGATTTATCGCGGTCGGGCCTTATTCATCGTTTGATAATGCATACGGTGCAATAGGCGATAGCCGTATTGTACCAAGCGTTAGCCTTCGAATCGGTGCAATACGCTATCGCTATTGCACCCTATTTAATTAAGGGCTTAATGCCATTCTTCATCGACGCCCAGGAAACCCGAGTCACTCGACCAATCGCTTGGATATAGCCCAAGCGCCACGTAATGATGAAATGTCGAATACGGCCAATCGTTAACATGTTTAACCAAACCATGTTTTAGCGGATTGATGTGGCAATAATCGATATGGGCCGCATAATCGGCTTCATTGGTGATCATATGCTCCCAAAATCGACGTTGCCAAATGCCTCGTTCGCCTCGGGTAATTCGAGAGGCGGACCGCTTTTCCGTGGCGGGCAAAGCTTTGGAAAATGCTTGTTTGATGACTCGCCAACGGTTAGCGTTATCCTCGTCGCCTTCAGGTAGTGTCCAAACGCAATGCAAATGATCCGGCAAAACCACCCAGGCATCGATGTGAAACGGCCAACGTTTACGGGTATGCTTAACAACCTCTCGAAGCGTATCGATATGCCGAACCAGCAGGTCGTTGGAATGACGTTCCAGCAGATTGACGGTAAAAAAATAAGTCCCGCCAGGAATACGGTAACGGCGATAGTTGGACATAAGCGATCCATATCCGACGCAAGATGTAAAAGATATAGGGTTACAGAATATTACGCTTTTATATTACCCGGTCGGATAGTATAGGGTGCAATAGCGTTAGCGTATTGCACCAATTCGAAGGCCAACACTCGGTGCAATACGGCTAACGCCTATTGCACCCTATGAGTGCGGCTTATCACGTTGATAATTCGTAGTCATTTAATATAATCCATTAGTAATTGATAATTGGAGGAGTGGTTTAAAACTGGGCAGTATTTACGCCTAGGATGGGATTTTGGAAAACATATCCAGCGCTCCAGATTAATCATGTCGTTGAGAATGCCTAGAAACTCATCAAGATGAACCGCTACAGGTGCGATTTTGCTAGTTTCATTGCCATTATTATAGATTATGGAGGTAGCCCAATCCCTATCGTCGATATAGTCTCTTTTATACCGTTCCAGATGATATTGTTCATCTTGGCTTAAATTATGCCGGTTGTCGTAGCGCGCCATAAACTCGGAAAGTGCTTGCTGGCGTTTTTGATATAGTTTTTGATAGAGATCGACCAGATATTGCACCTTTTTAGGTTTTATCTTGCCATAGCGGTCACCGATAACATTGACATCGTCAATGCCGTGATAATGCAATGTTCCATCCGCATAGAGCTCGATTTGATAATTAAGCCACGCAGCACTTTGGACGCCGTGCTTGTCAAAAATCAATCTAGGGGGAGATTTTGCGGGGCAACTTCCAATCGACAACATCCAAATAACCGTAAGGCGCAATAACCAGCAGGCATCGCATCTTATTACTGTCCGTAATGTTGTATTCAAATTCATGTTAATCTCGGTTATGTCAATCCCAAGCCAAAGGGTTACATCGCTATGAACTCAGTACAACTTTTAAAACGAAACCCGCTAGCGGGTCCGCAGAATGAGACCTGCGGCTCGCGTAACGGTATCCGCCCTACTTAACACTCACCCGCCCCGCCAAACTATTCCCCTGCACCGCCTCGTTATACATATCAAACCCGCTAGCTGGCGGAATCGACGCGCTACCGACTCTAGCGACGCGCCAAACCTGATACAAGGTCAGTTCGCCGCCAGCTTGTAACTTGGCGACGCGGATGATCCGGTCCGGGTAGCGTTGGGTTTCCTTGATGTTGGCCCAGTAACTGTCGTCCTTGGGCTGGATTTTGGCGTCGGCCAGGTAGGTTTCGTCGTTTTCCTGACCTTCCGCCAAGCTGGGGATGCCGTCTTCGATGACCACAAACTCGCTGCCGGGTGTCGGCCTGCCAGCGTCGGCGCTGCGTTTGACGCGCACTTCGCTGACCACCACATCACCGGGTTTCAAGGCCTCGCTCATATCGATCAACTCGCTGCCCTTGGCGGTGATGCGGCGGAAGCTGCGTTGCACCTCCAAACCGGCGGCGCGGGCGGCGACGGCTGAATAGGGCACGTCGACAGCGACTGTGGCGCTGGCGATTTCGTCGGCATTCAACTCGACGAGATGAATTTCGCTGAGGTCCGGGCTATCGCCAAACCGGTTGAAGTTGCCTAGATAACCGCCGGGGATGCGTTGCAACGCACCCATCGTGAAGCCGTCCTTGCTGCTAACCGAAATGCTGCGGGCGTTCTGCTTGGCCGCTGCCGCCGCTTCCTTGCTGAGCAATTCCCGGCTGTTGAAAATCACCAGCGCGGTATCGTAAGTCGATTGCCAGTAGCCGTTTTGCTGGGCTTGCAATAACCCGCGTTTCAGCTTGGCTTCCAAGGCTGGCGGTAAGGCTTGGGCATCGTTTAAGGTACCCAGGCCAGCCGAAATCAAACTCGGCACTCCAAAACCAAAGCCCAAGCTGTTATACAACTCGCTGAGCTGTTGCTGATATGCGGCCGGATCCAAAGCATCCAGCGCCAGTTGCAAGCGTTTGACCAAATCGTTTTTCAACTGCGGCCGATCTTTAAACTGTTGATTAAAGCTATGCCAGTTTTGATTTTCGTAAGCCTTGACGATACGCACTGCGGCGATCAAATCACCCGCGCCAGCCTTAGCGTCAGCAAGCACTTTTTCGACAAAATCGGCCTGCTGCTGCCACGGCGCGTTATAGGCATAACCGACCGTCGCAAAGCCGCTCAACACAAACCCATCCACAACGGCACCGCCTTCGGCGTGATTGTTCAGCCAATCCATGCCTTTGAAATAGGCGTTATTCAAGCCTTCTAGTTGCAAATCGTTGGCGTATTTCAAGGCCTGCAGCGCAATCAAAGTCACCGGCACGGTGGCTTGGCTGTCGCTGGACCACAAGACAAAACCGCCATCGGCTTTCTGGTTTTGAATCAGTTTACGCACACCCAATGCCGCGTTTTGCTTGGCGCGTTGCAGAGTCTTTTCCAACGGCCCTAATTGCTCGGGTTTCAGACCGGCGCGCTCGATCAAATCCAGTAACACCAGATTCGGCACGGTGCTATGCGCCAGTTGCTCGGTGCAACCATAAGGATATTGCACCAGCATAGACGCCGCTTGCAGCGCAGCTCCCAGCAGACCGGAATTGACCCGCACTGTTACTTGCCGAGGCTGAGATTGCGCGGGCAAATCAAGACGTAGCAGATTGTCCTGCTGGCTGCTGCTATAAACCTGTGGCAGCGCGGCGGCTTTTAACGGAATTTCGAATTCCTCGGCGCCGCCGACCCGTACCCCAGCCGGCGCGGTCAAAGCCACTTTCAGCCCTGGCGCACCTTGCCGGTCGTTGGCACTCAAGCGTAACGGCCACAATTGCTCGGCTTTAGCCGCCAGTTCAGCTTGCGGTTCTGTTTCGCCGCTTTGCAAAGGCAAAACGTCCGGCAAACTGATGTTGCCGGTCAGTTTCACCGGCTGGGCCAAGTGATTGGTCAGTTTCACTGCCACGTCCACTTCGTCGCCCTGCCGCAAAAACTGCGGCCCGACCATGTCCACCGCCACGTCGGTGACGCTACGGAATTGGCCGGTGGTTTCGCCGATACGGCCGTCCTTGTCGCTGGCGACCGCTGTGACCAGCCATTCAGTCACGTTGGCCGGCATGTCTACGTCGATAGTGGCATTGCCTTTGGCATCGGTAATCACGTGCGGAAACCAACCGGCGGTATCGCGCATGGCTTTTTTCGCCAATTTGCTTTGGCTTTTCAAAGCGCTGAGCGAGAAATTGGGTTTACGCAGCAAATCGGCGTAACCGTAGCCTTGCAGATCGTCGGAATAGAAGGTCGCTAAATTGCTGCGTTGCAGCGGATAGAAAAAGTCGAAAATGCCGGGACGGAATTCGGCCTGCACCGCATACACGGCGCGGTCGACGATGGACACCGCGATTTCGGTATTCGCTGCCGGGCTGCCGTCCGCGCGCTTGACTTGCAGCTTGATTTTGGTCGGTTTCAGCGGCTCGGTTTCGGCTTTTTCCGGCTCGATGGCAATCTGCAAACGCTTCTCCCAAGGCACGATTCTAAAACCCAGCGTCTGCTCCTTGTACTTGCCGCCGGCCACCGGCACGGTCACGGTGTGGTAAAAGCCAGTGCCATATTCGGGTTTGGCGGTCACTTCAAACCAGCGGCTTCGGCCTTGAGCTTGCGCGCTGCGGCTGTCAAACAAACGCGCGCCAGCCACGGTCTCCCAAATCGCGCCGCTCTCATTATTGCCCCAGGCCTTGGGTAATAAGGCAAACACCTTGGCTTGTTCGCCGGGGCTAAGGATGGTGGTGGGCGTGTACAGTTCCAATTCCGGATTATCCGCTACCGCTTCGCCGCCGTTGCCGGCCACGATTAAGGTACTGGGTTGGGAGTTGGCCGGATGGTTTAAGTTACGGCCATCCAGATTTTCCAAACGCGCCACGGCAGTCAGCCGGCCAAATTCTTTCAAGGCCGGAATGGTCAGCTTTTGCTGACCGCGCTCGTCGGTGACAAAATCCAGCTTCACCAAACTGCGCTTGCCGCTGCCGGGTTGTTCCAGCATTACATCGACCACGCCGCCGGCCTTGGCTGCTGGTTTGCCGTCGGCGTAACTGGATTGCAGCAGCAGTTGCAAATCCTGATCACCGACCGCCGCCACGGTTTTGTTAAAACGCACTGCCGGTTGCGCTTCGGACAAGGTGGCGTAGATGCTGTCGGTCAAAATCGCATTGCCGCCCGCCACATCCTGGGCCCGTACCATTAAAGAATAAATCCATTCCTGATCAGGCTTTTCCTGGTCGGCGGCCGGCACGGTAAACTCGAAACTGCCGTCGCCGCTTTCATCCAGCTTAGCGGCGGTTTCCCAGGGGTTGCTGGCATCAACAGCCTGGCGTTCTTCGATAGAGCTATATAGCCGCTGCGGTTGCGTCAACGGCGCGGCGGATTTGACCTGACCGAAATAATCGTTGCCGGCAGACAAACCGGCGCCAGCTTCGGTGACAAATTGCGGCGCTTCGAACTTTTTCCGGTACAAAAATACTTCGAATTTGACGTTCTGCGGCACGCCGCCGCTGTAGCGTTTGGCGCGGAATTTTAGTTTAAACGGTTGACCTGCTTGCACCACCGGACTGCGATCCAGCCATTCCAGGTAAAACGTCGGTTTGATGTAATCGCGTACCCGGAACTCGCCGCCGTAGGCTTTGTGGTCGATCTCTGCCAGCAAGCGATACAAACCCGGCGTCTGGCTGGGATCGAGATCGAAACTGCCTGAAAACGAGCCAAAATCGCTGAGCTGGGTTTGACCTTGCAAACCGGTGGCGTTGCCGTCGGCGCGAATCAGTGAGACATCGGTTTGTTTGGATTGAAAATCTGGAATCCGCAACTGGCCGTCCTGCAAATTGCGCACGATGCCTTTGTAGAAAAAAGTCTCGCCGGGCTTGAAGATCGGCCGGTCGGTCATCACAAATACCGCGTCGTCCTTGGCCTGCGTCGGCAGGAAGTCGGTGGCGGTCAGCGCGGTGCGCGCCGCTTCACCCGGTTTGGCCGCCGGCGCATCCACCCGCACCAGTAATTTGCCGTCCAGCACCCCATCCGGATTGTTAAAGCTCAGTTCTCCGGCGGCGTTGGTGCTGGCAGGCAAGGTTTGCCAATGGCCACGGCCATCGCGGTAACTGACTTTGGCGCCGGCCAAGGGCTGTAAATCGCGGTTCATCGCCCGCACCAACAACTGCTCGCTGGATTGCTTGACCTGTACCGCCAAGCTGCTGACCTGAATCAAACACTGCGCTTCATTCTTGCCTTGCACCGCTTGCAGCAAATAAATGCCATCCGGCAGCGGATCGAGCGCCACTTGGCGGACTTTGTAGCGATGCTCGCTCCAGTTATCTTCGTTAAACCACCAGCCCAAGTCGTGGGTTTGCTGGCCGTTGCGCAGCAAATCCAGATAGCTCTCTCTCACCACGGTAAAACCCTTAGGTGCTGCGACCAAAACCTGCTGCGGCACCGCCACCAGTGGCTTTTCGGTCACGGTCAGTACCGAACCGCTGAAGTTGGTTTCTTTCAAGGATTTGCGAAACTCGACATCCAGCATGCCGCGCAATAGCTTTAACGGCGATTGCGCGTTGTTCAGACCCTTGGCGAAATAATGGCCGGGATTCAGTTCGCTGACCGGCTGCTCGTAACTGCGGCTGACGTTGAACTGGCCGTCCAGGAAGCTTTCCAAGTTATTGGCTTTCAACACCCGGATCAGCATCGGCTGGTCGGTGAGGGTGTAATCCAGGCGGATGTTGGGAGCTTCGGTGTTGGTGAAGCTGCGTTCGGCGGTTAGGTAGAATGGGCTGCCAGCGGTGGCGCTTATTGGTATTAGTAATGCCGTTAGCAGAATTAGGTGACTGAAGATTGCTATCAGGCTGTTTGGAATTGGTGTCGCTGTCGCGACGGATGTTTTGGTGTCGGGTCTCGGCCCGACAGCCGAGATACTTTCTTTTGCATCGCCAAAAGAAAGTATCCAAAGAAAAGGCGCCCCGGATGCCGCTTGTTTCCTGCGCGCCGAAGCTTTTGCCGAGGGTTTTCGGAAGGGGCTTCCCAGCCCCTCCGAAAACGAGCGGCATCCCTGCCGCTCCCCTAACGGGCTATTCTCGACAAAAGCTCCGGTGCTCGGCGCGGCATACGGGGGTAACCCTGCCGATATTTGGCAAATTCTTTTTAAAGTGCCTGTTTTGGGAATTAAGTTTTTTGCCAAAACTGGATTTGTTTTGATGAAAGCATTTCTCATCTAGAGCCTACTTTTCTTTAAATAATAAAGCTCGAATAGCGAGCAACAAAATAACAGGAATGAGACAGTCATAACCAATAACCCAAAAGTAATGAAAAATTAGATTTGGTATTAACGACTCATCTTGATGTTTTGGGTCAAGAGCATATTTTATTAGTGCCGCTATCGGAACAATAACGAGGGAAATGCCAGTGGATATACAAGCCGACTTTAGAGTAGTAGATGTCAATACCAAAGGTATTAGGCATAAAAATGCAGCATATTTTGGAACGTCAATAGGGAAAGAAAAAAAATTAGTCCATTCGGGAGGACGAAATGTTTTCGAAAAAAGGAATAAATCTGACCAAAATAAAGCCGCATAGCTCAGTGTACATGTACAAATAATGAAAGCTAAAATATGAATTCGGAATAGCATGAAAATCAAAATATGCAATTAGTAAATTTTTTATTATTGTCCGGTTTTTAAATCCAGGGCTCTGAAAAGGGTGATGTATTTGTCCCGTATGCCGCGCCGAGCACCGAAGCTTTTGCCGAGATTAGCCCGATAGGGGAGCGGCAGGGATGCCGCTCGTTTTCGGAGGGGCTAGGAAGCCCCTTCCGAAAACCCTCGGCAAAAGCTTTGGCGCGCAGGATCAAAGCGGCATCCGGGTGGCTTTTCTTTTGGATACTTTTCTTTGGCCAAGCAAAGAAAAGTATCGCGGCTGTCGGTCCGCGAACCGACATTAAAACACCCGTCGCGTTAGCGACACCTCTCCCAAACAACTCAAAAACACGCCAAACCCAACTACAAAGCAAGATCAAAAACCCACTCATTTCCCACCTTCCTGAGCTACCAACTTACCTGCCAAAACAGCCCCAGAATCCCCCTCAACCCTTCCCGCATAACTCAAAATCGGCAAGCCATAAAACAATTTATCCCCCTCCTGCCGCATCGCGGCCTTGGCGGCTTCATAGTCTTGCTGCCAGCGCGGGGCAAACTCATTGGCTTCCTGCGCGTTACCCGCACCACCGGCCAAGAATAGTTCGCGCACCGCCGCGCCGGGGTTGACGAAAGCGGTTAGTTGCGCGGATTGCCAGCGTGGTTTTTCGATGCCGCGTTGCCAATCCAAGGGGCTTAAGGACTGTTTGTTGCAGGCGTCTTTCATCCGGGTCAGCAGGCTTTCCGAGCTGGCGGCTAGGAACAAACTGCCGCCGGCGCATTCCGCACCCAAGTCCGGGTCTTTTAAATATTGCGCGTACGCGGCGCTGGCTTGCGGCTGCTGGGGATTGGCGACGATGATGCCGACCGCGCCGGTTGGGCTGTCGGCGGTGAAATCCCAAACCAAACCCACGCCGGCCGGTTCCGCACCGGGAGACTGGGTAGACGGGCCGTTTGCTGCCAGTGTTTGCCAGTTTTCTGTCGTTAAATCAGGCGATAAGGCCAGGCTGGCAGCGACGCCGGCAAAGGCATCATGCGGGATGCTGGCTAAAACGCCTTCAAACAATTGTCCGTGTAATTGGCTTTGCCAAGCCGCCGCCGGCAGATTCAGCGTCCCCAGTTGGCCGTCTTTTAAGGCAAAATCCCATTGCAACGGATAGGTGGGCGCGCCGGTCAGCACCGGTAATAAATTATCGATAAAGGCTTCGCTGCGTAGCGTCAAACTCAGCGGCGCATCGCTGCGGCGGCTTTGCGGGGCGATGCTGTCGATCACATTCAATAACGCTTCCAGGCTTTGCGCCAGATAAATCCGCTCGCGGAATTGGGTAAAAAACAGTTTTTGCAAGCCGATGCGGGTTTCCAGAATCGGTTCCGGCAGTTTGTTGAGTCGGTAACCGCTGCTAGCCAACACGCCGGCCAAGGCGGGCATGGCTTGATCGGCAAACTGGCTGTCGGTACGCGAATAACTGATCACCCAGCCTTGGTTGGCATGGGCCATGTCGTAATGCAGTTCGGCATTGGCAGCGACCGCATCGCGCAGTAATTGCGCCAGAAATTCGCCCTGCAGGCCATCGAGATTGAGTTGCTCGGCTTTGACTTTCAGGCTTTGCAACACGCCGAAAAACAGGCCCTGCACGAAACGATTGCCGACCAAACTGTGCACTTGCGGCTGGGTATCCCACCAGTTTAAAAACGCTACACCTTGATTGAAGTTCAGGGTAAAGGCCACCGGATGTTTCTTCACGTACCAGGTCGCCTGCTTAGGACAATCCGCGGGCCGCTGCACGGTCACATCCACGGCGGTCGCCGAGCCAACATCGCCGCCGGTCAAGGCCGGGCAATGCTCGTCGCCAGAAGAAACTTCGTCGTTGCTGCCTACCAGCGAAGTGCTGGCGTCCAGGTCGTTATCGGCGGAATCGCGCAATTTCACGGTCAAGTCCAGCAAGGGCAGACCGGTGCGCATCAAACGGCTTAAGGGTTGCCGGGAATAATCCTGATAGGCGACCACGCCAGCGGTGACGGCCAGCACCGCCGCCGAGGCAATCACGGTCAGGCGTTTTGCGGGGCTAAGCGGTTCCATTCGTACACTCCAAGGAAATAGGGATTTTCCGGGCGGGGGATCCACACCGGATCGGGCGATTGCAATAATTCGGCGACGCTGACCACCCGCACTTGAGCCTCTTCGCCCTGCGCGCCATTGTGATACACGGCCAGATTTTCCGGATGGCCGGCGGCGAACAGCATCAAATGGTAGGGCTCGTCGTTGATCAAGGGTTTTTGATAAACCAACAAGTCGCCGCTTTGCGCCGCCGCCAAATTGCGGGATTTCAAGCGGAAGTTGTAGCCGATCAGGGTTTCGGCATCGGCAAAATGACCGTAGCGCGGTTGACCGTTATTCAAGCCGGTTTGCCAGATTTGCGGGTAGTCGGGTATGGCTTTGCGGGCCTGCTCGGATAGGGGCGGCAGCAACAGTTTGGCCGGCACACCAAGCTTGGCGGTGCGCGCGGCGTCGCGTGGCTCTAAAGCGGTGCGGTAAGCAAAACGTACCAGGCCGGCGCAATCGCGTTGTTTAGGCTCCCAGAGCGGACTAAGTTTGCGGGCTTGCAGTAAGGCTACGTCGGTGACGACTTGGCGCAACGCATCGGCGTCTTGCGGTAGCAAGTAGGCTTGCCTGTTTACATGCTCCACACCACCGCCCTCTTCGGGCTGTTGTGACAGCTCCCTCTCTCCGCGGGAGAGGGTTGGGGTGAGGGGGGTCAAATAAGGTAAAGCATTTATTTGCAAACCCTCACCCTGCCCTCTCCCGGAGGGAGAGGGTTCTATTTTAGTTTGTGCGGCAAGTTCTTCTACAGCAGAGGGAGTTGCGTTATTTCCCGATGCAGACGGCTCCAGATAGCCCAACTCCTCCGTACTGTCCTCGGCTTCACCTTCCCGCTTGGGTTCGTGTTTGATGTATTCCTTTACTTCTATTGGCATGTCCCGCTCGGCGTCCTGGCCGGGTACGTAAATTTTTGCCGGCTGGCGGTTGCCTTGGATCACCACATAAGCCAGGGTTTTGGTTTCGCCGGGCCGAGCCAGCGGCTTTTGCACCCGGCGTCGGCTTTCCGTGGGTAAGCCTTCGTCGAGAATAATATCCAAATTCGCCAGGGTATGCTGCACCGCGCCACCCGGCCAGTAATTGGTGTCGATGCGGAACACGCCGAGCGGCGGGGCCGGGTGCACGTAAAGATACGGCCCATAGCCGGCTTGGTCGAAATTGTCGCCGTTTTGATTTAAAAAGAAGATGCCGCCGCTGTTGGAATTGGTATCGGCCCAATAGACGTGACTGTTGTCCGGTTCGTAGATATGCAAATCGGTATACACGCCATCGCTATCGCTGGTGAGGACCACTTTTAAACCAATCGAAGCAATCACCGCATCGACTGTGGTGGAAGCCTTGGCAATACCGGCGCTGTTGGCGCATTCGGCAATCACGGTGTTTTTGCCCTTCGCGGCCGGAAATGCACGGGAAAAGCTGCCGTTGGCATTGCGCACGTAGTAACGCACACCGTTGATATTGACGACGATGGGATCGGCGCTTGCGTCGGAACAAGTGCCGGCCACGGTAATCTGCAAGCCGCTGGTCCAGCCGCCGGCCGGCTTGCTAAGTGTCAGGGTGGGTGCTGTGGTGGGTGCGGTTGACAAAGGATGTTGTTGACCGCGCCGGGCCAGAATGTCCGGGTCGTCGCTAGGCGCAGCGCGGCTTTGAGCCGATAAAGCCAACAGCACGGCGGCAATACCGCCCAACCAGCGGATATCGAACAAGAGGGGTATCCGCATCAAGGCCTCCTCGGGCTACCGGATTTAGTAAGTGTTGGAAATGTAGCAAGCAAATCGGCTAACGGCAAATCTAACTGCCGGTTGTTCTGCATAACTTGGACAGACCCTATTTTGGCGCAAAAAAAATCCCCCGTTCCGGCTGGAGCGGGGGATTTTCATCATCAAGAGGTAAACGGCAAAAGGCAGGCGACTTTAATAGCTGAGCTGATTATCCGATGGTCGGGATTAAACCGCAGTCCGGCGGCGTTGCACACCCAAAAAGCCAACCACACCAGTCAAGAACATCCAGGCCGCCGCTGGCAGCGGTACCGGAGAACCTAAACCGCCACCGCCGGCTGTATCACCGTTGCTAACAAATGAATCGCTTGCGTCTTGCGCACCAATTGATCTGACATGTAAGCCGATACGTAAAGCGTTGTCTTGCAGGCCATGACCAAGGTCCAAAAAGCTAACGCCGTTTTGCAAGGCTATACGAATACCCAGCAAATCGTTACTGGCGTTGATCCCTTTGCTAGGATTGCCCGGATTAACATCCGCACCAAAACCAGAGCTTGCAACAAAAGGAATAGCCATTGAGTTGCCGCCAGGCAAATTGCTTGGGTTCAGGGTGGTGCCGAAATCAGTCGTCCCACCTAACTGCAGAAAAGGAGCGTATTGAGAAAGCAGAAAATTAGCGTCGTCAAAATAGATTTCGGCGATATTGGAAGCAATGCCAACTGTGTTTTTAAACGTGAATAACACATCATTTACGCCGATACTTTCGCTCAATAACGAAAGAGCATCGGCCTGATTAAATACCTCGACATGCAACTGACTAGCCACGTCTTGACTGCTATTACTGGTAACACGCGTAAAACCCAAGCTTATGGGCGACGCAAAGGCCTGGGTGCTGGATAAAAGCAATACCCCAGCAGCTACTAACGATTTGGTTAAGACGAACGATTTCATTACAAGGTCTCTCATGATTTTAAAAGCGATGCTTGATTCTATAGTCTTAGCAATTCACTCACAACCCTCCCAAAAGGGCAGTAAGGAAGGATAAAGTTATTCGAGAGTCCCTTGCAAACGGGTAACCCAAGCGTCTTTCGCATTCGGATCGACATGGAACGCCAGCGCCACCGGCTTGTGCAACAAGCCTTCTTCGCCGGATGCATTGGGATTGAGTTGGCGTTTTTCCACAAAGTCGATCATGCGCCGCAGGTGGTAAACCAGCAACACGCGATTGCCCTCGCTGCCTTTGTAGATTAAATAGCCCACATTATCTTCGCTCAAGTCCGGGTTGCGGGCGATCAGCGCCGCCAATTTGGTGTCGCAAATGCCCGCCAGACTTTTCAATACTGAATCCGGATGCCGGCGGATCAATCCCAGGGAATGCTCGACCAAGTTGCCGGCCAGTTGCTGCTGTTGCAATTGCTCCAGTTCGGCATCGCTAAGCAAGAAACTTTCCGCGACCAGATAATGCCGGTCACGCTCGCCGTCGTTGGCAAACAGCGAAATTTTTGCCACCGCAGTGTCCTCCAAGGCATTCAGGAATTCTTGCGGCGAACGGATGTGTTTGTCGATAGTGACCACCCAGGGCAAGGCGCGACCCGTCGCTTCAAAGCGCGATTTGACGCTGCCGATGACGCCGGAACGCGACAGCTCCAGTTCCCGGCCGACCGGCTTCACCAAAAACGCATCGACGGCGGCGATCTGGGTGCGAAAGCCGGCGGCCTGGAAATGTTTGATCGCAGTCGAATAGCGCGGATAATAGGGAATGCCGGTGCCGTCGTAGAGAATATTGATCCGCAACTCACGGGCCTGTTGCGCCACCAAGTCACGCAGCCGATTGGCGAAGGGTTCGACGTAAACGTAGTCGTCGCTGTGGTGGTTGGCAGCAGTCAACAAGCGGTACAAATCGCTGAGCTTTCTGAATTCGTCCAGGGACGCGATGACAAAATTGTCGCCGCACAGTGCCGTCGCGATTTCCTCGACTGCGGTTTTACCGGCGCCGGCACCGCCCATGCTCATCAAAAAGTGCGGTTGGTCCGCTGGGGTTTTGCCGGCAAAAATCGCATCCCTGGCCGCCAATAAAATCCGAGTAATCTTAGCCAAACGTTCGTAGGCAATTTCCACGGTGCGGCGCAGGCGGGTTTCGTTGCGGGCCGCGACCAGCATTCTTTGTTTTAAGGTTTCGTTGTCCGCCAATAAAAATAAATTGGCTTGCTCGCCGGCGCATTGCTTCAATAAATCGATCAACTCGGCCTGGCTGGGGGAGCGCAAGCCGGTGAGCATGTTCACGTCCAAGCAAAACAAAGGGGCGACACCGTCTTCGCGAATGGGGATGGCATCAATCTCGAATTTGCCGGGGGCGCGCAAATCTTCGGTGCCCGGCAGATAGCCGATGATGTGTTCGGATACGCTTAAGGGATTGTCGGCAAAATGTTGGCCAGCAATAAGTTGCTCGGCGGTGATGCTGCTCAATGGCACCAGACCGCCAGTCACGGTGATCAGACATTCCACGCCATCGCCGGTGATATGCGACAGAAACGGAATGCCTAGTAAAAAGCGTTTGTTCTCCGGCCATTTGCCGTAGCGGTTGGCATGGTTATGCAGGCTTTTAATCCGTTTAGGATCGAGCGCATGGGCAAAGGCGCGGCTCAGCGCCCGGTGTTGGCTGCCGTGATCGTGCAGGACTAAAGCGTCATCGGCAGTTAGGCGGCGAAAGTCGACACCTTGTTCGTAAACCGCTTTAAAGGCCGGCAGATTGCCCAACGCGGTTATGAAAAAATCCAGCGTCATTCGGTTGCCGTAGCCATACGGCCGAATCACCCTCAAGGAATGATAGAAGCTGGCCAACCGCTCGGCGATGTCGTCGCTATGAATCACAAAGCCGTTATTATCGAAAATCGCCGTGTCGGCATTGCTGTCGCCGTCCAGCACCAGCCTTTCAATCGCCTCGCGAAACTGTTTGCGTTTGCCGGCATCCGGCATCGTGCCGGGCCGATGAGTGACGGTGGGCTGTTCCTTCCAATCGCTAAACATCTCTCGGTGAATACGCGAGTACAAGCCGGTCATATAAGTGACGCGCTTGGTCTGATCGTGCGAGACGGTGATTTCCAGCTCTTGCAGCAAGGTCGATAACAGTCCCGCGCCTTGGGCGATGGCCAGTGCGGTACGCAGGCGTTTTAGCGGTCGGTAACCCGGAATATTCCGGCTGGGGTTTTGCATAATCGACCCTCTTATTTTTATAGTTATTATTTTATAGGCGGTGATCTTAACTGGTTATTGGAGGAGAAGGAATATTGGCTGAATGTCATTGACCGGGAAAGCGCTATTGTTGGCGGCCGAGTAAGTCTGCTGCATTGCGATATGGTGCTCCGTCTTATGACGAGGCCAGAGGGGTTTCATTCTCGGATTTCGCCTGCGTGGAGCAATGTTAGCAGGCATGGGCAGGATTCTATAAAGCCCCTTGACGCCTGTCTGGCGACCGCTTTTCAGGTACAATAAGTATATTTTTTATCTATCAAGTGGCTCCCGACGTGTCGATTAGCAAAAACGATGTCTCTACTTTTCAGGGCCTGATTCTGACCTTGCAGGAATACTGGTCGAATCAGGGTTGTGTGTTATTGCAGCCTTTGGATCAGGAAGTCGGCGCCGGTACTTTCCACCCCGCCACGTTCTTGCGCGCCATCGGACCCGAGCCTTGGAACAGCGCTTATGTGCAACCTTCGCGCCGCCCGACCGACGGCCGTTACGGCGAAAACCCCAACCGCCTGCAGCATTATTACCAATTTCAGGTGATTATGAAGCCCTCGCCGGACAATATTCAGGAATTGTACTTGGGCTCTTTACGCCATTTAGGCCTGGATTTGTTGGAGCACGACATTCGTTTTGTGGAAGACAACTGGGAATCACCAACCTTAGGCGCTTGGGGCCTAGGCTGGGAAGTCTGGCTGAACGGCATGGAAGTCACGCAGTTTACTTATTTCCAACAAGTCGGCGGCCTGGAATGCCGGCCGGTGAGCGGTGAGATTACCTACGGCCTGGAGCGAATCGCCATGTATCTGCAAGGCGTGGAGTCTGTGTACGACTTGGTCTGGACGCGCGGCCCGCAAGGCGTGGTCACTTACGGTGACGTATTCCATCAAAACGAAGTCGAGATGTCCGAATTCAACTTCGATCACGCCAATGTCGATTTCCTGTTCCAATGCTTTGATACCTACGAACGCGAATGCCTGATGTTGCTGGAGAAAAACCTGCCGTTGCCGGCTTATGAAATGGTATTGAAAGCTTCGCATTCCTTTAACTTGCTCGACGCCCGCCACGCCATTTCGGTCACCGAGCGGCAACGTTACATCTTACGGGTACGCAACATGGCCAAATCGGTCGCCGAAGCTTATTACAACCGCCGGGAAGCGCTGGGCTTTCCGATCCTCGCCAGACAGGGAGCGTAACATGACCGAGACCAATCATTTATTGTTCGAACTGGGCTGCGAGGAGTTACCACCGAAGTCCTTGAAAAAACTCAGCCAGGCCTTGCTGGACAACATTCTGGCCGGCTTACAAGAAGCCGGTTTGAGCTACAACCAAGGCCGCGCCTACGCCACGCCGCGCCGCTTGGCAGTGTTGATCGACGATTTACAAACCTTCCAGACCGACAAGGTCGTGGAAAAACGCGGTCCGGCAATTCAGGCTGCTTACGCCCCCGATGGTTCGCCGAGCAAGGCGGCGCTGGGTTTTGCCGCCAGTTGCGGTGCCAGCTTTGAGGAATTGGAGAAACTAGAAACCGACAAGGGTTCTTGGCTGATCTTCAAACAGGCGGTTAAAGGCCAGGCCACTGCCGAGTTAATTCCGGACATTATCCGCAAAAGCCTGAACAATTTGCCGATTGCCAAACGTATGCGTTGGGGCAGTTTCGATGCCGAATTTGCTCGGCCGGTACATTGGGCAGTATTGCTGTTTGGCTCCGAAATTCTGATCACCGACATTCTCGGCCGCACCACCGGCCGCGTCACCCGTGGCCATCGTTTCCATTCGCCACTGGATTTGAGCATCGGCAGTCCGCACGAATATCTGGATATTCTGAAACAGTATGGCAAGGTGCTGGCCGACTTCGACGAACGCATGACCATCATCCGCGACGCCGCGAATCAAGCTGCCAGCAACGTTGGCGGTATCGCCCATATCGAAGACGACTTGCTGGAAGAAGTGGCGGCATTAAACGAATGGCCGGTACCGGTCGTGGGTAATTTCGACGCGCGTTTTCTGGAGTTGCCGCAGGAGGTATTGATCACCACGATGCAGGCCAACCAGAAATATTTTCCGGTTAAAAATGCTGCTGGCCGTTTGTTACCGCATTTCATTACCTTCGCCAATATTGAAAGTTCCAACCCGGAGTCCATCCGTCAAGGCAATGAACGCGTGGTGTTGCCGCGTCTGGTCGACGCCGAGTTTTTCTGGAAACAGGACAGAAAGCAATCGTTGGCCGAGCGGGTCGAGAGCCTGAAAAGCATCGTCTTTCAAAAAGATCTGGGCACTTTGTTCGACAAAACCGAACGCGTCGCTAATCTGGCGGCTTTGATCGCCGAAAAACTTGGCGCCAATGTCGAATTAGCCAAGCGCTCCGCACTGTTGGCTAAAACCGATTTGATGACCAATATGGTCGGCGAATTCGCCAATCTGCAAGGCACGATGGGTCGTTATTACGCTGTGGCCGATGGCGAACATGCCGACGTAGCATTGGCTTTGGAAGAGCATTATTATCCCAAACAATCCGGCGGCGCGACACCGAGCGGCGCAATCGGCCAGGTGTTGGCGCTGGCGGAAAAAATAGACACCCTGGCCGGCATTTTCAGCGCCGGCTTGATCCCAACCGGCGATAAAGACCCTTATGCGTTGCGCCGAGCCACGCTGGGCATCTTGCGGGTACTGATCGAAAACGGTATTGCTTTGGATGTAGTGGAACTACTGGACGCGGCACTGGATCAATTCAGCCATGACTTTAATAAGGCCGAAACCCGACAGAAAGTGATCGGTTTTCTATTCGACCGCTTAAAAGGCTATTGCCTGGATCAAGGCTACACCAGCCACGAATTCGAAGCGGTATTGGCGGTCAATCCGACCAGCCCCTTGGATTTTATGTTGCGTATTCGCGCCGTGCAAAGCTTTAGGGCCTTGCCGGAAGCGGAAAGTCTGGCGGCCGCTAACAAGCGCATCATCAATATTTTGAAAAAATCGGATCACGCACCTACCGAGGACATTGGCACCCTGATCGAGGCGGCCGAGAAAAACTTGCTGGCCGCTGCCGAGCAATCGGAAACCGACATTCTGCCGCTATTAGCCGAACAGGCTTATCCGCAGGCATTGAGCCGACTGGCGCAATTGCGCGATAGCGTCGATGCGTTTTTCGATAATGTGATGGTCAATACCGACGACGAAGCCTTGCGCAACAGCCGTTTGGCATTGCTGGCGAAATTGTCCAATCAATTCTTGAAAATCGCCGATATATCCAAATTGCAATCGTGACCGAGCGTTACGTCATTCTGGATCGGGACGGCACTATCAATGTCGATTCCGACGCATTCATCAAATCTCCCGAAGAATGGCTGCCGCTGGCCGGCAGTCTGGAAGCCATAGCGCTGTTAAATCGGCACGATTACAAAGTGGTGGTGATCAGCAATCAGTCGGGGGTTGCCAGAGGCTTATTCGATTTGGCAGCGTTGGAGGCGATACACGCCAAAATGCATGAATTGGTCGATCTGGCGGGTGGAAGTATTGAGGCGATTTACTTTTGCCCACACGGCCCAAACGACTCCTGCGACTGCCGCAAGCCCAAAGATGGACTATTTCGGCGCTTTGCTGGCGCCACAAACGCCGATTTGAGCCGGACTTATGCAATTGGCGACTCCTTGCGCGATATTCAGGCCGCCGAGTCAGCCGGTGCCAAACCGATTTTGGTCAGAACCGGGAAAGGCGAAAAAACCGCTATTGGTAATCCTCAACTCAACGTTCCTATTTTCGATAATCTTTATGACGCAGCCACGCACATCGTCTCGACAAGCTGATTTCAGAGTCTATTTAGGCTCGACATTGTTGTTCATTTACATAGTATTCTCGACGCTGATTGTCGGGGTAGCCATCTTGGGCGGGTTTTTTCTGCCGTTTCCGATGCGCTATAAAATCGCCGATATTTGGATCAACTGCCTGCTGTATATGCTGAAGTTGTGTTGCGGCTTAAGTTATGAAGTGGAAGGCCTGGAAAACATTCCGCGCGATAGCGCGGCGATTATCCTCAGCAAACATCAGTCGGCCTGGGAAACGGTGGCCTTGCGGCAATTTATTTCCCCGCAAACCGCGGTTCTGAAAAAATCGTTACTGCAAATTCCATTCGGCGGCTGGGCCTTGGCGACGTTAAAGCCGATTGCGATTGATCGGCAGAATCAAAAAGAAGCGTTAAAAATGCTGATCGATCAGGGTATCGAGCGTTTGCAGGAAGGCTTGTTTGTAGTGGTGTTTCCTGAAGGAACCAGAGTGGCGCCGGGAGCGCATAAAAAATTTAATGCCGGTGGCTCTATGCTGGCGCAAAAATCGGGTTTTCCGGTGATCCCCTTAGCGCACAATGCCGGCGAATATTGGCCACGTAACAGCTTTTTGAAATATCCGGGCGTCATTAAGGTAAAGATTGGGCCGGCTATTAGCAGTGTCGATAAAAAATCGAAGGATATTAATGCAGAAGCCGAAGCATGGATCAATAAAGCGATGCAGGAAATCGACGAGGAACGCACTGAGGCGTAAATCGAAATTAGGATATAAACGTCTTCTTGACC